>DATMCL010000611.1:0-5146 GCA_035558375.1 Polyangiaceae bacterium
CCGCTCCCGAAACCCCCAAGCCCAAGCCGCCGCCGTACTCGCTTCCCTGGCAGCTCCGCGGCATCGTCCCCGTCAACGCGGTCCGTCTCGACACCTCCTTCGGCTTCTACGAAGGCCCGACGACCCGCGGCGGCCTCGCCGTCGTTCCGATGCTCTCCGCGAGCTACAAGGTCCTCCCGGATCTCGCGCCCCTCGTGCGCGTCGGGCTCGTCGATAACGCTCCGCCGAACGACAAATCGGCGCGCACCAACATCCTGAACCCGGTGCTCGGCGTCCTCTACGGGCCGAAAATCCACCCGAATCTGAAGCTTGGCCTCTTCCTCGGCATGACGCTGCCGATCGGCTCGGGCGGCGGCACGGATCCGCACCCGCAAGCTGCCCCTGCGAACGCGGCCGGTGCCGCGACGCGCTCGATGATGGACAACGCGATGTTCGCGGTGAACTACCTCACCGTTTTCCCCGGCGTCGGCTTCGCGTTCGTCGGTAAAGGGTTCACTGCACAGGTCGAAGCGACGATCTTCCGGCTCTGGCAGACGCGCGGCCCCGCCAAGGCCGACAACGCGAACACGAACTTCACGACCGGCGTGCACGCTGGCTACTTCATCTCGCCGAACCTTTCGATCGGGACGGAGCTCCGCCACCAGCGCTGGCTCTCCACGCCGGCGAACATCGCGACCGACAAGACGGACTCGCTGCGTGACACGACCACGTGGGCGATCGGCCCTCGCACGCACATCAAGCTCGGCGAGAGCATGTGGCTGCGTCCCGGCGTCTCGCTCTCGCTGCCACTCGATAACCCGCTCGCCAAGGGCAAGGGCATTTCCCACTACCAGATGCTCCAAATCGACATTCCCTTCGTCTTCTAACTCTCACCTTCGGAGGCACCTACCCATGGACAACAAGCTCACTCGCCGCGCCGTGCTCAGCCACGCGGCCACCCTCGCCGCCGCTGCGGCGCTCCCCGCCTGCAGCAAATCAGAAGCGGCTTCCTCGACGAAACCCGCCACTTCCGCCGCCCCTGCGGCGCTCAGCGGGGACAAGCCCGAAACGCCCGACATGCGCTTCGGCATGATCGCGCTCACCGACTGCTCCCCGATCGTGATTGCGCACGAAAAGGGACTCTTCAAGAAGTACGGCATCAACTCCACCGTCGTGAAGGGCGCGAGCTGGGCGGCGATTCGCGACTCGCTCTCGAACGGTGACATCCAGGCGACGCACATGCTGCTCGGCATGCCGCTCGCCTCGACCATGGGTCTGCTCGGGGCGCCGAAGAAGCCGATGGTGATCCCGTGGCTCATGAACAGGAACGGCCAGGCGATCACGATGAAGGCGTCGCTGAAGGGTAAGGTCGCGGGCGACCCGAAGGTGCTCAAGCCGCTCGTGGAGGAGGCGAAGAAGAAAGGCACGCCGATGACCTTCGCGATGACGTTCCCGCCTGGGACGCACGCGATGTGGATGCGCTACTTCCTCGCCGCCGGGGGCGTCCACCCCGACAAGGACGTGGCCCTGATCACGATTCCACCGCCCCAGATGGTGGCGAACATGAAGGTGGACAAGATGGACGGCTTTTGCGTCGGCGAGCCGTGGGGCGCGCGCTCCATCGCCGACGGCATCGGGTACACGGCCATCACCACCCAGGAGCTCTGGAAGGACCACCCGGAGAAGGTGTGCGCTTTCACCGAGGAATTTGCGGCCAAAAACCCCAAGACCGTGAAGGCCGTGCTCAAGGCCCTGCACGAGGCGAGCGTCTGGCTCGACGACCTCGGCCACCGCGACGAGCAAGCGTCGATCGTTTCGCGCCCGACCTACATCAACTGCCCGCCCGAGATCATCGCAGGTCGTCTGAAGGGTGATTACGACTACGGCGACGGCCGCAAGAAGCAGGACCCGAACTACATGATCTTCAGCAGCCGCAACTGCAACTACCCGCAGCCGAAGTACGCCAAGTGGTGGCTCTCGCAGTTCCGTCGCTGGGGCATGGTCGAGGGCGCGCCCGACTACGAAGGCGTCGCCAAGCAGGTCATGCGCACCGACATCTACGAAGAGGCGATGAAAGAGCTCGGGTACGCCCACGGCGGGCGGAGTGACGAACCGGAAACATTGTTCGACGGCACCGTTTTCGATCCGAAGGACCCCGAAGCGTACGCGAAGGCGTTTCCCGTGAATTCCCTGAAAGGTTGACGAAACAATGAGGCGCGATGATCCGAGCTGCGCTCGCCCGACGCGTGAGCGCACAGAAGGAGTCCGATGAAACGAAGCACCACGGAGAAATGGGTGACCTACGGGCTCCTCCCGGCACTCGGAATTTTGGGAGTGATTGGGCTCTGGGCGCTGGCGAGCGCGACCGTCGCGCCCAACTTGCCCTCTCCCTTGAAGACCTGGGAAACGAGCAAACCCTACGTGCTCGAGCCGTTCCAGAAGCGCGGTGAGCTCGACCAGGGGATCCTACGCTTCACCTGGTATTCACTCGGGCGCGTCGCCAAGGGTTACGTCATCGCGCTCCTCCTCGGAACGCCGCTCGGGCTCGTGCTCGGCTCGTCGAAACTGTTCGCGAGCTCGTTCGATCCCATCATCCAGATCCTGCGCCCGGTGTCGCCGCTCGCGTGGCTGCCGCTCGGCCTCGTGCTGTTCGGCAAGCCGGAGCCGGCGGGCACGTTCACGATCGCGATGTGCTCGATGTGGCCGACGGTGCTGAACACGGCGCTCGGCGTGCGCTCCATTCCGAACGACTACGTGAACGTCGTGAAGGTGCTCCAGCTCTCGAAGTCGCGTGCGTTGTTCAAGGTCTACATTCCCGCGGCCTTGCCCTACATGTTCACGGGCTTTCGGCTGAGCCTCGGTATCGCCTGGCTCGTGATCGTCGCGGCCGAGATGCTCACGGGGGCGCCGGGCGTCGGCGGCTTCCTGTGGCAGGAATACAACGCGCTCATCTACGAGCACATCATCCTCTGCATCCTCACGATCGGGATCGTGGGCTACGCGCTCGATCGTCTGATGATGCTGGTGGAGCGGCGCTTCAAGGCGGCGACGGCATGAGCTTCGTGGAGCTTTCGGGCGTCTCGAAGAGCTACGGCTCGGGCGCACGCGGCACGGAGGTGCTCCGTGACGTGAATCTCACCGTCGAACGCGGCGAGTTCGTCGCCGTGGTCGGCTTCTCCGGGGCGGGCAAGACGACGCTGCTCTCGATGATCGCGGGGCTCATCGCCCCCGACAAGGGCGCGATCAGCGTCGCCGGCAAGCCCGTGACGGGCCCGGGCACCGATCGCGGCGTGGTGTTCCAGAACTACTCGCTCTTGCCCTGGCTCACGGCGCGCGAGAACGTCGCGCTCGGCGTCGGGCAGGCGTTCCCGAAGGCGACGCCCGAGGAGCGAGCCGACCGCGTCACGCGCTACCTTACCCTCGTCGGGCTCGCGCAGGCGGGCGGCAAGCGGCCGAGCGAGCTCTCCGGCGGCATGCGGCAGCGCGTCGCCGTCGCTCGCGCGCTCGCGATGGACCCGGAGGTGCTTCTGCTCGACGAGCCGCTCGGCGCGCTCGACGCGCTCACGCGCGCGAGCCTGCAGAACGAGATCGCCCGCATCTGGCAGGCCGATCGCAAGACGGTGCTGCTCATCACCAACGACGTCGAGGAGGCCATTCTCCTCGCCGATCGCATCATCCCCTTGTCGCACGGCCCGGCGGCCACGCTCGGCCCCGCGTTCGCGGTCGACCTCGAGCGCCCGCGCGAGCGGCGCGACCTGTCACGCGACCCGCGTTTCAAGGCGATTCGCGCCGAGCTCGTCGCGTGGTTGCTCGCGAGCGGTAAGCAACGAAAGCCCGTGCGCGAGGTCGTCGAATCGATACCGGCGCCCCGCGCCGTGGAGGCGAGCGCGTGAAGAAGTATCTGGAAATCTGGGAGCTCGGCAAAAGCTTCACCAACGACCGCGGCACGCAGAAGGTCGTCGACGGCTTCAACCTGACCGTGGAGGAGGGCGAGTTCGTGTGCCTGATCGGGCACTCGGGCTGTGGCAAATCTACCGTGCTCTCGATCGTCGCGGGCCTCGCCGGTCCGAGCGCCGGGACCGTGATCCTCGCCGGACGTGAGGTGACGGGGCCGGGGACGGATCGCGGCGTCGTGTTCCAGGCGCCGTGCCTCTTCCCGTGGATGACGGCGCTCGAAAACGTGACTCTCGGGCTCGAGCAGGCGTTCCCCGCACTCACCACGACCGAGCGCCGCGAGCGCGCGGCCGAGCACCTCGAGCGCGTGGGGCTCGGTTCCGCCCTCCACAAGCATCCGGCCGAGCTGTCGCAAGGCATGCGCCAGCGCGTCGGTCTCGCGCGAGCATTCGCGCTGGAGCCCAAGATGCTGCTGCTCGACGAGCCGTTCGGCATGCTCGACTCGCTCACGCGGCTCGAGCTTCAGGACGCACTGATGGAGGCGTGGTCGCGCCAGCGCATCACCGCGCTCATGGTCACGCACGACGTCGACGAGGCTATTTACCTCTCGAGCCGCGTCGCCATGATGACGAGCGGTCCGGGGGCGAAGCTCGGTGGTATCCTTCCGGTACCGTTCGAGCGTCCGCGCGACCGCGTCGCCCTCGCCGAATCGGCCGAGTACGATCGTACGCGCGAGGAGCTCATCGGCTTCCTCGAGCGCCACGCGCACCAGAGTGCGGCCGCACCTGCGGCCATCGAAGCCGCGCCGGAGGAAGCGCCCGAAGAAAGCGTGCAGCCTACTGCAATCATTCACGCCTGAGCGGACGCGCGCGCCTAGACTCGCACAAAACTTGCGATAGTCGGCGTCACGCGCCGTGCTTCGCGCTGCCTCGAGAGCAGTCGTTGCGGTACCCTTCCATGAGGACGGACCCCGCCGATGTTTGCCTCCCTCGTTGTGCGAAAGAGCCTAGGGTACGCCGCGCTCACGAGCGCGCTGCTCGTCACCGCGTGCGGCAACAAGTCGGACGACGACGCCGCCAAGGGCGGCGCCGGCCAAACCGGATCGAGTGGCATGCCGAGCGCTGGCGCTTCGAACGGCGGGAGTGGAGGTAGCTCCGGCTCGGGCACGAGCGCTTCCGGCGGCACATCAGGGTCGGGCACCGGTGGAACGAACGGCGGGACGGGAGGCGCGTCGGGCGGCAAGGGCGGCTCCGCGGGAACCGGCGTCTCGGGC
>DATMCL010000612.1:0-4563 GCA_035558375.1 Polyangiaceae bacterium
CTCCTGCTGCCGGCCCTTGATCTTGTCCTTCTTGCCGGCGCCGTCGACGAGGGTGGTGTTCTCCTTGTCGATCTTGACGCGCTTCACCTGGCCGAGATCCGTGATCGTCACGTTCTCGAGCTTCAGACCGAGCTCCTCGGCGATGACCTGACCGCCCGTGAGGATGCCGATGTCCTTCAGCATCTCCTTGCGGCGATCGCCGAAGCCCGGGGCCTTGACCGCGGCGCACTGCAGCGTGCCACGGAGCTTGTTCACGACGAGCGTCGCGAGCGCCTCACCGTCGACGTCCTCGGCGATGATGAGCAGCGGCTTCTGCTGGCGCGCGATGGCTTCGAGCACCGGGAGAAGATCCTTCATGTTGCTGATCTTCTTCTCGCTGAGCAGGACGTACGTGTCCTCGAGCGACACTTCCATGCGCTCGGGGTCCGTCACGAAGTACGGCGAGAGGTAGCCGCGGTCGAACTGCATGCCTTCGACGACGTCGAGGGCCGTCTCGGCGCTCTTCGCCTCTTCGACCGTGATCACGCCTTCCTTGCCGACCTTCTCCATCGCCTCGCTGAGGAGCTTGCCGACGGTCGTGTCGCCGTTGGCGCTGATGGTGCCGACCTGAGCGATCTCGGTCGGGTCCTTGGTGGACTTCGCCATCTTCTTGAGCTCTTCGACGAGCACTTCGACGGCCTTGTCGATGCCGCGCTTGATCTCCATCGGGTTGTGACCCGCGGCGACGAGCTTCGAGCCCTCGCGGAAGATCGCCTGAGCGAGCACCGTGGCGGTCGTGGTGCCGTCACCGGCCACGTCGCTGGTCTTCGAGGCGACTTCGCGCACCATCTGGGCGCCCATGTTCTCGAACTTGTTCTCGAGCTCGATCTCCTTGGCGACGGTCACGCCGTCCTTGGTGATCGTGGGCGAGCCGAAGCTCTTCTCGATGACGACGTTTCGTCCGCGCGGCCCGAGCGTGACCTTCACCGCGTCCGCGAGTGCGTTCACGCCGTTGAGCACGAGATTGCGAGCCTTCTCTTGATAAACGATTTCTTTGGCAGCCATTTGCTTTGAGCTCCTTAAAATTCCAAAAACGCGGACTAGCGCTCGAGCACGCCGAGGATGTCGTCCTCGCGCAGGATGAGGTGCTCTTCGCCGTCGATCTTCACTTCCGTGCCGCTGTACTTGCCGAACAGGATCCGGTCGCCGGCCTTCACGTCGGGCGTCTGGAGCTTCCCGTCGACAACCTTGCCGTTGCCGACCGCGAGCACTTCACCCTCCACCGGCTTCTCCTTCGCGGAGTCCGGGATGATGATGCCGCCCTTGGTCTTCTCTTCTTCCTTCAAGCGCTTCACGATCACGCGGTCTTGGAGGGGTCGAATCTTCGTGGCCATGTCTGTCCTCGTGCCTATGTGGGTTAGGGCCCCCTTCACCCGACCTCGCGCTCGAAGCGCGAACGGGGGAACGGAACATTCAAAGTCCTGAAACTACAGGACTTTTGCTCTTAGCACTCACCGAGGGCGAGTGCTAACAGTGTGCGGCTGCGAACTTACGTTGCGCCTGCCGCCTGTCAAGGGCGGGCCCCCCAAATACATTCCGGATTTGGCAGCCACGGCTGGAGAGTGCCAAGAAAGATATCCCCACCTGGGCATCGGATCAGGTGTTTCGTTACATTTCAGCAACGAACGCGCCGTAGGTTTGTGTGGAAGGCCCGGGCCATGAGCACCGACCTCGACCTCTCAGCCGACATTGGCGGCTTCTTCAAGGAGCTGGTCGGCGAAGCCCTCGCCGGGCGGGGAGTCGAAGCGACGGAGGCGACCCGGGCCTACGTCTCGGGCCTGCTCGCCGACTACGCGAAGCCGGGCACGCTCACGCGCGACGCGCTCGACCGTCCGCTGACGCTGCTGCTCGCCGAAGCGCGCGAGAGCTCGGGCCGCGAGCGATTCGAGCGGCTGCGGGCGCTCGGCGACGGCACGCTCTACGTGTGCGGCTTCTTCTCGGACCACCTCGCGACCCGCGGCGTGGCGCTCGACTACGTCACCTCGATCGGCGCGCAAGCGTACGACGGCGCGGCGAGCATGCTGCGCCAGAGCGGCTCGACGAGCTCGGCGCCCGATGTCTTCGGTGAGCTCGCCGCGCACTTCCGGAGCTTCGTCGAGCTCATCGAGAGCATCGCCGATCGCTTGGT
Source organism: Polyangiaceae bacterium (assembly GCA_035558375.1). GTDB lineage: Bacteria > Myxococcota_A > Polyangia > Polyangiales > Polyangiaceae > PMG-095. Next base: position 2,168 of record DATMCL010000612.1, read on the forward strand.
CGCAACGAGCGCGAGCCACTCGCCATCGAGCGTGCTCAAGCTCTACGAGCGCTGGCTGAAGCACGGCTCGAGCGAGATCGCGGCGTCGCTCGGCTCGCACGGTCTCGTTCCGTTACGAGGCGGCGGCGGGGTGCATTGACGATGCGCCGGGTCGCGCCGAAGACGAAGCGCGCGCTCCGGAGCATCCAACACAGCCTCGAACGCTACTACGCGCTCGAGAGCACGCCCGACGTCGCCGACTTCGCGCAAGCCGCGGCCAAGGGCGAACGCGAGACGCTCCTCGTGCGCGAGTCGGACATGGCGATCGAGCTCGCGCTCGTCGTGCCGACGGAAGCTCCGCACATGGGAGCGAACGACGTGTGGCTGCAGCTGCTCGAGGGCGTCAGCCACTTCGTCTTCGTGGCCGAGCGCGTGCGCACGGGCTTGCCGACGACGCAGCTCGAGCTCGAGCTGCAAGCCGAGGTCGACAAGTTCGTGCTGCTCGGGCTCGAGCCGGGGTTCGATCGCGAGAGCGCGCGGCGCATGCACACGCATCTCTTCGAAGGCGGGCGGTTCATCGATCCGGAAGGGACCGAAGCGGGCGAGCGGTACCGGCTCGCGAACGACCTGGCCGCGCGACTCGCGGCCCGATTACTCGACCGGGACCATGGGGAAACACGGGCTTTGCTCCGACGGTTTTATCGAGCTGGGCAGACCGACAAGATTGCGCTCGCGCGCGCGGCGTAAGCCGCTTTCATTGCGCACGAAAAAGAGCACAGCTGCCCAGCGTTACACGCGGCGCGCCTGCTGTTGGTGGCCTCCGCGTACTAACCATTGATGCTCTTCTCTCGAACATGGCCGATCGGCCTATTGACGCTCGCCGGTTTCGCTGCCGTCGGCTGCGGTGGCGACACGGGGACGTCGGCCGAAGGCCTGAACGGCTCGGGCGCCCGGGGCGGTAGCTCCATGGTTGCCGTGGGCGCGGGCGGCTCGAGCGCCACCGGGTCGGGCGCCACGGGAGGCAGCTCCTCCGTCAACGTGCCGCCTCCGAGCAGCGCAGGCACGGGCGCGGCGGCCGGTGCGCCCACGGGACCGACCGGCTTTCCACCCGGATACACGCACGCGGACCTCGGCGGCTTCAAGGTGGGCGACGCGATCACGAGCGACGCCGCCATGCCCACGCCCACGACGGAGAGCGGCTGCGGCACCACCATCCTCGCCGTGATCCGCGACTTCACGGCCGACGGCATGAACTTCGAGAACCCGATGTTCACGAACAAGTCTACGGACGACCTCGGCACGGTGTCGGCAACCCTCCCTGCCGATCAGAAGCCCGTGCTCGCGGTGCCCGGACAACCCACGATCACGATCACCGATCCGGCGGGCTTCGACACCTGGTTCCGCAACGTCCCGGGCACGAACCAGCCGTTCATCTTCAACGTCTACTTCGAGCCGAACGGCACGAAGAGCACGTTCTCGAGCTCGGCGTTCTACCCGCTCGACGGCATCGGCTTCGGCGACGACGGCATGGACGGCAGCCGCATGATGCACAACTTCCACTTCACGACCGAGATCCATACGGCGTTCCAGTACGCCGGCGGCGAGACCTTCACCTTCACGGGTGACGACGACGTCTTCGTCTACATCGACAGCAAGCTCGCGCTCGATCTCGGCGGCGTCCACAAGCAAGAGTCGAAGACGATCACGGTCGACTCGCTCGGCCTCACCGTCGGCCAGGTCTACCCGTTCGACATGTTCCAGACCGAGCGCCACACGACCCAATCGAACTTCAAAGCCGAAACGACGCTCGCGTTCGTGAACTGCGGAACGATCGTCAGCAGCGAGCCTAGGTAAAGGTAGATGTAGCGCCGCGGGGCAGCGCGACATCGCACTGCCTCTTCGGGCCCTAGGTGGCCAGGTGAGTTCGGGTTCGGAGCGGGATCCGGGTTCGAATCCGGATCCGGGAAGCCGCACCGATTGAGTCTACGGAGTGCCCGCGGGCGCAAGCCCGCGAGCGACGACGCGTAGGTCTTGGAAGACCTGATCAACAGGCCGGACTCGCCACAACCCACACGAGGAACCGGCGAGGCCGGCACATGCTGCGCTACAGGTCGCCGTGATCGCGTGGCGCAACCGGTCGCCCCTCCCTCTCCCCGGCCGATGCCGGTTCAAACCAGCTCAAGCCTTGTGCGGCTGACGAGCTCCGCGACGGGGAGCTCTTGGCCGACGGCAAGACCCTGGACGAGCATGTCGGCGGGACAGCGGCCTTGGATGGTGAGGGCGACCAAGGGCTCGAGGTAGCGGCGTTCGTCGCGGCCTTCGGCGTCGAGGCGGGCGCGGCGCGCCAGGCCGTCGCTGGCGATTTCGAGGAGGCGGACGGCAAGGTGCGTGGCGGATTCGGAGCCGATGCTCGCGCG
>DATMCL010000613.1:0-8497 GCA_035558375.1 Polyangiaceae bacterium
ACATGAAGACGTTCGCGTTGCCCTGATCGGTGTTGTACTCGGGGTGGTTGCAGGAGGCCGGGCTGAAGTCGTCGACGCGAAGCGCCGGCGTGTAGCCGTCGCCACAGTCGGCGCTCAGCCAGGTGACGAAGGCCTGCTGGATGACGCTGTGAACGGTGTCGAAGTCGATCTCCTGCTTCGGCGAGCCGTCCTGCTGAACGGAGAAGGAGAGGCAGCTCTTCGGCCAATAGAGCGGCTGGCCCTCGAGCCGGCAGCCGTTCCCGGTCGTGGTGCATGGCGGATCCGGCTCGGTTTGCCAGACATCGTCGTAGCCGAGGAAATTGTCGCAGGCTTTGGTGCGGCAGTACTCGGCGTGCGCCCGACCCGAGACGGCGCTGAGCGCTGCGGCCACGAGCGCGGCGGAGAGAGCGAGGACTCGGCGCTTCATCGTCGTTCCACCCCGTTCCGGGTCAAGCCCGGCGCGCCTGTCGTCGCCGCAGCCTGAGGCCCAGGCCGAGCGCGGCGACGAACCCGAGCGAGCCCGCGCCGTTCGCGCGCTCGGACGTGATGGTGCAGCCGCTGGATTCCTTCACGGCGCAGGTGCGCAAGAGGCCGTGGCGCGGGGTGCACTCCTCACTGCTGACCTTGCCGCCCGGCGGGTAGACGGCGCAGATGCCTTCGATGTCGGTCGTGTAGAGATCGCGCTGCTGGGTCTGACCCTGGCGGTAGCTCTGGTACATCGTCGCTTCCATGGCGTCGTCGTGCGACAGGCCGAGGAAGTGCCCGGTCTCGTGCGTGAGCACGGCGAGGAGATCGTCCCTGATCGCGGCGGGATCGTCCGTGACCGTGAAGGTTGCCATGAACGAGTTGATCTCGACGTCCGCGTCGAAGATCTGCGCGTTTTCGCGGTTGTAGGTGATGGTGGTGAGGGCGAGCGTGTCCTCGGCGTGCTCGTGCGGCCAGTCGCCGTCACGGAACATGAAGACGTTGGCGTTGCCCTGCTCGGAGTTGTACTCGGGGTGGTTGCAGCTCGCGGGGCTGAGATCGTCGACGCGCATCGCGGGCGTGGCGCCACCGCCGCAGTCGGCGCTCATCCACGTGACGAAAGCCTGCGAGATCACGTCGTGCGCCGTCGCGAAGTCGATGTGCTGCGTTTTCGAGCCGTCTTGCTGGACGGAGAAGGAGATGCAGCTCTCTGGCCAGTAGAGCGGCTGGCCCTCGTAGCGGCAGCCGTTCGGGGCCTGGGCGCAGGACGGATCCGGCTCGGTTTGCCAGACGTCGTCGTAGCCGAGGTGGTTGTCACAGGCTTTGGTCCGGCAATACTCGGCGTGTGCCGGAGCCGTCATGGACGCGACCGCTGCGGCGGAAAGGGCTGCCCAAAGAGCGAGGGCGCCGCGCCTCATCGTCGCACCGCGCGTACGAGCGCGAGTCCGTCGCTGACCAAGCGGCCGCGTAACGTCGCGACGGCGGTCGCCTTGTTGCCGACGAGCGCCGGCAGCTGGCGGTTCTGGCGCAGGATGCGGCCGCGCGTGTCCGCCGTGATCGGGTAATGCCCCTGGCCCATGGCCGTGACGCCGTAGAACGCGGGGTCGATCTGCGTCACGAACGTCATGCTCTGCTCACCGATCGTGAGCTCGGCCTCGCCCTCCACGATCTGGCCGATCTCGCCGACGACCCCGCCGAGCGTCCGAACGACGAGCTCGGTGGTGCTCGGATCGGCGCCGGACACGAGCTCCTCCACCTTGAGCCGAGTGTCCGTGACGATACGCCGCGCCCCGCCGATGGTCGTCCAGCTCGAGCGCTTGGCGACCGCCGTGGCGACGACCACGCTCGTGCTCTTGCCGACGAGCTCGGCCAGCGTCAAAGCGCGCGCCGTTGACGCGCCGGCCGGAGCGCTCGCGAGGAGGCCTAGCGCGCTGGTGCCAAGAAGACTGAGAAAACCCCGTCGCTCCATCCCCTCAGGATGTAGCACGGCTGGAGCGCCCGGGGGGCGGGAGGGGGCGGCTTGGGGTATAACCCCGGGCCGGCCGCATGCCGCCTATCGTTTCTGCGCCGTCGTTGGTTCCCGCGCTCGACCGACGCTCGCCGACGCTCGCCGCCGAGCTCAAGACTTACGTCGTACGCCACCGTGGCGCCATCGAGACCATGGTGCGCGCCGCCGGGCCCGACGCCGGTCTTCCCGCCGCGGTTCGCTACAGCAAGGTGATCGACGGCCTGCTCTGCGCCCTCTTCCGGGCGCTCGAGACGTCGATGACCGTCGACGGCACCTGGCAGGAGGTCGGGCTCGTCGGCGTGGGCAGCTACGGTCGCGAGGAGCTCGCGTACCACAGCGACCTCGACGTGCGCTTGATCTCGTCCGCGCGCGTCGAGAAGGTGCGGCCCGTCGCCGAAGCGCTGCTCTACCCGCTCTGGGACGCCGGGCTCACCATCGGTCACCAGGTGGTGACGATGAACGAGGTGCTCGAGCTCGCGCAGAACGATCTGCCGACGGCAACGACGCTGCTCGACTGGCGCCTCGTGGCGGGCGACGCGAGCGTGAGCGACAAGCTCGTGAGCCGCGCCGCGGAAGGCCTGTTCGGTATCGGCAATATCTCGAAATTCCTCGAGCGCCTGTCGAAGCGCGTCACCGATCGCGGGGAGCGTTACGGCGGGTCCGTGTATCTGCTCGAGCCCGACGTGAAGAACGGCATCGGCGGGCTGCGCGATCTCGACGTGGCGTGCTGGGCCGTGCGCGCGCGCTTTCGCGTCAAGGCGCTGAAGGAGCTCGTGCGTCTCGGCGTGCTGCTCGCGCGCGAATGGCAGGAGATCGAGGAGGCGACGCTCATGCTCTGGCGCGTGCGCAATCTGCTGCACCTCTACGCGGGGCGCCGCTCCGATCGGCTGAGCTTCGATCGCCAGGAAACGCTCGCGAAGGACCTCGGGTTCGGGACGGGCGGCGCCGGCGTCGAGCAGTTCATGAGCGTCTACTATCGGAACGCTCGGGTGATCGCGCGCGCGCGCGAGCTCATCCTGCAGCGCTCCGAGCCGCCGCCGAAGCGCAAGCCGCGCGAGCGCGTGATCGGCAACGGGCTCAAGCTCACGAACGATCAGGTGTCGATCGTCGATCCGGCCGAGCTCGAGGCCGAGCCGGCCCTCGCGCTTCGCGTCTACGACGAGGCCGTCAAGCGCGATCTGCCGGTGTACGGCTTCGCGCGCGACGCCATCGCGCGGGCGCTTTCGGCGCCGAGCTTCTCCGAGCGTCTGCGCGCGAGCGAGGAGGCGTCACGCCTGTTCATGCGTCTGTGCACGACGGTGCAGCGCACGAAGCTGCGCGGCGGCTCCGTGCTGCAGGAGCTTCACGACGTGGGGCTGCTCGTGGCGATGGTGCCGGAGTTTTTGCCGGTGGTCGGCCGCGTGCACCACGACGTGTATCACACGTTCACCGTCGACGTGCATTCGGTGGCCGTCGTCGACCAGTTGCGCGCGCTCATCCGCGGCGAGCTCGCGACGGAGCACCCGCTCGCCTCGCGTCTCGCCGCCGAGATCTCGCGCTCGAACGCGCTGTTCTTCGCGGCCCTCCTGCACGACATCGGCAAGGACGAGGGCGGCAAGCACCACTCAGAGCGTGGCGCGGGCATGGCGCGCAGCGTGCTCGAGCGGATCGGCATGGCGGAAGCCGACATTCGCGAGGTCGAGCACCTCGTCCTCAAGCACCTGCGCATGTACCACGTCGCCACGCGCCGCGACATCGACGACCCCGACACGCTCGCGGCGTTTTGCGAGGAAGTGCACGGGCGCGAGGGCCTGCGCGAGCTTTACCTCCTCACGGTGTGCGACGTGTCGATGACGAGCCTCGGCGCGCTCACGAGCTGGAAGGCACGCGTGCTCGAGCAGCTCTATCTCGCCGCGGACGTGCTCCTGTCCTCCGGCGGCACGCCGCACAGCGAAGAGCGGCTCGAAGAAACGCGCGAAGCCGTGCGCGTCATGTGCCCCGAGCGCGGTGAGCGCGAGTTCCTCGACCACTTCTTGACGGCCATGCCCGAGCGGTACCTCTACGCGAACGAAAGCGGCGACATCATGCGCCATTCACGCTTCGCGCGCGCCGCGGCGATGCAGCAAGTGAACGTCACGGTGATGACGGTGGCGGAACCGTACGTCGAGCTCGGCTTCATCGCGGACGATCGCCCCGGCTTGCTCGCGATGATCACGGCGACGCTCGCCGCAGTTCGCTTCAAAATCCTGAGCGCCCAGGTGAACAACTGGGTCGATAACTTCGGGCGCACGCGCGCGCTCGACTTGTTCTGGGTGCGCGGGGGGACCTCGCCCGAAACGGTGCAGGCCGCCCTGCCGCGCCTGCAGCGCGATTTCGAGCGCCTCATCTCGAAAGAGCTCACGCCCGCCGAGCTCGTGCTCGGTGGCAACCGGCGCTCCGCTTGGTCCGACCGTCCGATGCCGTCGATCGCCACCGACGTGCACGTCGACAACCGCGCTTCGGTGAACCAAACCGTGATCGAGGTCACGACCCGCGACCAGGCCGGCTTGCTCTTCTGGCTCAGCCACACGCTGCAGGCGCTCGGCTTGCAGATCAGCCTCGCCAAGATCAACACCGAGGGCAACCAGGTGGCCGACGTTTTCTACGTGACCGACGAAAAGGGAGCCAAGGTCACGGACCCCGATCGCATCGAAGCCATCAAGACGCGCCTTTCCTCCACCATCGCCCACCTCGAGAAAGCATCGCAACCATGAAGCTTGGGACTGTTGCCTCGTGCGCGCTCGCGCTCGCTTTGTCCGCTTGCGGAGGGTCTCAGCCCCCGCCCGCCGATCCGTCGCTCGAGGAGCCGAGCGCGAGCTCCGGCTCCGGTAGTGGTGGGCCGTCCTCGGCACCTGCGTCGAACGCGAGCGTGGAGAAGGCGATGAGCGCCATCCAGAGCCAGGATTTCGCGGGAGCGAAGAGCACCCTCGAGCAAGCACGCAAGGACGATCCGAAGGATCCGCAGGCCGCGTTCTACCTCGGCGTCGCGAACGAAGGGCTCGGCGACAAGGCGGGCGCGAAGGAAGCGTACAAGGCCGCCATCGGCCTCGATCCGAAGCTTCCCGATCCGGCCGTGAACCTCTCGCAGCTCCTGCTCGACGACAACGATGCGGCGGGCGCGCTCGCCGTCGTCGATACCGCGCTCAAGTCGCTGCCCAAGCACCCCGACCTGCTCCTGAACCGCGCCGTCGCGCTCGAGGCCGTCGGCAAGAAGGACGAAGCGCTCTCGGCGTACGCCACCGCCGCGGGTGCTCGCCCGAAGGACATGGTGCTGCACGCCGCCTACGGCCAGCTCTTGATGGAAGCGGGCAAGAAGGACGAAGGCCTCGGGGAGCTCAAGAAAGCGTCCGCGAGCGACGACCCCGCGTTGCTCGCCAGCATCGCGTCCGTGCAAACCAAGGCCGGCGCGTTCGACGACTGCATCGCCACCATCAACCGCGCGATGGAGAAGAAGAAGATCCCCGCGCTGCTCGTGCGCCGCGGCATGTGCGAAGCCGGCAAGAAGGACGACAAGGCCGCTGAGGCCGACTACCAGGCTGCGCTCGCGATGGACGCCGACTTCGCCCCCGCGCACCACTACCTCGGGTTGCAGCTCGCCGCGAAGGACAAGAAGGCGGCGCTCGAGCACCTCGACAAGGCGGCCGCTCTCGCGGGCGACAAGGGGATCGGGCCCGAAGCGAAGAAGAAAGCCGCGGAGCTACGCGGAAAAAAGTAGCGTCTACCCGCCGTAAAACGCTCGCGAAGAAGACCCCCCTCACGGGTCCAGGCATCTGCTGCTAGCGTCGTGGTCTCGATCGCCCGCAGGGCGCGCAGAGGGGCATGAGCAGCCGAAAATTCCGGGATTCGCCTTCCCGCAGTCGCGCATCGCGCGGCTCGCGGCCGAAGCTCGACGAGCGCTTCGGCGACTTCCTGAAGGCGGCGCCGGACGCTCTGCTCGAGTCGGCGCCCGATGCCATGGTGGTGATCGGGCCCGACGGGCGCATCGTCCTCGTCAACGCTCAGACGGAGAAGCTCTTCGGCTACGAGCGAAAGGAGCTCATTGGCTCGCCGATCGAGACGCTCGTGCCCGATCGCTTCCGCGAACGGCACCCGGAGCATCGTCAAAGCTACGCGAGCGAGCCGAAGACGCGTCCGATGGGCATGGGTCTCGACCTCTTCGGCCGTCGCAAAGACGGACAGGAGTTCGCCTGCGAGATCAGCCTGAGCCCGATCGTTACCGATGCCGGCACCCTCGTCACGGCGGCAATCCGCGACGTCACGGAGCGCAAGCGCGACATGGAGACGCAAAATCGTCGCATGGAGGAGGCGAATCGCCTGAAGAGCGAATTTTTGGCCAACATGTCGCACGAGCTCCGCACGCCCTTGAACGCGATCATCGGGTTCTCCAAGCTCTTGCACACCGGCAAGGCGGGGCCGCTTTCGGCGACTCAAACCGAGTACCTGGGCGACATCCTGAGCAGCTCGGAGCACCTGCTCCAGCTCATCAACGACGTGCTCGACCTCGCCAAGGTCGAGTCGGGCCGCACGGAGATGCACGTCGAGGAGGTGGCGCTCGGGCGCGTGGCGGGCGAGGTGCGCGACATCTTGCGTGGCCTGGCAGCGGAGAAGCGCATTCGGCTGAGTGTCCAGGTCGATAAAGAGCTCGGCCCGGTGCGGGTCGATCCGCGCCTGCTCAAGCAGGTGCTCTACAACTTCCTTTCCAATGCCATCAAGTTCACGCCCGAACACGGGAACGTCACGATGCGGATCGAACCCGAGGGTGACGAGCGTTTTACCGTCGCCGTCGAAGACTCCGGCATCGGCATCAAGCCCGAGGACATGAGCCGCTTGTTCGTGGAGTTTCAGCAACTCGACGCGGGGTCGGCGAAACGGTATCCGGGCACGGGTCTCGGCCTCGCGCTCACGAAGCGCATCGTCGAGGCGCAAGGCGGGGTCGTGGGAGTTCGGAGCGAGGTCGGCGCGGGCAGCACGTTCTTTGCCACGCTGCCCCGCACCGTCGAGCCCGAAGCGCTCACGGCCGAGGAGCGCATGCCGCGAAAGGGAAGTTGATGCCGGGCACCCACGTCCTCATCGTGGACGACAATCCCACGAATTTGAAGCTGCTCCGCATCATTTTGGAGGAGGAAGGGTACGACGTCGCGACCGCCAACGACGCCGAAGAGGCATTGCGAAGGCTCGCGCACGCGAAGCCGCGCATGATCTTGATGGACATCCAACTGCCGGGCATCGACGGGCTCGAGCTCACGCGACGGCTCAAGGCCGATCCCGAATACGCGGACATCGTGATCATCGCGCTCACCGCCTACGCGATGAAGGGCGACGAAGAGAAGGCGCGCGCTGCCGGCTGCGACGGCTACATCACGAAGCCGATCGACGCGGAGCAGCTGCCGCTCACGCTCGCGGCGTATCTCGGCGCTGCCGCAGCGCCGGCCGCCATCAAGGGCTGAAATCGCGGGCTCGGATCCCGAGCGCCTTCATCTTGAGGTGCAGGGTCTTGAAGTCGGTCGAAAGAGCACGCGCGGCGCGGCTCTTGTTGCCGAGCGTGGTGCGGAGCGTTTCGCAGATGGCGACCCGTTCCGCTTCGCGTGCCGCGGCTTCGGCTCGCTCTTTCAACGACAGGCCGCTCATGGCCGCCTCGGAGCTGCCCGGCGCGCCTTTCTGGCGCAAGAACTTCTGCACGTGGGGGCGTCGCACGACGTCCTCTCGCGTTTCGAGCACTGCCTGGCGAATCACGTTGCGGAGCTCGCGCACGTTTCCGGGCCACGCGTGGCGCTGAAGCGCCGCGACGGCGTCGGGCGCAAGCTCGCGAATGGGCCGGCGCAGCTCCACGCGCACTTCTTCGAGAAACCGGCGCGCGAGGTGCGGGATGTCGCCCTGGCGTTCGCGCAGCGGGGGCAGCGTGATCGTGTATTGCGCGAGTCGGAAGAAGAGATCCGCGCGAAACTTTCCGGCACCGACGCGCCCGGGGAGGTCCTCGTTCGTGGCGGCGACGATGCGCACGTCGAGCCGTGTCGAGCGTTCCGAGCCGACCGACTGCATCTGACGCGACTCGAGCACCCGGAGCAGCTTGGTCTGCAATCCGAGGGGCAGATTGCCTACCTCATCGAGAAACACCGTGCCGCCTTGCGCCAGGCGAAAACGGCCGTCGCGCCGGCGATCCGCACCAGTGAACGCGCCCTTCTCGTGTCCGAACAGCTCCGACTCGAGCAGGGCCTCCGGGATCGCGCCGCAATCGACGGCGACGAAGGGCCCGGAGCGGCGTGCGCTCTCGCGGTGGATGGCTTGAGCCACGAGCTCCTTGCCCGTCCCCGTTTCCCCGAGCACGACCACGGAGAACTCCGTTTCGGCCACGACCCGAACCTGTTCGACGACAGTCGCCACTTCCTGGCTCGGACCCATCTGCGCGGAAAGACTCCCGCCCGTGCCGAGGCGCTGGCGCAGCTCGGCGACCTCGCTCTTGAGGGCACGGGTTTCGAGAGCGCGCCCGACCACGACGATGAGCTCGTC
>DATMCL010000614.1:0-2028 GCA_035558375.1 Polyangiaceae bacterium
CGCGGGGGCGATGCACGACGCGCGGTACCAGACCTTTCTCGACGCCGCGTACGCGCGGGTGCGGACGGGCACGCTGCTCGCGCGCAGTCGCTACTACAACCACTGCTGGACGGTCTTGTCGCTCTTGATGCTGACCGGCAACTTCGTCGAGCTCACGCCAGAGTGAACGGCTGGCGCGTCGACTCGACGACGGACGACCAGAGATCTCCCGTGACGTCGACTTGCTTGCGAAAGCGTGTCGCGAGCGGCATCGGCACGTGGACGAACCGTCCGTGCCAGCGCCCGATGAGCATGTTCGTGTTGCCCGCCATGCCGGCGTGGACGGCGTTGCGCGCCATGTTCCAGCAGTAGACGCTGTCCGCCGGAGACGCCGGCACGCTGCGGATGTGATAGCTCGGGTCGATGTACTTGAGCGTGATCTCGGTCCGCCGGCCCTGAAAGTACTTCACGATGCGATCGCGCAGCACGACACCGATGTCGCCGAGCTTCGCGTTGCCGCTGCGATCGGTCTCGGGGCCGTTGCCGTTCGCGCAGTACGCCTGCCCCGCGCCTTCGGCGACCACGATCACCGCGTGCGACTGCGCCTCGAGCCGTGCCTCCAAGAAATCGTAGAGGCCGCCGGGGCCCTCGAGCCGAAACGGCAGCTCCGGAATCAAGACGACATCGACGTCCGTCGACGCGAGCGCCGCGTGGCAAGCGATGAAGCCCGAATGCCGCCCCATGAGCTTGACCACGCCGATGCCGTTGCGAGCGCCCGTCGCCTCGACGTGGGCACTGCGTATCACCTCCACGGCGGCCGAAAATGCCGTCTCGAACCCGAAGCTCCGATCGATGAAGTGGATGTCGTTGTCGATCGTCTTCGGCACGCCGATGACCGACAGCGGGTAGCCGCGCTTCTCGGCCGCTTGGGCGATGCCCATCGCGCCCCGGCAGGTGCCGTCGCCGCCGATCGTGAACAGCATCTGCACGCCGAGCTCCTCGAGCCGCTCGACGACCGCGAACGGATCTTGCTCGCCGCGTGACGTGCCGAGCGAGGTGCCGCCCTGCGCCTGAATGTCCGAAACCGTCACGGGCGTGAGGCGCACGGGGCCGAGGCCGGAGCGCCGCACGAGCCCTTCGTACCCGTAGCGAAAGCCGAGCACCTCGCTCACGCCGTAGCCCTGCGTGAGCTCGAGCACGAGGCCGCGGATCACGTTGTTGAGCCCCGGACACAAACCTCCGCACGTCACGATGCCGGCTTTGAGCCGAGACGGCTCGAAAAAGACCTGATGACGCGGCCCCGCGAGCTCGAACGCCGGCACCGCCTCGCTCGAGCCTTGGCGCGCGGCGTGCGTCGACAGGCGGTCGTCCAAGAGCACGCGATCGGCGCGCCCGACGTAATGAATCGTCTCGTGCGCGATGCGGTGAGCAAGAGGGGACGGATACGCGCACGGCCCGAGCGCTTGGATCTCGAGATCGTCGGCCACGACGCGCCGCGTGCGCTCGGGAACCGTCAGGCCAAGCTCCATGCTTCGAGCCTCCGCCCCTCCGCGTTTCGCGGAACTTTCGGCGACGTTTTGGCCAACTGCCGCCCCAATTGTGACGTGCGGCCCGCGCAGGTACGCTCGCCGGCATGCATCGATGGTTGTTCGCTTTTTCGCTCCTGGTGGCGGTCCCCGGCTGCAAGAAGGAAGAGGAGGCGCCTGCCGGGGCGACCTGCGGCAAGAAGCCGTTGCCCGATTGCCCGACGCAGAAGTGGATGAAAGACAACATGAAGCCGGCGATGGACCAGAAGGACACCGCCGCGCTCGCCAAGGCACTCGACACCGTCGCCGCTCATCCGCCGAGCGGCTTCACGGGATGGGACACGATCGCGAAGAAGGGCGCCGACGCGGCCCGCGCTGGCAATCTCGACGACGTGAAAGCGGCTTGTAAGTCGTGCCACGACGATCTCCGTTCCCGCTTCAAAAAGGAGCTCCGGGACAAACCCCTCTTTTGACGGTATTCTCGGGGTGCATGGTCGCGCTTCGCACGGCGCTCGCCTTCGTT
>DATMCL010000615.1:0-9970 GCA_035558375.1 Polyangiaceae bacterium
CGGCTAGCTGCCCGGTGCAAAAACGGCTTTGGCAAAGCGCGGTGGACGCAGTCAGGGACATTGCCGAATCGCCCGCAGCGCGCGCCAGCGCCGACAGCTCGTTCGCGATACCGCAGGACTCCCGCAAGTTGGCACGTGTGTTGTTGAAGTACCAGAGTCCCCATCGGGCGGCGAAGGCGAGCGGCATGCCCGATCCCTCCGGCTTCACCAGGCTCGCGATCCGTTCGAAGCAGCCTTTGGCCTCAAGATCCGTGTACCCCCGCTTCCCGACGATGATCGCCCCTCGGGTGAGCAAGATTTGTGACTCCGTTACGACGGCCTCCGGCGTGCTCGGTGCTTCACGCAAGAGCTCGAGTGCGCGATCGATCTGCGCCATCGCTTCAAGGTGCGCCGAGGCGAAGCTCGATTTTTGTGCCGCGAGCTGCCAATAGTGAACGGCCTTCGCACCCTGCCTTGCGCGGTCGAAGTGGTGAGCAAGCACGTCCGGCTCCGATGCGGCGAGCGCGGGAAACCTGCTTTCGAGGCCCAGCCCGATCGCTTCGTGCGTTCGCTCGCGCGCGGTAGGCTGCATGCTGTCGTACGCCGCGTCACGAATCAGCGCGTGACGGAAGATGTACACAGGGCTCCCCAGGCGCAGCCGTTTTGCGAGGATTTGTGCTGTAACGAGCTCCTCGAGATCGCTCGCGAGGGCGAATTCGTCGCGCGTGTCGAGCGCCGTAAGGAGCTCGAGCGAGAACTCGCGACCGAGGGCTGCGGCGAATTGCGCTGTGCGCCGACCCTCGCCGATCTCGTCGAGGCGGCTCGTCAGGAGATCGCGCAAGCTTGCCGGCACGCCGTCGAAGTTGCCGTGCGTGCCGCCAGAGGACGCCGTGCTCGAGCCTTCCGGCACGCGCTGCTTCTGTCGAAGTGCGATGGCGAGCTCCTCGACATAGAGCGGGATGCCGTCCGAACGGGCCACGAATTGCGCGAGGTTCACGTGGCCTGCCGAGGCGTCAGGCAAAAGCGCGGTGGCAAGGGCGCGTACCGCGGTGTCGTCGAGGCCGGCCAGCGACAGCGCTTCCACCGGGGACGACCAGGTAAGGGACTTTTCGGGCCGGGTCGTGAGGATCGCGAGCGCCGAGCGCGACTTCACCTTGCCCGCCAAGAGATCGAGGAGCTCGAGCGTCGAGGGATCGGCCCAGTGAATGTCCTCCACCAAGAGCACGCTGCCGCGCTCGAGGGTTACGAGCAGCGCCTCGACCACGAGCTCGTGCAAGAGCTGGCGTTGCTTTTGCGGCGACCACGTGAGCGGAGCGAAGCCAGGCGGCATTGAAACCGAGAGCCAAACGCAGAACAGCGGGACCGCGGTCGCGGGAGCCAGCCCGAGCTCTCGCACTTTCTGCTCGAGTGAGGATCCAGAGTCGCTCGCGGCTCCGGCAACGCCGAGCAGGTGCTGCATGAGGCCCTGCACGGGCCGAAGCGAGGCGTTCTGCCACTCCGGCAAGCAGCGAATCTCGAGCGAGCGGCAGCCTTCTTGCTCGAGTCGGAGCATGAGCTCGGCGGCCAATCGCGACTTGCCGATGCCGGGCTCCCCGCTGAGCAGCACGACGGTGCCTTCTCCCGATCCGGTGCGTCGCCAGATCGTGGTCAGCGCTTCGAGCTCTAGGGACCTACCGACGAAGGGCGGGCGCTCCAGTCGAACGCTGGTCGAGCGCGATTCACCGGCGAGGCGGAAGATCTGTCGCTTGCCGACAGTCGTCGTGAACTCCTCGCCGGCGGCCTCGTAGAGTTCTAGATCCGCCGAGCGCGCCACGAGCTCGCGAAACTCCTCGCTAACGAGCACGGCGCTCGGTTCGGCGGTCGCCGATGCGCGAGCCGCGCACGAGGCGAGGTCGAGCGCCAGGCGTGCCGTGAGCCCGTCGACCGGCACCTTACGCCCCTCCACGAGGCGCACGGTGACGGGCCCGTTGTGCACGCCAATCTGGACGGCCAACGAGAGACCGGTTTCCGCGAACCAGCTCGGCAGCTGCTTGATGCGGTTCACGATCTCGAGCGCGGCACGGACGGCGAGCCGCGCGTCGGCGTCGCGCGCCTGCGAAAGTCCGAAATACCAGAGCGAATAGCCGGCCATCGCACTTGCCGCAGTTGCGCCGAATTGCTGCAGGATCTCGCTGATGAGACCCTGGCTATCGTCGAGCAAGGCGTCGATCTGCTCGACGTGCGAAAGCGCCCCGGTGCCGACCAATCGAACCCGGCAGCAGAGCGCCGTCACGCGGCGCTGCTCAGTGTGCTCCGGAAGTCGCGCGTCCGTTACCGTATCCGTGGGGCTTCGGCGCGAGCGAAACTCGGCGCTCACGGGCGCCGCTTCTCGGAGGTACCCGTGCGAGTCCTCGAGGCCTTCGGTCGAAATGCGTTCCAGGAGCGACTGAACTTGCTCCGCGTCCCCGAGTCGGCGCGCCGGGTCCTTCTCGAGCGCGCGCAGCAGCAGCGCTCCCAGGCGATGCTGCGCGAGAGGCGCCGGTAGGACGTGCGGCTCCGGCTTGAACTGCTTCGCGATGATCTCAGCGAGCGACTTCCCGCCAACGAGCGTCGCACCGGTGAGCGCCTCCACGAACATCAGCGCCCACGCGTAGAGATCGGACTTCGCGCCAGTCGGCTCCCCGCGCAGTTGCTCAGGCGCGGCGTAGACCGGCGTTCCTACCCATTCGTGGCTTTGCGTGAGGCGCACCAGCTCGGCGCTCTCGCGCGCCGTCGAGATGCTGATGCCGAAATCGAGGATCTTGATGCGATCGCGGCCGACGTCGCTCGTCACCATGACGTTGCCGGGCTTCAGGTCACGATGCGCGATGCCTTTGGCGTGCGCGTAGGCTAGTGGGGGCAGGAGCTGCGAAAGCAGATTCCTTGCACGAGCCACCGTGAGCATGCCTTCGTCGCGCAGCAGCTCGGCGAGCGTGCGGCCCGGGATGTACTCGAACACGGCGAAGCGATGCCCTTCCTCGAGCTCGCCCGAGTCGAGCAGTCGCACGATGTCAGGGTGATAGAGCGACGAGCAGAACGCGATCTCGCGACGGAAGCGCTCGATACGTCGTACTCGCACGTCAGGTTCCATGTCGCCAAGGGTCAGCACTTTGACCGCGACGCTTTGTCCGGTGCTGCGCTGGAGCGCCTTGTAGACGGCTCCGCCGGCGCCGGACCCGATGCCGTGCTGCACGTCGTATCCGAGCGCCCGTAGGCGATCCGTTGTCGAAGCTTCCGTATCTTCCGGAAGGACTAGCTCTGTCACGGTCTCGACTCCTCACCGCCCGAGACGGGCATGTCCGGCGAAGTCAGTACGCCTCGCTACCCTTGCAGGTATGTTTCACCTGTGCGCGAGTCAAGTTGCGCCGTGATTCCGGAAGTTTTCCGGGCGCAACCACCGATGCCACTGCCGTTTCTTGCGCGCCGTCTGCAAAAATGACTAGAGCTGCATCGCCCGCTGCCGGGCGATTGCCCCGCTCCGCTGCGGGCGATGATGACCGCCGCAAGCGGCTTCTCGCGGTTTGACTGTGACCAGCCGAGAGAGGGGGCTCGCCGCAAGCAGTCCAGCCAGGGAAGTCAACGCACGTCAATCACCCGCTCGCAACGCCTACCGCACGTCAATCAACCGTCCCCCCACCCGCACCCGCGCCACATCCGGATCCGCCAACACCTCCGCCGGAATACTGAGCGACCCACCCGGCAAATGATCGAGCGGCGCGAACACGACGCTCTCGTTCCGCAGCACCCTGCCGTTCACGTCGAGCAGCTCCACGCTCGCCGTCTCCGCCTCGTCATCCACCACAACGGCGTGCTCCCGCCCCCACCTGAGCCGCCCGTCGATGCCGACACGCAGCGTGCGTGCCGCCTTTTTCACGACCTTCTGCGCCGGGACTTTGCGGTTCGCGAGCCCATTCACGTACACGATGCGCTCGAAGAGGTGGTCGTACGTGTAGTCGCTGATCCACACCGGAACGCAGTAGCCCATGACGTCCGTGTAGATGGCCGGATCGCGGAGGAGGATACCGGTGTAGCCGAAGACGCCGATGCCGCCGTCGCGGTACGGAAACGCCTTCTCGAAGTCGTCGGTCATGCAGGGGGAATGCTGGCGACCGAGCGCGTGACCGAGCTCGTGGGCGAGCGTTTCTTGCGAGAAGGTGTCCTTCGAGGTCGTGAAGTAGCCGGTGCCGATGGCGCCCCGGTATTGCTCCTGGGTGCGCGTCGCGACGTTGCTGAGGCCCACCACGCAGTCGTTTTGGCAGTAGCCGTCGAACGTCGCGCCCGGCGTGAGGAGGCCGTAATAGTAGACGTTCGGGTCGACGTTGTCGGTGTCGCGCTGTGCGAGCAGCTGGTCGAGCGCTTCGTCCCAGCCGGTGCCGTCGGGGTACACGGGCTCGTCGAGCACGAGCGGCGTGGTGACCGTGACGTCGGCGCTCACGGCCGGGTAGATCTGCGACATGTAGCGCTCGTAGCGCACACGGTTCGTCTCGCCCGTGTCGGGCGTGTATCCATTCGCGACGAGCGGCACGAGCGTGATCAGGAATGGGCCGCTCGACGACTGCGCTTCGAGCACGCGCGCAGCGCTTTCTGGATAACGTGCGAGCGGTTCCGCGCCGGGCGTGGACTCGCGGAGCTCGACAACGACCGTGCTGTTGACGGCGACCTCGCTCGCGGTGAGGTTGAAATTCAGCGTGCTGCTGAGGTCATCGTCGCTGGACGGGCTGCTCACCGACCACGTGCTGGTCGCCGTGCGCGACGTCGAGCCCACCGTCACGGTCATCTGGGCAGTGATGTCTCGCGCCACGAACGCGTTGCCCGGTGCTAGCCACACGCGCAGCATCGCGTCGCGCGCGGCGATGAGCGGCGCATTCGCGTTCGCCGCGCGCTCGACACCGTCGACCAGCATCGGGATCTCGACCGCTTGGTAGATCGCGACCTTGCTGATGGTGAGCGTGTCGTCCGGTTCGACGTTCGGCGCGCCTGCGGTCGATTCGCCCGCCGAGCTTCCCGAGGTGCCGGCTCCGGCCGTGCCGCCCGCGCTGCCCCCACTCTTGCCCGCGGACGCCCCACCCGCGCCGGCGCCACCGCCCGCACCGGCTCCACCGCGCCCAGCAGCGCCGACGGCCGCTCCCTCGCCAGCCGAACCGCCGGAGCCGGCTTGGCCCTTGCCGGCCGAGCCACCCGCACTGGCACCGGTGCCGCCGGTCCCATCGCTCGCGCCCGTCCCGGCCGCGCCGCAGTCGCCACAGGCACCGGTACCCGCGGTCCCCTTGCCCGCGCCTCCGCCCGTGCCCATGCCAGCGTGCCCCACGCCACCCGTTCCCCCGTGGCTGCCCGTCGCGGTCTTCTCGGTGGTCGACTCTCCCCCGCAGCTCAACGCGAGCGCTCCCCCGAGCACCGCCACCACTCCCGCGCGAATCCGCATGAACCTCGAGTATGCGGGCGAACCGCCCCGGCGCGCCAGGTTGGGCCCTTCCGGGAGTTTCTTGACAATCCCGATGTAACAATTAGCCTCGCGGTGGAGGCTCCCGCTTGAAGCTCTCGAACAAGGGCCGCTACGCGGTGCGGGCGCTCTTCGACATCGCGTTCTACAACGACGGCGGACCGACCCAGGTCAAGGAGATCGCCGAGCGCCAGGGGATCCCGCCCCGGTTTCTCGAGCAGATCTTCCAGGATCTGAAGCGCGCCAGCGTCGTCGGCTCGAAACGCGGGCCTCAGGGCGGCTATAGCCTGGCACGGCGGCCGGCCGACATTCGCCTGGGCGACGTCGTGCGCGCGCTCGAGGGCCCCATCACGCTCGGCGACCGCGAGCCGGTTGGCCGGCGCACCCCCGTGACGGACACGCGACGCGTGACCGAGTCGATGTTCCGCGACCTGTCAGCGCGCGTTGAATCGTGCTTCGACGCGGTTACCATCGCCGACATCTGCGAGCGCGCCGAGCAGCTCGGCCTCCGCCGCCCACGAGCCATCCGCCATGTCTACGTCATCTAGCTCGACGCTTCCTCCGCTCCCGAAGCACCCCGCGGTCTACGCGAGCGTTTTGGATTTGATTACCGACACGCCGCTCGTCGAGATCCGTCGCCTCGACTCCGACGTGCCGCGAGCCCGGGTGTACGGAAAGCTCGAGGCGATGAATCCGGGCGGCTCGGTCAAGGATCGCATCTGCCTCGCGATGATCGAGCAGGCGGAGAAGGACGGCCGGCTCCAGCCGGGCGGCGTCGTCATCGAGCCGACGAGCGGAAACACCGGGATCGGGCTCGCGCTCGTGTGCGCGCGCCGTGGGTATCGTTGCGTGCTCACGATGCCGGAGAGCATGAGCCTCGAGCGCCGGCAGCTCCTGCAGTCGTACGGCGCCGAGGTCGTGCTCACGCCGGAAGCGGAGCAGATGGACGGCGCGATCAAGAAGGCGGGCGAGCTCGTGGCGAGCACGCCGGGCGCTTTCACGCCGCAGCAATTCGAGAACGCTTCGAACCCGGAAGCCCATTATCGCGTCACGGCCGGCGAAATCGTGCACGCGCTCGGCAACGAGCCGCTGCACGCGTTCGTGGCGGCGGTCGGAACCGGCGGCACGGTGAGCGGCGTCGGACGCGGCCTCCGCGAGCGGTTTCCGGACTGTCGGGTGATCGCCGTCGAGCCGGAGAACTGCGCGACGATCTCGCGCGGCGAGCGCGGCCCCACGAAGATCCAGGGCATCGCCGCCGGCTTCATCCCGAAGAACTACGACGCCAAGGTGCCACACGAGGTGCGCACCGTGACCGACGAGCGCGCCTACCAAACCAAGAAGGATCTCGCCCGCAAGGAAGGCCTCCTCGTCGGCATCAGCTCGGGCGCGAACGTCGCCATCGCCCTCGACGTCGCGCGCGAGCTCGGCCCCGGAAAAGTCGTCGTCACGTTCCTCTGCGACACGGGCGAGCGGTATTTCAGCCTGGACGAGTATTTTCAGAAGTGAGCTTGCAGGGTAAGTCCGCATTGATCGTCGGCGCCGGCGGCCTCGGCTGCCCTGCCGCGCTCGCGCTCGTCGATGCCGGCGTTGAACGGATTGCACTCGCCGACGACGACGTCGTCGAGCTCAGCAATCTCCACCGGCAAGTTCTGTACGACGACACCGACGTTGGGCGCGACAAGCTCGATGCGGCGCTCGAAGCCCTCGGGCGGCGCGCGCGGCCCGGCCAGCACGTCGAGGCGATTCGCGCGCGGCTCCTGCCCGACAACGCGCGCGAGATGGTGCGCGGCTTCGACGTAGTGCTCGAGGGCGCCGATAACTTCGCGACCAAGTTCCTCGCCGCGGATGCGTGCCACCTCGAGCGACGGCCGCTCGTGCACGGCGCGGCGGTGCGCTTTCGCGCGACCGTCTGGGCGGTGGCTCCGGAAGGCCGGCCTTGCTACCGGTGCCTGTTCGAGGATCTGCCGCGCGGCGACGCACAGCTCACGTGCGCGGAGGCCGGCGTGCTCGGCCCCTTGGTCGGCCTCGCGGGCGCGCTCATGGCCGATCTGGCGCTCGACGTGCTCTCCGGCACCCCCCGGTTCGGCACGCTATTCGCGTACGACGGGCTTCTGGACCGGCTGCGCGAAGTGCCCGTCGCGGCGCGAGCCGGCTGCGCGCTCTGCGGCCCCGGCGCATCGATTTCCGCGCTCCGAGAGCTCTGCTACACCGCCGTCGACGATTGCGACGACGGGACCATCACCCGAGGAGTCCAGCCATGATCACCGTGCGTATCCCCACTCCCCTCCGTACCCTCACGGGCGGGAACGAACAGGTCGACGTCGAAGGCGCCACCGTGCGCGACGTCATCGAATCACTCGAGAAGAAGTGCCCGGGCATGAAGGATCGTCTGCTCGACGACAAAGGCGTGCGCCGCTTCGTGAACCTCTACGTCGGCGACGAGGACGTTCGCTTCCTCGACGGGCTCGAGACCAAGCTGACGAGCGGCACCGAGATCAGCATCGTGCCCGCCATCGCGGGAGGCTGAGCGCTTGGAGCGCTTCCTTCGCCAGAAGCGGCTCGCCGAGATCGGCGAAGCCGGCCAGGCGCGCCTTTCGGCCGCGACCCATCGCGTGCTCGGATCGGACGGCGCGCTCACGGAGCTCGTGTACTTGAGCCGCGCGGGGTTTCGCGCGGTGAGCATCGATGCGCTCGGTAAGCCGCGACCGTTCGCGCATGAGCGGGCATTTCGGCACGCGGCGAGCCGCAAGCACGCCGCCGGCGCGTGGCGGGCTCTGCGCGCCGTGACCGAGCTACTCGGGCGGGCGTCCGCATGAACCGCCTCGTTCGCGCCCGCCGCTTGAGCTCCGTGCTCGATGCCGTCGGCAATACGCCGCTCGTGCGCCTCGACGGGATCGCTTCGAACGCGCCCGGCGTCGAAATCTACCTGAAGCTCGAGTTCGCGAACCCGGGCGGCTCGGTGAAGGATCGCCCCGCCAAGCGCATGGTCGAGGACGCGATGAAGGACGGTCGGCTCACCCCCGACAAGATCCTCATCGATTCGACCAGCGGCAACACGGGTGTCGCCTACTCCTTGATGGGCGCGGCGCTCGGCTTTCGCGTCGCGCTCGTGATGCCGAAGAACGTCACGAAGGCGCGCAAGGACATCACGCAAGCCTTCGGTACGGAGCTCATCTTCAGCGATCCGATGGAAGGCTCGGACGGCGCCATCCGCCTCGTGAAGAAGATCGTCGAGGAAAACCCAGGGAAATACTTCTACCCGGACCAGTACTCGAACGCGTCGAATCCCCTCGCCCACTACCACGGCACCGGCGCCGAAATCCTCGACGCCCTCGGCGATCGCATCACCCACTTTTGCACCGGGCTCGGTACGAGCGGCACGATGATGGGCACGACGCGCCGCCTGCACGAGCACACGCCGCGCGTGTACTGCGTCGCGGTCGAGCCGGCCGAGGCGCTGCACGGCCTCGAGGGCCTGAAGCACATGGGCTCCAGCATCGTGCCGCCCATCTACGATGACCAAGCCCCCGACGAGATCATGCCGATCACGACGGAGGAGGGCTGGGATATGTCCGACAAGCTCGCGGCGACGCACGGTCTGCACGTCGGGCACTCGACGGGCGCGAACGTCGCGGGTGCCGTGAAGCTCGCCGAGCGCGCTCAGAAAGAGCGCGGCGGCGGCTGCGTCGTCACGATCGCGTGTGACCGAAGTGATCGCTATTTCGCTCCCATGAAGTGGGAGCGACGCTACGCGTGGTGAGGCAAGCATGACGACCCCCGAATGGTTGCGTGGTGGCGTGAAGATCCCGGCGGCGGTGCTCGCCGAGGTCGAACGCGCCGGAAAGGCCGCCTACGGCCGCGACGAAGAGGCGTGCGGCTACCTCGAAGGGCCGGCGTCGGATCCGCTCGCCATCGATCGCGCCGTCGAGCTCGAGAACCTCGCGAACAAGTACCATCAGGTCGATCCCGAGGGGCACCCGCGCACCGGACGCGAGTACTTCAAGATCAACGCCAAGAAGTTCGAGCGCGCCATCAGCGAAGGCACGGCGGGCGGCCGCCCCGTGAAGGTCTTCTTCCACTCGCACCTCGACTGCGGCGCCTATTTCAGCGCCGAAGACGCCGCGAGCATGACCCTCGACGGCAGCGCCGGCCCCACCTACGAGCTCTGCTACCTGGTCACCGCCGTGGACAAGGGCGAAGTCACCGCCCATCGGCTGTTCGTGTGGGAAGGAACGACGCGGAAGTTCGTAGAAGCTCCGTTCGAAAAGACTTAAGGAGTCGAATCCCAAGCCTGCAGGCGCCTTCCCCAAAGACCCATGCGCAGGGATCTCAAACGCCGTGCGCAGCGACCTAAAACGCCGTGCGCAGTAACCGCGCGGCGAAGACGCGCCGAAAAGACGTGGGAGTCTTGGCAGACCAGATCGACGTCGCCAAAGCAGCCCCAAGCCAACACGACAAGCCGGCGAGGCCGGGGCCCGATCGCGCCAACCAGCGCGACAGACGCAGGGCATCAATAAGCGCCGGACCTGATAT
>DATMCL010000616.1:0-3129 GCA_035558375.1 Polyangiaceae bacterium
CTCAACCCGAAGCTCTGCGCCGTCGGTGCGAATAGCAACGGCGGACCCGACAAGGACGGCGGTGGTGGCGGTGGTGGCGGTGGCGGCTCTTCGACGCTCGAAGAGCTCCTCGGTGCGCCAGCCGGCGCGAGCTCCGTGGACCCAGAACAGCCGCTCGCGACGAGCGACGCCAGCGCGAGCACCCAGCGTGCTCCGTCACCGATCCTCGCACTCGTGCGCATGGCCTTTGATTGTCACGAGCACGCCGCCCCGTCCAGACGCGCCATCGG
Organism: Polyangiaceae bacterium; assembly: GCA_035558375.1. Taxonomy (GTDB): domain Bacteria; phylum Myxococcota_A; class Polyangia; order Polyangiales; family Polyangiaceae; genus PMG-095. The sequence continues at coordinate 270 of DATMCL010000616.1, forward strand.
CGCGGGAAAGCTTCCGCAAAGCTAGAACATCTGTCCGGCGAGCAGGTACGCCCCAATCGGATTCGCGTCCGGTGACCACGCCACGTCTGCGCGCAACACGAACGATTCGCCCGCGGTAACGCGCGCGCCGAGGCCCAGACCCACCTTGAGACCGAGTCCCGTACCGTCGAGCTCCGGAGACGGTGGCAGCTTGGACCACACGCGCCCCGTGTCCGCGAACGCCGTGACCCCGAAGACGTTCTGCTTCTGCAGAAGTCGAAAACGAAAGAGCTCGCTCCTGAGCTCGAGGTTCGTGAACGCCTTGACCGTCCCGTAGTAGCGACCGGCCGGGACACCGCGCAAGCCGCGACCGCCGCCGACCGCCTCCGTCTCGTCGTAACGACTGAGCTCGTAGAACGGCGGGGTTCCCACGAGCCAGTCGAGCACGCCGCGCGCCGCGAAGATCAGGCGGTGCGGGAGCAGCGTCACGTAGCCACGGAGCGCGAGGTCGGCGCGGCCCCACGCGTAGGGAATGCCGCTCGTGCCGCCCGGCGAGGCATCGAAACGGAGCGTGTGGTACTGGCCGTGATGCGACGACACCTCGCTGTCGCGGGAATCCCAGCCGACGCCGTACGAAAACTTCATCACGTCGAACTCGGGCGCGACGTGCAAGAGGTCTCTGGTCGCCGGATCGCCCGCCGCGAGATCGTGGGCGAGATTCGAACCCGCTCCGTAGTCGAGCACGTTGTGGCTCTCGGCCAAGCCCCAGAGCAGGAGGAAGTGCTTGCCGACGCGGTACGATGCGTTGGCCGACGCGATCGAGTGGCGGCGCTCGAATTGGTAGTATTGGTCGTCGGGCGAGCGCCCGGGATCGACGCCCGAGGCGTTGCCGATGCCGTAGTACCGAAGCGTCGGTTCGATAGTGTACCCGACCGTCGCCTCGAAGCGGAGCGGACGCCCGAGGGCGCGCGGCACGACGAACGTCACGTACTGGTCGAAGTAGCCGAGGCGCGTGTCCGCCCCGTTGAAGCGGGCCGTCAATGCGCCGGCGCTCTCCAGGCGCCAGACGTACGGGCTTACCCCCGGGCGAACCACCGCAAACGAAGCGACGTAGCCCACGCCGAGGCCGACATCGCTGTCGCCGCCGATGACTGGAACCAGCGTGAACTCGGTGTCGTCCTCGGTGCGCGCGCGCTGCTCCTCGGCGCGAGCCCCGTGCGCGACGAAGAGCAGCCCGCACGCGAGCACGAAGGCGAGCACGGGGCGGAGCCGGTAGGCCGTGACGCGACGCACGCGGGCCGAAGGTCGTGTGAGCAGGGCGAGGATGCGAAGGATACCCATCACGTAGCGGGAAAAACACCTCGCGTCATGGTCGACGACGCCGCCGCATCGACGTGACCACGACGAGCGAGACAGCGAGCAGCGTGGCAAACGTGCGCGGACCGCCTTTGCCCGCGCATTCCCGCACCGCGCATTCCCGCACGACCCATTCGACGCTACTGTCCTCCGGTGCGCTTGGCAGAGCTCATCGGCACGTTCTCTCTCGCCACGGACATAGGGACCGGGTTTCCGGAGGAGCACGGCTTGCGCTCGGCCGCACTTGCCGTGCGACTCGGCGAGCTCGCGAACCTCGACGAGCGCACGCGCGCGGACGCCTACTATCTCACGCTCCTTCGCTACTCGGGCTGCTCGGCGGGCGGGCACGTCGTCGCGCGACTCTTCGGCGACGAGCGCGACTTCGGTGCTCGCACGCGCGACCTCGACTACGGCCGTGCGCCGGAGATGATGGCGGCTCTCGTCGCGAACTCCTTCCACGGGGTCGGTTTCTTCGCCGGAATGAAGGCACTCGGCGAGATGCTGTCGGCGCTGCCCGGCATGCCGGAAGTGGGACGAGAGCATTGCGAGACGGCGGTCGTTCTCGCGCGTCGCATGGGTTTCGAGGGCGATTTTCTGGGCGCGCTCTACCAGGGCTTCGAGCGCTGGGACGGCACGGGACAGCCCAAGAAGATTCGAGCGGAGGGGATCGCCTTGGCGATGCGACTCGCTCAGCTCGCGCTCGATCTCGACCGCGGCTACCTCATCGGCCAGCTCGAAGGCATGAAAGCCATCGCGAGCAAGCACGTGGGTCGCGAGCTCGATCCGTCGCTCGTCGCGACCTTCCTCGAGCATGCCCCGCTACTCCTAGCCGTGCTCGAAGTTCCCTCCGCCTGGACCAGAGCCATGGACGCGGAGCCCGGCGCGCCACGCATGCTGGACGACGCCGGGGTCGACGCGACGCTGCTCGCGATGGCGGACTTCACGGATCTGAAATCGCGCTTCACGCGCGGACACTCGCGTGGCGTCGCGCATTACGCGAGCGGAGCGGCAAGACAGCTGCGACTCGGCGCGGACGTCGAACAGACGCTGTATCGCGCGGCGCTATTACACGATCTCGGGCGGGTCGCCGTGAGCGCGGGCGTCTGGAACAAGCCCGGGCCGCTCACCGATTCGGAGTGGGAGCGCGTGCGGATGCACAGCTACGCGGGAGAGCGGATCCTGTCGCGCGCCCCCTCACTCGCGCGCATAGCCGGCATCGCGTCGCTCGCCCACGAGCGGCTCGACGGCAACGGCTACCACCGCCGCTTACCGCCTTCGGCGTGCACGCTTCCCGCGCGGATTCTGGCGGCAGCCGACGTATACCAGGCGCTGCTCGAGCAGCGCCCGCAGCGCCCGGCATACGCGCCGGAAGCTGCGGCGGCGGAGCTGCTCCGCGAAGCGAGCACTGGCGCTCTGGCGAGCGAAGCCGTCAACGCCGTGCTCGCGGCGGCTGGACAGCGAAAACCCGAATCAACGGGTCCAGCATTGCTCACGGCCCGCGAGCTCGACGTGCTCAGGCTCGTTG
>DATMCL010000617.1:0-11712 GCA_035558375.1 Polyangiaceae bacterium
TCGATGTCGTGCACGCGCACGACTGGCCGGGCGGTCTCGTCGCAGCGAGCCTCCCGAGCGGACCGCCCGTCGTGCTCTCGGTGTACCACCCGCGGCCGACCCCGCTCGCGAGCGGGCTAAAGGGCGCGCGCATCGTCGTGAGCCCGTCGCCGAGCTACGCGGCGACGTTCACGGACGCCGCCACGAGCGGCGCCCTCGCGAGCACGTTCGCGGGACTCGCGGAGCCGGTCGTGGGCGTGACGAGCGGCCTCGACTACGCCACCTACAATCCCGCGACGGATCCGGCCCTCGAGGCACGGTACGACGCCGAGGAGTCCGACGCGAAGGCGCGTACCAAGGGCGTCGTGCAGCGCGAGCTCAGGCTCGAGCTCGACATCGCCCGACCGCTCGTGCTGTTTGCCGCGCCGCTCGACGCGGAGCACGGCGCCGACGTCGTGCTGGAGGCGTTGCCGGACCTCTTGCGCCATTCGATCTCCGTCGTCGTCGCAGCCACGGCGCCGGGCACCCTCGACGCGGGCTTCCGCGCTTGCGCCTCCGAGTACCCGGGCTCCGTCGCCTTCGTCGAGGCGCGTGACGCCGCGCTCGTTCGTCGCTTGCACGCGGCGGCCGATATCGCGCTCGTGGTGCCGCGCGACGCGCCGTGCGAGCTCGGGCAGCTCGTGGCGCAGCGCTACGGTGCGATCCCCGTCGCCTACGCCGCCGGCACGGCGCTCGACACGGTGGTCGATGTCGACGCGGCGCTCGAGACCGGCACCGGCTTCTTGTTCGATCGCCCCGAGCGCGCCGAGCTCGTCGGCGCCGTCGAGCGCGCCCTCGCCGGGATGGCGACGCCCGACCCGTGGGTCCGGCTCCGCCGGCGGGTGATGCGGCTCGATCTCGGCTGGGACCGGCCCGCTCGACGCTACGCGCAGCTTTATCGGCGAGCGCTCGAGCCCGTCGGGAGCTAAGCCCGAGGCCCGAGCTAGTCGCCGAGCGCTCGAGGCTCCACGAGGCCGAGCGCTCGGCGGAGCCAAAAAGCGCGGCACAGCGTGCGCCCGAGGAGCACCGCCTGGTGCAGGGCGAGCACCAGCGCGACGCGAAACGCGCCCGGGCGGCCGACGTCGAGCGCGCCCGTGAGTAGCGCCCCGGCCGCGACGCAGGCTGCCGCCGCGACCGCCGCCGCGCCGAAGCCGGAAAAGACGGCGCCGGGCGCTCGCAGCAGCGCCGCGAGGCCGTGCCGGAGCGCCGCGGGGCTTGCGAGCTCGTCCTCCACGCACGCGGCGCTCGAGAGATCCCGCAGTGCGCCGAAACCGAGCACCACGAGCCCGCCGAGCGCCAGCACTAGAACGAAGACGAGATCGGCTGGGCGCGACGTGGCCCCGACGAGCGCTTCGCGAAGTCCCGCCGCGAACGCCGCGAGGGCGAGCAGCGCCGCGCTCTGCGCGAGCAACGTGAGACCCTGAAGGGCGACGAGCGGCGGGACGCGCGTCATCGCTCGCCCGAAAAGCTCCGCCGTCGTTTTGGGCGCGCGGCGTGAGAGCGCGACGAGGAGCACCGCGTACGGCACGACGAGCCCGAGCGCGAGCACGAGCCCCATGACGAGCTCTGCCTGGATGAGCGGCACCACGGCTGACCAAAGCGCCCGCGCGACTTCGACGAGCATCAAACCGCCCGGCTCGAAGAGCAGCCGGTCGCCCTCCGGAAAGCGCGTGATTCCGGTCGAAGCCACCGCGGCCACGACGGGGGACGCGAGCACGAGGCCCGCGGCTCCCCGCAGCGCGAAATCCAAGGCCACGGCGAGGACACGGTGCTTCATGGGCCGACCACCGACAGCGCGAGCGCGCCGAAATAGGTCGCCCGCTCGAGGACGCGCGGCGTGCCCGCGCTCGACGTGCTCGCCGCGTTGTCGAGCAGGTCGTCGTCGAGCGTCACGCGATGCTCGGGATCCACGACGACGTACGCCGGCGCTTCCGCGCTCTCCCACTCGAGCACGTGGAAGGGGCCGTGGCCGTCCCAGCGCTCGCGCCGCCGATTGCCGCGCTGATCGACGATGTCGATATCGACCGGCAGCTCGAGCGAGCCGTGGCGGTACACCACGGCGCGTCCGCGATGCCGGGTCCCGGGAGCGCTCGGTGCGGCGACGGTCTCGCGTCCGCTCGCGCGATCGAACACGCCGGCCGGTGGTCTCACCGGCGTGCTCGCCAGCTCGTGGACGAGGAAGTTCACGCGACCGCGTGCGTCGAGTGCCTCGACGAGGGTGCGGCGCGCGTCGTCTCCGAGCCCTTCACCGATGGCGGCCGCGAACTCGGCGGGAGTCGGATGCTCGAAGCGATAGCGTCGCGCGTAGGCGCCGAGCGTGGCCTCGAAGCGCTCGCGGCCGTACACGCGCGCGAGCGTGTCGAGGATCGTCGCCGTTCGCGAGTACACGAGCGCCCCGAGCACGCGAAAGCTCGGAAAATCCGCGGCCGCGCTCGACACTGGGAGGTCCTCGGCGCGGCTCGCGGCAAAGCTGCGCCCGAGGCTCGTCGCGGAGAGCTCGAGGCCGAACCTGCCGTACGCGGAGCTCGGCCCCCAGCCCACGTCGAGCGTGCGGAGCTCCGCGTAGCTCGTGAGGCCCTCGTCGAGGAACGGAGAGCGCTCCTCGTTCGTGGCCACGAGTCCGTAGAACCACTGATGCAAGAGCTCGTGGATCGTCACCGACTCCACGGCGCGGGCGCCGCTCCACGCCGCGTACCAGGGGCCGCCGGTCGTGATGAGCGTCGGGTACTCCATGCCGCCGGCTTCCCCCGCGCGCTCCGGCGGATGCACCACCGTGAGGGTCGGGTAGGGGTAGCGGCCGTAGAGCGCGGAGCCGCGCGGGAGGCCCTTCTCGAGCGCGGCGAGCGTCAGCTCCGCCGAGGTGTCCTGATCGGGCGGGTAGAGCACGCGCACGGCGACGCCGTCGATGCGCGCCGTGCGCTCGCGAAAGAGCGGCCATGCCGTCCAAGCGAAGTCGTGCACGCCGTGCGCGACGTAACGCTCGTGGCGCCGCTCGCCGCGCGGCTCGCTCCGAACGCGCTCCCCGGTCGCTCCGACGACCATGCTGGCCGGCACGTCGAGCGTCACGTCGTACTCGCCAAAATCGGCGTAAAACTCGGCCTGCGCGTGAAACGGGAAGTGCGCGAACGTGCCATCGGCGGAGAGCTTGGCGAGCTTCGGGAACCACTGCCCCACGAGGTGAAAGTCGTCCACGTAGCCCGTGCGGAGCACGACGGAGGGTAGCTTGGCGCTGAACTCGAGCTCGAGTGTCACGCTCTCTCCGGGCTCGAGCGCGCGCGGCAGTGGCAAACGGACGTCGGTCTCGTCGTCGGGCTCGCTCGGGCTGCCGTTCGCGTGCGCTTTCCAGAGGTCGCCCGGTCCGAGCTCGGGCGCCGTGCAGTGCTTCACGTCGATGTAGCCCCAGCTGTCGCCGTGCGCGCTGCTACGCCCGCCGCCGAACGGTGAGTGCAGGAACGCGGACTTCTCGTTCTTGAAGGCGTTGAGGTAGAGGTGGAAGTAGAGCTCGCGGAGCGGAGCCTTTGAAGCGTTGCGGAAGACGACGTGCTCTTTGCCTTCGACGCGGTGCTCGGCGGCATCGAGTCGGGCTTCGATCGTGTAGCTGACGACCGGTGCGGGGAGGGCGCGCTCGGGCGGGGGATTGGGGATCGGATTCGGGCTCGGGGTCGGGACCGCGGACGTGGGCTCGGCGCCGAACGCCGTGCTCACGAGCAGAGTGCTCGATCGGAGGAGCACGAGGCCGAGCGCCGTCGCGAGAGCGCCCGCCGCGGCCTCACGCCACGCCCGGGTGGCTCGTCGAGCGCGCTTCCGCCGCGGCACGCGCCCAGCACACAGCACTATTGCCCTTCGGACAGGGCGATGACCCGCTGATCGAGCAGGCCGTAAAGGATGCGCAGCGCTTCGAGCCGGGGCATGCCGCTGATGTCGAGCAACGTTTCGATACTGGAGTAGCCGTCGATCAGCGAGAGCAAGAAGCCGGCGCGATGATCGAGAGACAGCCAGCGGATCTCGTCTCCCGAGAGAGCGACTTGCACGATCTGAGCGAGCGAGCCGAGCCGCGCGAGGTACATTTGCGAGAGGACGTCGGTGCAGCGCTCGCGGCAGCGCCGGGCCTCGTCGTGCTGGGGCTCCGCCTCGAGGATCCCCTCCGCGACGATCAGCGCTCCGCTGAAGTCGCCCGTCGCGTAGCGATCCTTCATCGCGATGACTTCCGGATCGTTGCTGCCCGGTCCGGGGGCGCCGCTCGAGATGCGGGCGTTCGGGATGGGGAGCTCCATCTCGAGCGCGTCGGGCTCGGGTGCCGGCACGGGCGGCTGCCCCTCGAGCTCGAGATCGAGCTCGATCGCGGGTTGATGGGGCGAGGAGGGACGCCGCGCCGGTCGCTCGGAGGACGGGCGCGAGGGGCGAGGCGTCCGCGACGTGCGGCGCGCTGGGCGCTTGTTCGACGAGGTCGGCGGTCCCGTGATCACGGCCGGTGGCGGCTCGGACTCTGGAGGGCGCTGCGGCGACTCGCTGCCGGGCACGGGCGTCGCGCGCTCGAACAGGCCCGAGATGCCGTCGTCCTCCGGGGGAGGTTCGGGCGCCGCCGGGGGCGGGTTCGGGGGCAGCACCGCGTCGAGCTCGCCGGGCACCGCTGTCACGCGCTCGAACACGTCCGGGTCCTCCTCCTGATGCGGACGGCTCTCGAGCTCCTCGAGCTCCAGCGGCTCGAGGAACGAGTTCTGCCGTTCGCGTCGGTCCGGCCCGGCCACCATGTCCTCGCGCTCGGGGTCAGCCCCGAGTGACGACCCCCTTGAACATGCGGAGCGTGCGGCCGAGCTGCTCGACCTGCTGCGAGACGTCGTTCGTGTTCTTGCTCGCGATCGCGGCGCGCGTCTTCTCTACGGCGCTGCGCGCCTTGGCGAGCGCGTCCCGACCGAAATCCGCCGAGCCCACGGCGCGCTCGATCTCGGGGAACAGCCGTTCGATCTCGGCGATGAGCGTCTCGGCCTCCTGCTTGGCTCCCTCGAACTTCTCGTCCGTGCGGCGCTCGACCATGTAGTCCTGAGCGCTCGCCATCATGTTCTTGATCTCGTCCTGCGTGAGGCCGCTCGACGCCGTGACCTGAATGGACTGTGCCTGACCGGTCTCGAGGTCCTTCGCCTGCACGCTCACGATGCCGTCGCTGTTGATCTCGAAGGTCACCTCGATCTCGACCTGGCCCTTGGGCGCGCGGCGGAGACCGGTGAGGATGAACTCGCCGAGCAGCTCGTTCTCGTCCGCGCGCGCGCTCTCGCCCTGCAAAACCAGGATTTTTACCGCCGTCTGGTCGTCGCGGCTCGTCGTGAACGTCTTCGTGCGCGAGGTCGGGACGGTGGTGTTCTGCGGGATCAGCTCCTCGAAATGGCTGCCGAACGTCATGATGCCGAGCGCGTGCGGCGTCACGTCGAGCAGGATCATCTCCTGCTTCTCGCGCACGAGCGCGGCGCCTTGGATGCTCGCGCCGATGGCGACCACCTCGTCGGGGTGCACGCTCTTGTTCGGCTCGCGCTTGAAGAAGCTGGCCACCGCCTGCTGCACGGCGGGCATGCGCGTCATGCCGCCGACCAGCACGACGTCCTCGATCTCCGTCACGCCGAGCCGCGCGTCGGCCAGCGCCTGCCGGCAGATCTCGATGGTGCGCTCGACCAGATCGTTCGAGAGCTGCTCGAGCGTCGCGCGGTCGAGGCCACGCTGGAGGTGGAGCGCCTCGTTGCGTCCCGTCGAAATGATGAAGGGGAGGTTGATCTCCGTGTCGCGCGTGCTCGAGAGCTCGCACTTCGCCTTTTCGGCCGCGTCGCGCAGGCGCTGCAGGGCCATGCGATCCTGGCGCAGGTCGATGCCGTGCTCCTGCTGAAAGCCGCTGACGAGCCAGTCGATGATGCGCGCGTCGAAGTCCTCCCCGCCGAGGAAGGTGTCGCCCGTCGTGCTGATCACCTTGAAAACACCGTGCGCCCCGATTTCGAGGATGCTGATGTCGAAGGTGCCGCCGCCGAGATCGTAGACCGCGACGGTGCGGTCGAGATCCTTGCCGAAGCCGTAGGCGAGCGCCGCAGCGGTGGGCTCGTTGATGATGCGGATGACGTCGAGGCCGGCGATCGCGCCCGCGTCTTTGGTGGCCTGGCGTTGGTTGTCGTTGAAGTACGCGGGGACCGTGACGACCGCTTTCTTCACCGGCTCGCCGAGGTAGTCCTCCGCGATGACCTTCATCTCCTGCAAGACCATCGAGCTGACCTCCGGAACGGAGTAGGTCTTGTCACGCAGGCGGATGCGCACGTCGTTGTGCGGCCCCTCCACGATCGTGTAGCTCGAGGTCATGATGGAGTTCTTGACCTGTGGGGAATTCCACTTGCGGCCAATCAGGCGCTTGGCGGCATACACCGTGTTTTCGGCGTTGGTGATGGCCTGCCGCTTGGCGATGTGACCGACGAGCCGCTTGCCGGCCTCGGTGACCGCCACCACGCTCGGCGTGGTCTTGTAGCCACCGCGGTTGGTGATGACGATCGGCACGTCGCCTTCCAGGATCGAGACGCACGAATTGGTGGTCCCCAGATCGATCCCGATGACTCGCTCCATCCTCGTTTTTCCTTGGTCTAGTCCCGTGCCCTCCGGGGTCACGGTTCGCCCCGGCGCGCACGCCGGAGCCAGTCCTTGATGCTATCATCCTTGGGCGAGAGCTGCTGAACGCGCTCGAACTCCGCCAGGGCGCTCTGTTTCATGCCGGCCTCCAAGTAGATCTTGCCGAGCGTGAGCCTGACGTTCGGGTCGTCGGGAGCAGCGTCCCGGGCGCGCTTAGCGAAGTCCGCCGCGTCCTTCATGTCGCCTTTGCCGTTGTAGAGGCAGTGCGCGACCCGCTCGAGCGTCTTCGGTGTGGGCTTGGCGCGGCTCGCGCGGCGATAGGACGCGGCAGCTTCGAGCCAACGGCTCTCGCGCTCCTCGTACTTCGCCTGCTCGAGGTAGCTGTCGGAGAGGCCCACCTGTGCGCGCGCTTCGACATCTCGGAGCCGCGCGGCGAGGGCGGTGTCTTCGGGCGCGAGCGACGCGGCGATGCGCAAAGCATTCGTCGCCGAGACGAGATCCTTGCGCCGCTCGGCCTCCTCCGCCGCGGAGACGTAGCGCTGTACCTGGCGTGACTTGAGCTCGCCGATGCGCTCCTCGTAGCGGCGCTTGAGGTCGGCGGTGGCCAGGTCGCGGCTCGCGGGGTGCGGCGTCGTGGGCGCGGGCTGGCTCGAGATGCGCGCCGCCGGCGGCATCGACACGCCGAGCTTGCGCGCGAGCGCGCGCCGGCGCGCGTCGGCGTCGGACGGGCGGACCGACGGCGCCGGCTCGGGGGTGCGCGAGACGACGGGCTCCGCTCGCGAGACGGGCGGCAGGGAGCCCGCGGGCGGCGGATACGAATGGCGGGCTTTCTCTTCGAGCTGAACCTGCTCCTGGATTTCGCGCTTCAGCCGTTCAACCTCGTGAGCGTGCCCGCCGCGGTCGGCGAGCGTGCGATCCAGGGCTTCCGTCGTGCGAACGGACGCGAGGTAGCGGTCGTAGTCCTCGCGCGCGGCCTGGCGCGTGAGCACGTCGTGCGCCTCCGTGACGCGCGTGAAGACCCGCTCGAGCTTCGGCTTGAAAGCCCCTAGCTTCTTGCCGAAATAGCGGTCGGGGTGGAAGTCGTTGACGAGGTCGAAGTAGGCGGCCTTGATGGCCTTCTTGTCCGCGCCCGCGTCGACGCCGAGCAGCTCGTAGTGCGAAAGCCCGCTCAAGCGGTAGTACGTGTCGAGGATCTTGCGCTTGCGAGCGAGGTCCAAATCGACCGGCTCGTCGAGCTCCGTCGGATCGTAGAGCGCCGCCGCGGGGTGGTTGCCGCTCGAGTCCGAGCGCGTCTCGATCACGGGTCCGATGTGGAAGGTGCCCGAGGGGGTGGACGGCCTGACCGGTGACACCGAAGGCCGCGGTGTCATGCGGCGTTCGGCGTGGATCTCCGCGAGCACACCGAGGCCACGCAGCTTGGCGATCGACGCCTGGATCACGCTCGGGTCGAGCCCCGTTGCGAGCGCGATGTCGCTCTCGGTCGCATTGCCGTCGAGCTGCGACAGCACGAACGCGTCCTCCGGCGTGAGGGGAAGCGCCCGGAGGTCGATGCCGTCGGCGAGACGGAGCCTGCGATCTGAGTCGATCAGTGGCACCCCCACGCAGTCTAGCCGTGTCCGCTCTGGGGGGCCAAGGCGTAGCGCTGCCGGTACGGGAGCGGCCGAAACGTGCCGAACCGTCAGTGGTGGGGGGAGGTGCGCTCGATGACGTCGCTCTGGATGCGCATGGCTTCCTGGAACGCAGCGAGCGCCCGCTCCTGGGCGGCGGCGGCACCCACCGCATCCCCGCGCGCCGCGAGCGCCTTCGCGCTGCGCTCCTCCACCAGCCCGCGCACCTCGAACAGGTGCCCTCGGAAGTAGCTCGTGTCCGGGACGAGCGCGACGCCGCGCTCGATGTCGGCGAGTGCCGCCGTGAAGTCCGCGTGGCGGCTGCGAAGATCGGCGAGCCGGGCGTAGGTATCGGCGAGGACCTCACGCACTTCGGCGGCATCCGGGCAAGCCGGCTTCGGGCCCTCGATGATCGCTTCGAGCTCCGTCTCCGCGCCGCTCCACTCCTGGTGCTCCTCGCGAGCGTCGGCGCGGTGATGGGCCGAGCGCGACCGACTCAGGAACGCGAGCAGCGCGGGACCCACGGGCTCGCCCGCGTCGCCGTCGGCGCACGGATCGGGTCGCGCCTTGCTGCAGGCGCCGAGCGCGAGCACGACGCAGAGAAGCGCCCGAGCGCGCTTCATTTGAGCCCCCAGAGCGCGTACTGATTGTCGCGCCATTCGCGCTCGCGCGACGACGCGATGCGATCGATGCGCGCGCTCGCCTGGCCGGGCTCGAAGCGCTCGCTGAAGAGATCGGCGGTGCTGCGCGAGCGGGCGAGCGCGACGGGAGCGCTCGTCTTCGCGGCCCGGGGATGGGCGACGAGCAGCGCGAAGGCCGCGGCCGCGGCGAGCGCGACGGCGCCGAACGTCACGAACACGACGTTCGGCTTGCGGGGGAGCGCCCGCTCGGCGACGTGGCGGATGCGTTCGGGGGCGAGCGCTTCGGAGCTCGCCGCCGCGCGCAGCGCCCGGGCGAGCGCCGCCCCCGCGTGCTCGTCGTCGCCGGTCTCGAGCGCTTGGCGCAGCCGTTCGCTCTCGCGGAGCTCGTCTTCGGTCGGTGGGGCGAGGGGATCTTCGAGCGCCGCCTCGAGGATCGCGCGATGCCGCGCTGGATCGAGCTCGCTCGGGGCATACGCCGAGCGGAGCGCCTCCGCGAGCGCCGCCTCGGCCGCGGGCTCGAGCAGCGGCGCGTCGTCGAGCTCGTCGTCGCGGGGGTCGCTCATGGCTCTTGCTCCGCGTCGAGCACCTTGCGCAAGGCGGCCATCGCGCGATGGAGTACCACGTCGAAGGTACCCACGGACACGCCGAGCTCGGCCGCTGCCTCGGCGCGCGGGCGCTCCTCGATCACGCGCAGCCGGATCGCCTGAGCGTAGCGCGGGTTCAGACGGCCGAGTAGGTCGAGCACGCGCTCGCGCGCCACGCGGAGGTCGTGCGTCTCGAGCGCCGCCGCATCGCGCGTCTCCCGTTCGGCCTCGTCGACCTCGCGCTCGAGGTCGGCGGCGTCGAACAGCACCTCGCGCTTGCGGGCACGGAGCTGGTCGAGCGCGATGCGCATCGCAACGACGCGGAGCCACGGATAGATGCCGACCGCCTGCCACTCGAACGCGCCGATGCGCTCCACGACGCGCAGGTAGGTGAGCGAGAGCGCCTCCTCGGCGAGCGCCCGATTGCCGAGCCGCGGCAGGAGCACGGCGCGGTAGAGGCGGGGCCCGTGCTTCTCGAGGAGCGCGCCGAGCGCCGTGCGGTCGCCCGAGCGGGCCTTTTCGCAAAGCCGCTCCTCGGCCTCGAGCTCGCCGGGCGTGAGCACGCGCCGGACTGTAGTCGGGGCCGGCACCCGGACGAAGCGCGGCGGCAGCCTGGGTGGGGCGAAGGGCCCCACGAGCCCGAAGGCGGCTCCGGCGGCGCTGGCAAGCATACCCTCTGAACGCGCGTGCGCCCTCGGAGCTTACAAGTGCTAAACGGGGCCTCCCGATGGCCGCACGAGTTTGCCCGTACTGCAGAGAGCTCAATAGCGTCGGGGAGGCGCGCTGTTACCGCTGCGGGCGGCGCCTGCCGGGGCCCGTCGCGGAAGGGATGTCGCAGGTGGTGCGACAGCTGCTCGGGGTCGAGGCGCCGTGGACGCGGGTCGTGCTCGCCCTGGAGCTCCTGTTCTTCGGGCTGTTGGCTGCAGCCGACCACCGGATGCCGATTGGGCTCGGCGGGATGAGCGACCCTTTTCGGCACTCGTCGCTATTCCGCTTCGGAGCGATGGGCTTCGGTTCCGAAAGGTTCGAGCCCTGGCGGCTCCTCTCCGCCGTGTTCGTGCACATGAGCCTCCTGCACGTCGGGATGAACCTCTGGATGTTCAGCGACCTCGGCGCCCGCCTGGAGCGCGAGCTCGGCGGGGCGCGCTCGACGTTGATCTTCCTCCTCGCGGGCGTGCTCGGTTTCGGCGCGAGTGAGCTCTGGTACGCTCCGCTTTCGGTGCTGACTGCGGGCGCGAGCGGTGGCGTGTTCGGGCAGATCGGCGCCGAGGTGGGCATCCTCCGAGCCCGGCGTGACCCGGAATGGCGCCGCAGCCTGATCCGAAGTCTCGTGTACGCGCTCGTGCTCTCGCTCGCGCTGCCCGGCGTGAACACCGCGGCCCACATCGGGGGCTTCGCGGCCGGGATCGGGCTCGGTTACGTCTTCGAACACGAGCGCCGGCGTTGGTCGCTCGACCGGGCGCTGCGCGTCGTCGCCGTGCTTTTCGTGCTCGCCTCGGTCGCTTCCGTGCTGCTTTCCATGCACTCGACCTTCTGGCAGCTCATCCGCGCGCGCGAGCTCCTGACCGAGTAGTATCGTCGGCTCGTCATGCCGGTCGTGAACCCGCTGTCGCGCGAGGTGGTCTTCAAGGTCGTCTATTACGGCCCCGGCCTCGGCGGGAAGACCACGAGCCTGCAGCACATCCACGCGACCACGCTGCCGGAGCATCGCGGCAAGATGGTGAGCCTCGCGACGCCGGTCGATCGCACGCTCTACTTCGACTTCCTCCCGATCCGCTTGCCGAGCGTGCGCGGCATGAGCGTGCGCCTGCAGCTCTTCACGGTGCCGGGGCAGGTCTATTACAACGCCACGCGCAAGCTCGTCCTCACGGGAGCCGACGGACTCGTGCTCGTGTTCGATTCGCAAGCGGATCGCAGCGACGCCAACGCCGAGAGTCTCGAGAACCTGCACGAGAACCTGACGGCGCACGGCCGCTCGCTCGCCGACGTGCCGCACGTCATCCAGTACAACAAGCGCGATCTCGCCGACGCGATGTCGCTCGGCGAGCTCGAGCAACGCTACAATCGCTTCTCGGCGCCGTCGTTCGGCTCCGTGGCGATGGCGGGCGAGGGCGTCTTCGAGGTGCTCGAGGCGATCACACGTGCCGTCCTCGACCATTTCGAAGAGCGCATGCCGGAAGGGAGAGCTGCCGACGCCCCGGGGCTCGGCGTTCCCGAGGGCGGGCTCGCGGCGGCCCTGCGCGGCGCCGATCCGGAGCCGCGAGTCGT
>DATMCL010000618.1:0-9244 GCA_035558375.1 Polyangiaceae bacterium
TCACGGGCACGGCTTCCTCGGCGCGTTTCGCCCACGCGGACGGCGCGCCCTACGGCGGCGTCGTGGGCCCCGCGGCTGCCGATGCGCGGGCAAAGGCCTTTCAGGCGCTCCGAGGCCTGGGCTTCCGCGAGGGCGACGCCAAGTGCGCTCTCGCAAAAATCCCGAACACCTTCTGCTCCATCGAGCAGGTCATCCGGCAAGCGCTGAGCAAGCTCGCTCCCCAGTAACGCATGGCACTACCGCTCGGGCAGCGGGGCGGTTGTTAGCGGCGGGCGGCGTTGTCGTTGCCCACGAGCGCCGCCCTTCCCCGCCCGATTCCGTCGTGCCTCCGCGCGGGCGATGCCCGCGCTTGGGGGCACCCGCGAGCGCAGGCCGAAGGCCGAGCACGCGGGCCGTTTGGCGCCGTACCCACGTGGGGGGCATCAAGTCATCGCGCGTTGAAGCGGGTCGTCGCTGAAACTCACCACTCGAGACGGGCGCCCAGGCGATGCGCAGTCAGCACTCACGCGCCTTCGTCGTCGCCCGGATTTCTGGGGATGCCGAATTGCTCGAGCCAGCGGTAGATTTGGCGGCGATCGCGGCCGAAGTGTTTGGAGGTGGCGCGGACGCTGTTGCCGTTGGCGCGGTAGACGGTTTCGAATTCTTCGCGGCTGGGGCGCTCGGAGGCGGCCCGCGCGGAAGGCATGCGGGGCGGCTCGGACGGTTCGTGACGGCCCGCGCCAAGCTCGGGGACGGCGGCGTCGAGTGCTTGCGCGCCGATCTCGGGCCCGGCGCCGGCGGCGAGCAGGCGGTGCACGAGGCGGTTGATGCCGCGTAGGTTGTCGAGCCACGGGGCGAGGAGCAGACGCTCGGCGGCGTGGGGGCGGAAGACGAACGGAGCGCTGGACGCCCCGTGCTCGGCGCACCAGCGCGCGCGAAAGATCTCGACCCAGCCGAACAGATCTTGCCGCCGCTCGCGGAGGGCCGGGAGGCGGAGCTCGAGGTAGGAGAGGCGTGCGAAGAGATCGCGACGGAACGTGCCTTGCTCGACGCGCTCGAGGAGGTTCACGTTGGTGGCGGCGACGACGCGTACGTCCACCTTGCGCGAGGAGGTGCCGCCGAGGGGGCGGATCTCGCCTTCCTCCAGGACGCGCAGGAGCTTCGCTTGCAGCTCGGTCGGGATCTCGCCGACCTCGTCGAGGAAGAGCGTGCCGCCGTGGGCGTCCACGAACAATCCCGCGTGGGCCGCGGTCGCGCCCGTGAAGGCGCCGCGCTCGTGTCCGAAGAGCTGCGACTCGACCAGCGTCGGTGAGAGCTCGGCGCAGTTGAACTTGACGAGCGGACCCTCGCGGCCGCTGTGACGGTGGACTTCCGCGGCCGTGAGCTCCTTGCCTGTCCCGGTTTCGCCGCTGATGAGCAGCGGGCTCTTGCTCGGTGCGCCGCGCAGCATGGCCTCGCGCAAACGCGCCATGGCGACGCTTCGTCCCGGCAGGCGTACGTCGGGATGCTCGAACGCGGGCGCACGCTCGTCGACGACGGCGAGCGTATCGCCGAAGCGCACGACGGCGTGCCTGGCCAGGATCGCGGTGCTGCTCACCGGCTGCCCGTCGACGAACGTGCCGTTGCGGCCGCCGCGGTCGAGGAGCGTCGGTACGACACCGGCGACGGCTTCGCCAATCGCCGCGTGACGCCGCGACACCGTTCCGTGCGGGATCGCGGCGTGGAGGCTCGGGCGGCTGCCGGTCTCCGCGTCGGGCTCGGGCAACTCGCGGCCGAGCTCGAGCCGGGGCGTGAGGTCGATCACGAGCCCGTCGAGCTCGGCGGGGTACACGAAATGGAGCGCGAGCGGCGTCCTCGCCGCGATCGAAACCGGAGCGTTCGGATTCGTGGTTCCGGACGATTCGCGCGGCATGCGCGCGGCGAGTCTCACACGCTGGGTGCTTGCGGACAAGGGCGTTCGCTCGAGGTGGGCGGGACGATGCGCACGCCGCTCGGTCGCGCGAGCCCGAGCGTGTCACGGAGTGCGAAGGCGGCGGTCTCGACGTCGCGTTCGGTATTGTAGAAGTAGAAGCTCAGTCGGCAGCTGGCGGGCGGATCGAGCCCGAGCGCGCGATGCGCGAGCGTGGCGCAGTGGCAGCCGGCACGCGCTTCCACGCCGCGCGCATCGAGGGCCTCGGCGAGCTCGAAGGGATCCCGTCCTTCGACGTTGAACGCGACGAGCGGGGTGCGTCGTTCGGCCGACCGCGGCCCGTACAGCGTGAGTCCCGGGATCTCGCCGAGGAGCTCGAGGGCGAGGGCGGTGAGCGTCTCGGTGTGGCGACGGATGCGTCGCATCGCATCGTCGACCTCCGCGCGAACGAGCGGCGTGCGCGTGCCGAAATAGCGATCCTGTCCGGGGTTTCGCGCGAGGTCGACGATGAGACGCAGCGCTTGGGCCGAAACGATCGTCCCGAGGACGTTCGGCGTGCCGGCGCTGAACTTCCACGGCAGCGTGTCGTAGCTCACGTGCTCGGGCGTGACCGCGCCTTCCGCGATCATGTCGCCGCCGTAGAGGAACGGCCGGTTGGCTGCGAGGAGCTCCTCCTTTCCGTAGAGCACGCCGACGCCGAACGGCGCGAGCATCTTGTGCAGCGAGAAGGCGAGGTAATCCGCGTCGAGTGCCTGCACGTCGAGCGCACTCGTCGGTGCGAGCTGAGCGGCGTCGACGACGAAGAGCGAGCCCAGGCGCCCGCTCGGTTGGTGGTAGCCGCTACGCCGCGCGATCTCGCGCACGATGTGGAGCGGCGTCTTCGTGCCGAAGAAGTTCGAGGCGCCGGTGACGGTGACGAGCTTGGTCCTCCCATCCACGACCTGCAGCAGGTGGTCGAGATCGAGACGGCCGCTCGCGTCGAAACGCGCGAGCCGGCATTCGACCTCGATCCCGAAGCGCGGCAGGATTTCTCGGCACAGAGCGTGCCACGGCACGTAGTTCGAGTTGTGCTCGAGGAGCGTCGTGACGACGTTGTCGCCGCTCCGGAGCTCGCCGAGGAGCGAGTACATGACCGTGTTCAGGGCCTCGGTCGTGTTGCGGCAGAAGACGATGTTGCGCCGGCTCGGGGCGTTGATGAAGTCGGCGACCGTCCGGTAGGCGTCGTCGAGTAGGGCGCTCATCGTGCGCGACGCGCGCGACTGTCCGCGGTGCACGTTGTCGTAATCAGGCGCGAGGCTCGTGAAGAGATCGAGCAGCTTCTGAGGCGGCTGCGTGCTCGCGGCATTGTTGGTCGCCACGCGCCCGCGCGCGACGAAGGGGAAATGCTGGCGCACGCGCGCTGTGTCGATGCCGTCGTCGAGGGGTGCGAGCCAATGGGACGAAGATGAGGGCTCCTCAGCGAGCGCGCTCATGAGGTCGAAGGGCATGGCTCCGCACTGAGCAAGCTCCGGACCAGGCGCCTTGGTGCGTCCTATGCCTGGATTTTGCCTGTCCCAGGTTGTCCCCGTGTCCCCGTCCCAGGGGACGCTGTCCCATGGGACAGCCCGCGAAGCGAAGGGGGCTCGGGGTGCCTCGCCAGGCTCGCACCCTTGTCGAATCGCTCACTTGCGCGCTGAACGACGCGCGTCGTTCGAGAGCACGCGCGCCGGCACGCGGCTTGCGAAGGCGTGCAGCCGTCGAACTCTGGAGGCCACGATGATGCGACTGCGTTTGAGCGAAATGAGTCTGGTGCTGATCCTCTCGCCCTTGACGGTGATGTGCGGCAAGCACACGAGCGGACGGATCCAGCTCCATCCGCTCAAGAGCGACGCGGGCGAAGCGGGCGATACCGGCGGCTTGATCACGGCGGGCCGCGGCGCGATGGGCTCCACGGGCGGCACCGGAAACACATCCCGCGCTCGCACCGATGGCGCGAGCGGCGAGACCGGCGAAGCTGGTGCGGGAACCAGCGCTCTCGACGCGAACGCGGCTGGCGCGCCCGCCACGAGCTCCGACGGCGACAACGGCGGCAGTCCCGACACGGGCGACGGAGCCGGCGGGACGACCGGCGGAAGCTCGAGCACCGGCACGGGTGGGACAGGCGATACCGGCGCGATCAGTGAAGGCGGCGGCGACGCGGGAGCGAGTGCCGGCGAGACGAGCTCCGAAGCGGGCGGCACCGCGAACGTTGGTGGTACCGCGAACGTTGGTGGCACGACTGCGGCGGGGGCTGGTGGCACGAGTGGTGGAGCCGGCGCCGGAGCGGGCGGTACGGGCGGCGCGAGCACCGCATGCCAGTCGGACGATCCGCCGTGCATCGACGGATGTCCCGTCAACGCGAGCTTCTGCTGCTACGGCGGGACCGTGCGCGTCACCTGCGGTTAGATTGCGCCCCCCTCGCTTCGCGAGCGCGACAAAAAGCCCGGAGCCGGGCAGCGACAGCGGACTCATCCGCTGGCAGCGGGTGTCAATTTGCACTCCAGGTCGAAGGTGCGCGGCGCCGCGTGATTGCCGCCTGCTGGCGCAGAGCCCGCATACTCTATCTGAATAGTCATGATTAGCCGGACCTCGACGACACTCGGAACCGCGGGCCTGACCATCGTGCTGCTCGGGCTGGGTGCCTGCAGCGGGGGCGATGCGCCCGCCGAGAAAGCGAGCAACGCAGGGACCGGCGGCACCGGCGCGGCCGGCATGACTTCGAACGCCGGTAGCAAGGCGAGCGGCGGAACCAACGCGGCCATGGGCGGAACCGGGGGCACTGGCACGGGCGGCACCGGTACCGGCGGCACTGGCACGGGCGGCACCGGCACCGGCGGTAGCGCGCCAGCTGCCGGCATGGGGAACGGCGGCACCGGCGCCACCGCAGGCAGCGGCGCGACGGCCAACGGCGGTACGTCCGGCATGGGCGCGGCAGGCATGAACGCCGCGGGCACGCTGTCGGCGGGCGGCATGTCTCCCATGGCCGGAGCAGCGGGCATGGGCACTGGCGGCGCGGGTCAGCCGCCGACCGTCAACGGCGCACTCTTCACGGTGACGTCCAAGCTCGCGAGCGCGATGGACGCGAAGGCGCCGACCACGGTCGGAATCGTCACCTGGTCCGTCATGACCGTGATGGTGAAGAGCGCGTACATCGAGTTCGGTCTCGACACGAAGTACGGCATGCAGGCGCCGGTCGACCTCACGCAGATGGACTACCGGACGCTCCTGCTCGGCATGAAGCCGTCCAAGACGTACCACTTCCGCGTCGTCGCCTCGGACGGCAGCACCCAGACCGCGAGCGACGACTACACGATCGAGACCGGCGCGGTGACCAGCGCGGTGAAAATCGGCGGCTTCAGCGTCAAGCAAGAGATGGGGCGCGAGCGCGGCTTCATCGTCACGTCGTATTGGCAGGGATCCGGCAGCTCCGTCGCCTTCATCCTCGATGCGGACGGCGATATCGTGTGGGCGTACGACACAGGCATGACCGGCGGCATCGCGCGCGCCCGGATCAGCTACGACGGCCAAAACCTGTGGGCCGTCACCGCCGACAACGGCGGCCAATCGATCCGCCGCGTCGGCATGGACGGCATGAACGCGCAAACGTACTCGTCCACGAAATCGTCCCACGACATCGCCGCCGTCAAGGGCGGCACCATGGCGTACCTCGACTACAGCGTGAGCTGTAACGACATCACGGAGATCGATCCGAGCGGGACGACCAAGAAGATCTTCACGGCGAGCGGTGTCTTCGGCAACCAGTGCCACGGCAACGCCGTTCGCTACTCCGAAGCGGAGGACGAGTACACGTACTCCGTCGTCGACAAGGACGTGATCCGCGTCAGCCGCGCCGGAGAGAAGCTCTGGAGCTTGGCGAGCACGGTGAGCGGCGGGAACTCGAGCTGGGGCGCCGTGAACCACGGCCACCATCTGCTCAAGGACAGCATCCTGATCTTTGCCAACAAGGGCGGGACGAGCAACCAATCCGCGATGATCGAGTACGACTTCACGGGCAAGAAGCTCGGGAGCTACTCGGGCGCGATGAGCGCCAACCTGGGCGACGTGCAGCGCCTCCCCGGCGGCAACACGCTGGTCGACTTCTCGAACGCGGACGTGATGCAGGAGGTCGACTCGAAGGGCACCGTGCTCGTCGAGATCACGGGACCCGGCAGCATGAATCGGTTCGGGTACGCGACGTGGCGCCCGACGCTTTACGGTCCGTCCCCCGACATCACCGACTGAGCTTTTTCGGGCCCCAGGCGAACGGGGTGTTGGCCGGCGCCGCGGTAGGGTAGGTTACAGCTCCGATGGAAACCCAGCCCCCGCCCAGCAGTGCCCCTGCGCTCTTCGACGCCGCTCGCGGGCTCGAGGGGTCGGATGCGAGCACGTGGGGATTGCTCTGGGTGTGGCCCGAGCGGCGCTTCACTCCGCTCACCGACGGCATGACCGTGGGTCGTGGCTCGGATGCGACGCACGTCCTCGCCGGCAATAGCATCTCGCGCCTTCACGCGCGCTTCCACCGCCTCGGCGCCGTCTGGGAGCTCGAGGATCTCGATAGCCGGAACGGCTCGCGAGTGGACGGGCGGAGCGCGGGGCTCGCGCCGCTGCTCGAGCAGTCGGTCGTGCGGCTTGGCGACTGGGTTGCGGTGGTGACCGGCACCGATCCCGACGACATCATCGATCCGGCATGGGTGGGCGAGCCGCTGCCCGGATTCGTCGCCGGTGCCTCCACCGCGCAGAAGCTCGCCCCGCTTCAAGAGCTCGCTCGCACCGAGAGCCCGCTCTTCCTGCTCGGAGAGGAAGGCAGCGGCAAGGAGGTCGTCGCGCGCGGCATCCACCAGCTGAGCGGGTGCCCGGGTCGCTACACTGCGTTCAATCCCTCCGTGAACAGCGAGCGAGTCGAAGCGGAGCTGTTCGGCTACGCGAAGGACGGCTTCGAGGGAACGCCGCTCGAAGTCGAGGGATCGATGCACACGGCGCACCTCGGCACGCTGTTCATCGACTATCTCCCGGCGCTCTCGCCCGCTCTGCAGACGAGCCTTTCGCGCGTGCTCGAGGTCCGGCTCGCGACCCCCGTCGGCCGCACGCGCCCCCGCGCCGCGGATTTTCGGCTGGTTGCGGCCTCGAGCGAGCCGCTCGTGCGCGGCGTCGCGGCCGGCCGGCTCTCCCCGGAGCTCGCCGCGCGGTTCGGCACCGACGCCGTCACCATCCCGCCCCTCCGCCAGCGCCGCGAAGACGTTCCGCCCATCTTCGAGCATGCGCTCCGGCGCGGCGGCGCGAGTAAGCACTTCACGTCCGCATTCGTGGAGTCGCTCTGCCTCTACGACTGGCCCTTCAACGTGCGCGAGCTCGTTCAGCTCGCCTGGCTCCTCTCCATCTCGTCCGAGGAGACCCTGCACGCGCGCGATCTCCCCGAGCGCTTCGGCGCGGAGCACTCCCCGGCGTCCGACTCCCGCGAGCAGACCACCGAGCGCCGTCCGACCTCGTCGCGCAAGCGCGGGCGGGACTGGGACGAAACCAGCTACGCTTAGTCCGACGATGCCTCGCCGCGCGCGCCCGCGTCGTGTGCTCGCGCTGCTCGCGCTGCTCGCCTCCGTGCTGGTGGCGCCGAGCGCCTTCGGCTTCGAGCGGGAGTGGCACCTCGGCGGCGGCCTCGGTGCGGCGGCGGCCCCGGGCTACTCGGCCGGACCCGCGGTGTCTCTGTACGGCGCTTACGGTTTGTCGGACGCGTTCGACGCGCGCCTCGAGCTCTCGACGTCGATACAGGGCCGGCTCGATGCGACGAACGCGTTCTTCTCGTTCAAGGGTGCGTTCGCGTACAAGCTCGACGTGATCCAGTGGATCCCCTGGATCGGCCCGTCCGTGGGCGGGCTCGCCTCGGGCCACCAGAAATGGCCGTTCGACGCGATCCAGCCGACCGTCGGCGCCCTCGCCGGCCTCGACTACGCGTGGACGCGGCACTTCGGCATGGGCCTCTGCCTGAGCGGTGACTACGGCTTCGACCAGGCGGTGATCTATGGCGCGGGCTATTTGCGCGCGGAATATCACTGGGGGTGGTGACGGGGTGGCGACGCGCCAGGCTCGCGCGCGGATGCTGGCTCAGTGACGCCGTAGCCGACGCGCCGTCACCCACTCGTGCCAGCTGATGGAGAAGTCATCGTAGGTGATGAAATAGCGGTTCCCGCTCGTGGAGTGCACGTGCGCCGGGTACCAGCGCCCGGCGTGCCAAGCCTCCACGCTCTGCTCGGCTTGGTACGTCGCGCGTGGATCGCCCGGCCCGTCGTCGGCGTTCTCGGACGGCGCCGCGCGCGGCACGAGCGTGAGCCCAAACGTGACCCCGAACGCAACGAACACGGCCAGCGCGAGCAGGATGCCCCATACCTCGAAACGCCGGGTGGAAGCGCCGCGCTCGTCTGCATTCGCCATGGTCGTCGGGGGCCTTCGCCCGCGCGACCGGCCGCCCTCGAGTCATACCTCGGCTTGACGCCCCCAGCCCGGTTCTCAAGAATGCCGCGGCACCCAGAAAGGACTGCGCCATGAAGATTGGGATCTTGGGCACCGGGGATGTCGGCCGCTCGCTCGGCAAAGGCTTCGTGACACTCGGCCACGAGGCGAAGCTCGGCGGGCGCGAAGCAAAGAACGAGAAAGCGATCGCGTGGGCGAACGACATGGGTCCGCTCGCGTCGAGCGGCACGTTCGCGGACGCGGCGGCTTTCGGCGAGCTCATCGTGCTCGCGACGCACGGCGTCGCGTACGAGTCGGTGCTCACGGGCGCCGGCGCACAGAATCTCAAGGGCAAGGTCGTCATCGACACGACCAATCCGCTCGACTTCTCGAAGGGCATGCCGCCCTCGCTGGCAGTCGGACACACGGACTCGGGGGGCGAGCAGGTTCAGCGCTTCGTGCCCGATGCGCGCGTCGTCAAAGCCTTCAACATCGTCGGCAACACGAGCATGTTTCGCCCGAGCTTCCCGGACGGTCCGCCCGACATGCTGATCTGCGGCAACGACGCAGCCGCGAAAGAGCAGGTGACGAAGATCCTCCACGATTTCGGTTGGTCGAACGTCACCGATCTCGGCTCGATCCAGCTGTCGCGGATTCTGGAGCCCCTGTGCATAGCCTGGGTGATTTACGGCGCTGCCACGGGCGGCTGGAACCACGCCTTCAAGATCATCAAAAAGTAGGGCGATCGCCGCGACGGAACGCCCGTCTCGTCGCCGTCGCATGCTAAGCATTCAGCGTGCGTCGGCTCGCAGGTCTCGCCTTGATCTCCGCTCTCGGTGCGAGCGGCTGCGAGCGCGGCTCCGCGGAAGCGCGACCGAGCGGCAACCTCCCGCG
>DATMCL010000619.1:0-2326 GCA_035558375.1 Polyangiaceae bacterium
CGACTTCAGGGACGCCGATACCCGAGAGCACGCGGGCGACGCCGAGCTCCTGAACGCCGCACTCGCCGGGATCGCTGCCCTGAACGAGCGACACGGCAAGGGCGAGCAGCGCTATCTTCTCCTGCACCGGCGCCGCAAGAAGAGCGAGACCGAGCGCTGCTACATGGGCTGGGACCGCAAGCGGGGCAAGCTCGAGGAGCTCAATCGGCTGCTGCGCGGCGCGACCGACACGTCGTACTCGTGCGTGACGGCAAAGCCCGAGCTGCTTGCGTCGATCCGTTACGTGATCACGCTCGATGCCGACACGGACCTTCCGCGCGAAACGGCGCGCGAGCTCGTGGCGATGCTGGCGCACCCCCTGAACGCGGCCCAGCTCGACGCCGAGCGCCAGCGGGTCGTGAGCGGCTATGGCATCATTCAGCCGCGGGTCGGCGCCCTGCCCACGAGCTCGCGACGCTCTCGCTTTGCCGCGTTGAGCTCGGGTCCCGCAGGAATCGACCCGTACACGACCGCGGTGTCGGACGTGTACCAGGATCTCTTCGGCGAGGGCTCCTACACCGGCAAAGCCATCTACGACGTCGATGCTTTCGCCGGTGCGCTCGCGGGCCGTTCTCCCGAGAGCGCGCTCTTGTCCCACGACCTTTTCGAGAGCTTTTTTGCGCGCTCGGCGCTCGCCACCGACATCGAGCTGCTCGACGAGCTGCCGGCCGCCTACGAAGTTCACGCGGCGCGCCGGCACCGTTGGATCCGCGGCGATTGGCAGCTCGTGCGCTGGCTGTGGCCGCGCGTGCCGGCCGCGAGTGGAACGAGGCGCAACGATCTGCGCCTCCTCGACCTGTGGAAGCTCGTCGACAATCTCAGGCGCAGCCTGGTTCCCGTCACCATCGTCGCGACGCTCGTGGTCGGCTGGTTCGCAGGGGAGCGCTACGCCCCCGCCGTGTCGGCGCTGATCCTCGCGGTGCTCGTTGCGCCGCTCGTGGCGCACGCGGTGCTCGCCGTTTCGCGCGAGGCGAGCCGCGTTTCCGGCCAGCGGTTCGCGGGATTTTGGGGAGGAATCGGGCGCAGCCTGCTGAACGTCGTGGTCGAGGCGGTATTCCTGCTCGATCAGGCGCTGCTCGCGCTCGACGCGATCGGTACCGCCCTACACCGGCTCGTCGTGCGGCGGCGCCTGCTCGAATGGCTGACGATGCGGCAAAGCGCGGCCGGCGGACGGGTGCGCCTCTCGTCGCGCATCGTGTTCTCGAGCGGCCTTGCCATGGCGTGCGCGGTGGTGCTTTGGCTCGTGCAGCGCGGTTCCTTGCCGTGGGCGGCGCCGCTGCTCGCGGGCTGGGCTCTCGCGCCGGCGCTCGCGCTGTGGCTGAGCGCGCCGCTCCCGGAGCCCCGGCGGGAAGTCAGCGCCGAGGACGCGGTCGCGTTCCGCCTCCTCGCGCGCAAGACCTTTCGCTTCTTCGATCACTTCGTGACCGAGCGTGATCACTACCTGCCGCCCGACAACTTCCAGGCCGAGCCGCGTGCCGTCGTCGCTCATCGCACGAGCCCCACGAACATCGGCCTCTATATGCTCTCGCTGCTCGCGGCGCACGATTTCGGCATCTTGACCCTGCGCGAGTCATGCGCGCGCCTGCACCGCACGCTCGACACGCTCGATCGCCTGCAGCGCCGCGAGGGGCATCTTCTGAACTGGTACGACACGCAGACGCTCGCGCCGCTCGCGCCAGAGTACGTGTCGACCGTCGACAGCGGCAATCTCGCCGCATACCTCTGGACCTGGGCCAGCGCGGCGCACGAGCTCCGGCGTGGACCCTTGCTCGGCGTCGAGCCGTTCCTCGCGGTGGCAGACGCACTGACGCTCGCGTCCGCTGCCGAGCGGGCGGCGGGAGGGACGGGCCTGGCGACACGCATCGCCACGCTCGAAACGAAAGTGCGAAACGCCGCCGAAGCGAGGCCCGCCGATCTCGTGCGCGGCGCCGAAACGCTCACGGGCTTCCACGAGGCCACGCGTGAGCTCTTCGCCGCGGCCGAGCCGGATCGGGCCGAGACCCGCTATTGGCTCGGCGAAGCCGAGCGCACGGCGCGCGAGACCCTCGCCGAGCTCGGTCGCATCGCGCCCTATCTCTCTCTGCTCACCGAGACCGAGCCCGTCCTCGATTCGAGCGGCGGTCCCGCGTGGTCTCGCCTCCGGCAAAAGCTAACGGCACCGTGCACCCTGGAGGAGCTCGTCGCCGCGCTCGAGCGGGCGTTCCCCTTGCTCGACGACTTGGACGATGCGGGGGAGCACGTGAGCCACACGCGCCCGAGCGGTGCGTCGCGCGTCGCCTCGGACTTC
>DATMCL010000620.1:0-8327 GCA_035558375.1 Polyangiaceae bacterium
CGTCGCCCGCACCCGTCAACCAACGCTCCAATCGCGCACCTGCCGCGCCGCTCCACGACGAACTTCTCGTAACCGGCTACGCAAACCGCAAACAATGAGACCCAGGGCGTCCCAACGTCGCGCCGCGCCCTACTGCGAAAGCTCAGCGAGCTTCTGCGCCAGCTCGTCCCGGCTGAACGGCTTCTGCACGAACAGCGCCCCGTCGAGTCGCATCTCTTGCATGTCGGACGAGTAGCCCGACATGAACAGCACCTTGAGCTCCGGTTGCCGTCGCACGAGCTCGGCCGCGAGATCGCGGCCATCCTCGCCCGGCATCGCGATGTCGCACACCAGCATGTCGATCGCGCCCGCATGCTCCGTCGCGCGCGCCACCGCTTCCGTCACTGTCGACGCGTCGAAGACTTCGTAGCCCAGGCTCTGAACGAGGCGCGCCGTCGTCCTTCGCACCGAATCCTCGTCGTCGACGACCAGCACCGTGCCCTTCGCTCCGAGCGACGCAGGCGGCGCAACGGTCACCTTGCGCGCCACGGCGTTGGACGGCAGGCAGGGAAGGGTCACGATGAACCGCGTTCCACGGCCCGCCTCGCTCTCGACGGTAATGTCCCCGCGATGCTGCTGGATGATGCCGTAGCTGCTCGCGAGCCCGAGCCCGGTGCCGCTCGTTTTGGTCGTGAAGAACGGCTCGAAGATCCTGCGCCGCGTCTCCTGGTCCATCCCGATGCCGGAGTCCGTGACGCTGAGCGTCGTCGTGCCCGGACAATTCGGATCGTCGCCCTGGCAGCTGTCGACCCGGATCTGGAGGTGCCCTCCGTCCGGCATCGCGTCGCGGGCGTTCACGACCAGATTCACGAGCACCTGCTCGAGCAGTGACGAATCCGCGCTCACGAGCGCCGGCCCACCCGTGTCGATCCCGATCACGATGCTCGGCCCGACGAGCCGTCGAAGCAGGAGCTCCACGTCGCGCACGAGCAGCGACAAGTCCACGTTGCGGCGCTGCACCGGCTGCTTGCGCGCAAAGGCGAGCAGCTGCCGCGTGAGGTCGCGCGCTCGGAGCGCACTATGGCGGATCGTCCCCAAATCCTGGCGCAGAGCGTCGTCCGCCTCGCTTTCGACGAGATCGAGCGAGCCGAGCATCGCCGCGAGGAGGTTGTTGAAGTCGTGCGCGATGCCGCCCGCGAGCCGCCCGATGCTCTCGAGCCGGCTCGCGCGGTGGAGCTGCTCCTCGAGCAGCCGCTGCGTCGTCACGTCCATCACGGTGCCGCCGAGGTGCCGGCGTTTCGCGTTGTGCGTCAGCCGCCCTTGAACGCGGGCCCAGCGCGTCACCTGGTCGTTGCCGACGATGCGAAACTCGTCCTCGAAGGTGTCGCCGTCGCTGCCCATCGCGAGCGTCTGGATGCGCCGCGCCACCCGCTCGCGGTCATCGGGGTGCAAGCGAGCCAGAAATGGCGCGAGCCCGACATCCGTATCCTGGATGTCGAAAATGTCGAACAGGTTCGGCGACCACCAGCCGTTGTCGCTCGCCGGCTCGTACTCCCAGACACCCATGCGCGCGGCCGAGAGCGCGAGATCGAGCCGTGCCGCGCTTTCACGCTGCTCCCGCTGCGCCGTCACGCGGTCGGTGACGTCCGTGAAGGTGCTCGCCGAGCCCCGGAGCTTGCCGTCCTCCGTGACGATGGGCTGCGAAGCGATGCGCAGCCAGCGGAGCTTACCCGCTTCGAGCATCGCGTACGCCTTGCCTTCCTCGGCCTTGCCCGTCACGAGCACGCGCCGGCTCGGGAAATCCTCCTGCCGAATCAGCTCGCCGGTTTCGTTCAGGAGCACGATCTCGTGCGGCACCACGTCGAGCTTGCCGAGCAGGTCCGAAGGGCTCGCCGCGCCGAAGAGCTTGGCGGTGAGATCGTTGCAGAAGAGGACTCGCCCATCCGCGCCGCGGACGAGCACCGCGTCCGGCAGCGACGCGACGAGGCTCTGGTAGCGTGCTTCCGCTTCGCGCACGGCGGCCTGCGCGAGATCGGGGCTCGACAGCTCCTGCATGAAGAGGAGCAGGTGATCGGGCGGCGTCGGGACGAAACGCAGCCGGACGAACTGGGTCGCCTCGGTGCGGTCGTAGCGCCGAACCGGAAGATCGCGCTCGACGACGACGCCTTCGGACAGAGCGCGCCGCGCGTCCTCCAGCACTTGTGGCTGGTCGCTGTAGATGCGCGTCATCGGCGTGCCGAGCAGCGCGACGATCGCGGGGTTCTGTCGGCGGGCGGCCGCATTCACGCGGTCGATGACGAAATCGTCGCCGACGCGCCGGACGGCGTACGTGCAAATCGGAGCTTCCTCGAGGAAACCGAGGTCCATCGTCGAAACGGAGGGGGAGGGGTAGGATGGGGGTAAGGGTGCGCAAGCGCTCGAAACGGCCGGACGCCTCCCCGGCGTAAGCCCCGGTTCGGGAATCCCGGCCCAAGCCCGCGTGTTCGTTGCGGTGACGCCATGAAAATTCGACCCCGGCTCTCCCAGTTCTGGCTTCTTCCCGCGCTCTGTTGGGCCACGGCCGCCTGTGCCGGCAGCGCCCATTCCGGTCAGGTCAAAGCCGAGACCGGTCAGGAGGCGCCCAAGGCACCGAGCGGGCTGGCCGTCCTGCCGACGCCGGCCCTGGCCACCGTCGGGACGCCCGGGGCGGCGACCATCGCCGACGTCACGGAGCGCGTGCTGCCCTCCGTCGTGAACATTTCGCTCACCAAGGTCATGAAGCAGCAGGGCGGCCCGCAGGGGCCGTTCCCGTTCTTCTTCGGCCCGCAAGAAGGAGGCGAGCGGCGCGAGCAGGGCATGGGCTCTGGCGTCGTCGTGACGAGCGACGGCTACGTCATCACCAACAACCACGTCGTCTCCGACGCCTCGGAAATCAAGGTCACCCTCAACGACAAGCGCGAGTTCGACG
Organism: Polyangiaceae bacterium; assembly: GCA_035558375.1. GTDB lineage: Bacteria > Myxococcota_A > Polyangia > Polyangiales > Polyangiaceae > PMG-095. The sequence continues at coordinate 2,927 of DATMCL010000620.1, forward strand.
CCGACGTCGTGGGCACCGACCCGAAGAGCGACGTAGCGCTCATCAAGCTCAAAGGCGCTCCGAACGACCTGCGCCCCATCGCCATCGACGATTCGTCGAAGCTCCGCCTGGGCGACGTCGTGCTTGCCATCGGCAATCCGTTCGGCGTGGGCCAGACGGTCACGATGGGCATCGTTTCGGCCAAGGGCCGCGCCGACGTCGGCATCGTCGACTACGAGGACTTCATCCAGACCGACGCCGCCATCAATCCCGGAAATTCGGGCGGAGCGCTCGTCGATATGGAGGGCAAGCTCGTCGGCATCAACACCGCCATCCTGTCGCGGAGCGGCGGCTACCAGGGCATCGGGTTCGCGATTCCGACGAACATGGCGATGCCCATCCTCGACAGCCTCAAGAAATACGGCAAGGTCACGCGCGGCTGGCTCGGTGTTTCGATTCAGGACGTCGACCAGGAGCTGAGCCAGACCTTGAAGCTTCCGACGGCGCGCGGCGTGCTCATCGCCGACGTGATGGTGAACTCTCCGGCGCAGAAGGCGGGCCTCCAGCGCGGCGATGTCGTCGAGAAGGTGCAGGGGCGTGAGGTCTCGACGACCGGTGAGTTCCGAAACGCGATCGCGGCCGCCGGCGCCCGCAAGGTCGATCTCGAGCTTTATCGCGACGGCAAGCTCCGCACGATCCCCGCGGCGCTGAGCGAAGCGACAGGCGAGAAGGAAGGGCCTTCGAGCTCGGCGAGCGGCAAGCCGGCCGAGCGCGGCCTCGACGGCATCACGCTGAACGATCTCTCCCCCGAAGCGCGCCGCGCCTTCCGCATCACCGACGCTGCCATCAAGGGCGTAGTCATCACCGATCTCGAGCCCAACAGTCCCGCGGCGCGTGCCGGCCTCCGGCCGGGCGACGTGCTCATGGAAGTGAACCGCAGGCCGGTCACGAACGTGCGCGAATTCCAGGACGCCTACGGCAAGGCGCGCGGCAACGTGCTCTTGCTCGTGCACCGGCGCGGGAACACGCAGTTCATCGTGGTCAAGCGTTAGCCGACCACGTGCGCTAGTGTGCGCGCGTAGGCGCAAGCCCGGCAGTGTCCACTGCACGCCCGTCGCGTGGTACGCTTTCGGCCCCGATGCCGGAACCCGCGAGCCCAGCGCCTCCCGCCTCGCGCGCGCGCACGGCGATGCCGAGCTCGGCGTCCTTGATGACGCGGCGTTGCCCGGTGTGCGACGGCCGGTTTCCCGCCGACTTCCGCGTTTGCCCCCGCGACGCCGTCGCGCTCGAGGATGCACCGGAAGGGGAGGACCCCCTCGTCGGCAGCGTGCTTGCCGACTCGTACGAAGTGACGCGCGTCCTCGGCGAAGGCGGCATGGGCCGCGTGTATGAAGCGCGCCACACACGCCTCACGGGCAAGCGCTTCGCCGTGAAGCTCTTGCATCCCGATCTCGCGCGCCAGCCCGAGGTCGTCACGCGCTTCCAGCGTGAAGCCGAAGCGGCGAGCGGCATCTCCCACCCGAACGTGCTCGGCGTGAACGACGTGAACGTCACGCTCGACGGCCAGCCCTACATCGTCTCCGAGCTGCTCCAGGGCGAGGAGCTCGGCGAGTACCTCTACCGCGTCGGCAAGCTCAGCATCCCCGACGCCATCCGGATCGTCCGCCAAATCTGCAAGGCTCTCAGTGCGGCGCACGACTCCGGCGTCGTCCACCGCGACGTGAAGCCCGAAAACGTGTTCCTCACGGGCGACCTCAAGAGCCTCGACACCGCGACGGTCAAAGTCATCGACTTCGGCATCTCCAAGGTTGCGCAAGCCGGCGGTGAGTCCCTCACGAAAACCGGCATGGTGATGGGGACGCCCGACTACATGCCTCCCGAGCAAGCGCGCGGCGACAAAGTCGACGCTCGCGCCGACATCTACGCCGTCGGCGCCATCCTCTACCGCGCCCTGACGGGCAAAAAGCCGTTCGAAGGCCTCGATCCGATGGCGACGCTCACCGCGGTGCTCGTCCAAGAGCCGGGTCGTCCCACGATCGTGAATCCCGACGTGCCGCTCGCTCTGGAGCTCGTCGTCCAGCGCGCGATGGCGAAGGACCCGAAGGATCGCTACGCGACCATGGCCGAGCTCGAGCGCGAGCTCGCTGCCTTCGACCCCGAGCTCCTGAGCCGCCCCTCCGCGGCCCCACCGCCCCACGAATCGAGCCCTCCCGACGCCAACGCCGCCACGGTCGTCCGGCGCCCGTCACCTCGCGCCCTCCGCGCCCAGCTCCAGCAAACGCAGCAGAGCGTCAAAGTCGCGCGCCCGGGACTCTTGGTGTTCACGGGGCTCGGCTTCGTTTGGCTTCTCGCGAATGTCGCCGTCGCCGTGGGCGGCATCATTCGCTCCATGCGCGGCGAGGGCTCGGATCTGAGCCAGGCCGAAGCCGTACTTTCGATGCTCGGCGTCGCGGCCGCGCTGGTCACGCCGCTCTTCTTGTGGGTCCGCCACTTGATGAAAGAAGTGTGGCCGAGCACACCAAAGAGCCTCGAGCTCATGGCGCGGCTGCGCGGCACGGTGCTTTACAGTGCGGCTGCGTACGGCATCGCGGCGCTGGCGGTCGAGCTCGGGTTCGCGGTGATCGAGCGGCGCTCGGCGCTGATCGCGCGGCCGATCTGGGCGCTACTCACGTTCGTGGTCGCGGCGGTGACGGCGGGCGTGAGTTGGTGGATGTTGAGCGCGCGAAAGCGATAGCGGCGCCGGCGCGAGTCCGGAAAAAGGCAGATTTCGCGCAGTGGCGTGAGCCCCGAGCTTCCGTTGATGAAAATGCGCTTCCTTTCACGAACGGGGAAGCCCAAGAAATGCAAATCAATCGGGTGCAGAGCGGGAATCGATCGCGGTTGGCCTTGATCCGGGCGTTCGGCGCCTCCCGCTTGCTGGCATTGGCTTGCGGTGGGGTGGTTGTTGCCTGTTCCCTAGGATCATTTACGTTCGTACCGGATCCGGTCCCCGACCATTGCGCCGATCACCAGGCCAACGCGGACCGGGGCGAGTCCGACATCGACTGCGGTGGTGAGGATTGCCACGGCTGCGAGCTCGGCCAAAGGTGCAACGAGCCGACCGATTGCGCGGAGGGCCTATGCACGCTCGGGTTTTGCGAGGAGCCCGCCTGCGACAACGGCGTGAAGGACCCCGACGAGACGGGTGTGGATTGTGGCGGCGGCAGCTGTGGACCCTGCCGCGACGGCCAGCCCTGCCTCGACCCCACGGATTGTGACAGTGGCGTCTGCGGTGACGACGCGCTCTGCGCTAGCCCGACGTGCTCGGACGGCGTGCGCAACGGCGACGAGGTTGGAGTGGATTGCGGCGGATCCTTTTGCGGCGAGGGCTGCGGCATCGGAACGCCCTGCAAGGCGCCGACGGACTGCCAGAGCGGCCGTTGCGACGAGAGCCAACAGATTTGCACGCTCAACTGCTTGCGTGGCACGGACGAATGCGACGGGGAGCTCGACGAGCCCTGCGAAACCAACCTGCTCTCCTCGTCCAAGAACTGTGGAGCCTGCGGCACCGTGTGCGATCTGCCGCACGCGACCACGAGCTGTTCAGGGGGCATTTGCCAGATCGACGTCTGCGAGAAGCCTTGGATCCGCTGCAACACCGACAACGCCGACGGGTGCGAGATCAACGGCAGCGACGACGTCGACAACTGCGGGGGCTGCGGGATGGTCTGCCCCGAGCGGCATGGCACCCCCGCGTGCGTCAACGGCGGATGTGTCGTCGATTGTGACGACGCCTTCGGTGACTGCGACGCCGACGCCCGCACGGGTTGCGAGACCTCGCTCAACGACGTGAACAACTGCGGCGCCTGCGGGAAGGTCTGCCCGGATACGGAGGGTGTCCCCAATTGCGTCGCCGGGAAATGCGGGCATACCGACTGCAACCCGGGGCTCGGTGATTGCGACGGCAACGAAACCTGCGAGACCCGCCTGAGCGACGACCCGGCGAACTGCGGGCGCTGCGGTAACGTTTGCAGCGTCGCGAACGGTAGCTCCGCCTGCGTCGACGGCGAGTGCACGGTGAAGGCTTGTGATGCACCCCACGAGGACTGCAACGGCATGCTCGAGGACGGCTGCGAGGCCGATCTGACGAGTGCTGCGAACTGCGGAGCGTGTGGCAACGCGTGCGCCGCGGCAACGCCGACCTGCGTTCAAAGCGCCGGCACCTACGCGTGCCAGGCCAGGATCACGATTCCGGGCACGGCGCCCTACGCGCAGGCCACGGCCGCGGCCGGCTCGATCACTTTCAATGCTACGCCCCGTGCCGGAACCAACCGCCTGATCCTGCTGGCGCTCGTGTCCGACAGCTCGACGAACGGGGTCAGCAACGGAATCGAGGGGGCGCGACCGGGCACCGTCAAGTTCGGCACCCAAAGCATGCTCGCCGGACCCTCACAATCAGGGGTCAACTCCGCCTGGAGTCCCGATCTCTTCGTGTATTACCTGCCGCTCGGCGACGCGGTGACCGACGGCGCGCAAGTGCAAGTTAGCATCACCGGCGCGAGTGGTCCGGCCAGTGTCGAGGTGGTGCAGGCGCTGCAGCTCAACGGGGCCGCCCAGGCGACACCGATCGTCGCCTCCGTCGGCGGAACCGTCGGTGCACCCGATCCGAACGACCCCGGCGTGAGCGCGCTGTCCCTGCCGGTCGCAACCAGTGGCTCTGTCCTCTACAGTTTCTTCGCCGACGAGTTCGATTCGCGCGCCTGCGCTGTCGGCGCCTCAGGCGGCACCTGCCCCACGTGGACAGTGAGTCCGGCTGCGGGCCTCACGGTGAGCGAGACGATGGCCACTCCGCCATTCGAGTTCTACCCAATCAGCAACCCCGCAAACAGCGCCCACGCCCACATCCGCGGCTTCGGCTTGGCGGTCACCGCGTCGACAGCCGCGCTGCCGGGCGTCGGCTCGTACACGCTGACTTGGAGCTCCCCGAATCCGGGACGGATGACGCATTTGGCGGTGGCGATCGCTCCGGCGAGCTCGCCGTGACAGGTGGCGTGACGCGACGGTAGCGCGCTTAGCGTGCCGAGCGCGCCATCGCGCACGACGAAGACTGCGTCGAGTAGGAGGGCGTGTCGTTGCACGCGACGTCGTGCTGCGGGGGAAAGCGGCTGTAGCAGGTAGCGTAATCGGTAAGCTCGCTCAGCTCGTCGATCGAAAGGTCGAGGCCTCCGCCAGAATCGAACTTGTCCCCCCAGGGCACCAGCCAGAGGACCTCCTCGTGAAGGCCCGTAACGAGAACATGTGCCCCGGGCTCGAGTAACGAGGTGGAGCCCCCGCAGATCCAACTCGGGGTTCCCGACAGCAGGTCGCCCGCAGCAGGCAGGCGTTCGCCGCCGGCGCCCGCAGCATTCGCGGAGTCATCTGGAGGGACGCTCAACACCCGAAT
>DATMCL010000621.1:0-7382 GCA_035558375.1 Polyangiaceae bacterium
TCGAGCGCGTAGCGGGTGAGGAGGCGGAGCGCCTCTTGGTCGTCGTTGTTCGCGAAATACTGAAAGGTTCCGATGCGCAGGTGGCTCGCTGCCACGCGCGTGAGGACGGCGCCCGGGAGCAGGCCGTCGCGAATCACCGGCTCACCCGTCGTGACGAAAGCGAGCGCGCGCGTCGCCGGGATCCCGAGCGCTGCCATCGCCTCGCTCACGACGTACTCGCGCAGCACGGGGCCGACGGCGGCGCGCCCGTCACCGCGGCGCGAAAACGGCGTCCGCCCGCTGCCCTTGAGCTGGACGTCGCGGCGCAGTCCGTCCGTTCCGACCACCTCGCCGAGCAAGATCGCGCGGCCGTCGCCGAGGCGCGGCACGAAGCCGCCGAACTGGTGTCCGGCGTACGCTTGCGCGAGCGGCTCGGCGCCTTCCGGGACTGCGTTTCCGCTCAGCACGAGGGCGCCTTCGGGCGACTCCAGGCGCTCGACGTCGGCTCCGAGCAGCCGTGCCAACGCCTGATTCACCTTCACGATGCGCGGCTCGCGCACGGGCGTCGGTGCGACGCGTGCGAAGAACCGCTCCGGCAGGCGAGCGTACGTGTTTTGGAAGCGCAGCATGCGTTGCCGACGCTACCGCTCGACGACCAGGCGTGCCACGCCGCCCGAGAACATCGACGCGTAGAGGATGCCGTGGGCGTCGTCGAACGCGAGGAACGGGATGCCGCCGTCGCTGCCCTGCGAGATTTGCGGCGGGGCGGGCACGTCGTTCCACGTCCCGTCGTCGTCGAGGCTCGCCACCTTGATCACCGGTTGCCACTGGTTCGCGGCGAAGACCTGCTTCGAGCCCTGGGTGACCATCACCATGGTGCCGCTCGAGCTCCCCGCTTTCTCCCACTGCTTGCCGTCGCTGCTCCGGAGCACGCCGCCGCGGCTGCCGAGGTAGTATTTGCCGTTTTCGGCGGGCACGAACGCGCGAATCGTGTACTCGGCCTCGCAGGAGCCGCCGCCAGAGACGACGTCTTTCGACCAGGTTTTCCCGCCGTCCGTGGTCACCATCATGGTCGCGCCGCACCAGATCCAGTGACCGCCCTTCACGAGGATCAGGCCGCCGCCTTCGGCCCAGCCTTCGGGCGCGGTGATGACGCTCCAGCTGCTTCCGCCGTCGTTCGTCTCGGCGATGCAACTCGGCTCGTAGGGAGCCTTACAGCCGCCGTGCGTCGACACCACGACGTGCTCGTGGTTCGTGGGATCGAGCGACACGTTGTTCACGAAGCGATAGTCCGCCACGTCGTTGTACTCCGTGCCGGCGAGCACGTCGGTCCAGCTTTCGCCGCCGTCCGTCGTTTTCCACAAGCTCTGCGCTCCGTAGCCGGACGTGGCGTAGAGCACGCCCTCTTCGACGGGGTCGGCTTGCATGCTCCATTGCGCGCCATCGCCGACGCCGCCGAACGTCATGCCGTCGCCGACACTGCCCGGCCCCGTGTTCACTTGCGTCCAGGTCGCGCCGCAATCGTTCGAGCGCCAGATCTCGTCGTTTTCGCCGCCGGTTCCGAGCCACACCGTGCGCGGGTCGAAGGGGTCTACGATGACGGCCGCGCCGACGGTGCCGTTCACCGCGGGTTTTTCGGAATGCCCTAGCGGCGTCACGTCCTCCCAAGTGCCCGCCTCGGGCAGATCGTCGCAGGCGCCGACCGGTGGGTGCATCGCCGTGCCGCCGGTTCCGGCTTGGCTCGAGCCGCCGGTTCCGGCTTGGCTCGAGCCGCCGGTGCCGCTGCCGCTAGAGCCGCCGGTGCCGCCGGGCTCATCATCGCTCGAGCAGGCGCAAAGCAGATGGCCGACGAGCAAGCAGACGGCCGGCACGAGGCGTGGGCGCAGCATTGCCGAAGCATATGGCATTCCGGGCGGGTCCGTGACATGGCCCGCGCGCGATGACCGAAGTGCCTCCGCTTTGGGCGTGTCTACCGCCGCGCGATGCCGGCGCCGACGCGGTGCTCGAGGGCTTCCTGACCTACGTGGGCAAGCTCGGCCTCGAGCTCTACCCGCACCAGGAGGAAGCCGTGCTCGCGCTCATGACGGGTAGCCACGTCATCGTGCACACGCCGACCGGCTCCGGAAAATCGCTGATCGCGACCGCGGCGCATTTCAAGACGCTCGCCGAAGGCGGCCGCTCCTTCTACACGTGCCCGATCAAGGCGCTCGTGAGCGAGAAGTTCTTCGCGCTCTGTCGCGAGCTCGGGCCGGAGCGCGTCGGCATGATGACCGGCGACGCCACCGTCAATCGCGATGCGAGCATCATCTGCTGCACCGCGGAGATCCTCGCGAACATCGCCCTCCGGGAGGGGCGGGACGCAGTGCTGAGCTCGGTCGTCATGGACGAGTTTCACTACTTCTCCGACAAGGAGCGCGGTGTCGCCTGGCAGGTTCCACTTCTGACGCTGCCGCAGGCGCGCTTCGTGCTCATGAGCGCGACGCTCGGCGACGTGAGCGCGTTCGAGGCGCTGCTCGAGCGACAGACTGGCGTGCCCGTCTCGACGGTGCGCTCGGGAGTGCGCCCGGTGCCGCTCACCTTCGAGTACCAGGAGAAGCTCCTGCAGGAGGCGACCCAGACGCTCGTCGCCGAGGGGCGGGCGCCCGTGTATGTCGTGAGCTTCACGCAGCGCGGCGCCGCCGAGGCCGCCCAGAACCTCACGAGCCTCGACTACTGCACGAAGGAAGAAAAGCGCGAGATCGCCGAAGCCCTGCGCGGCGAAAGCTTCAAGAGTCCGAACGGCAAGGACGTGCAGCGGTTCCTCCGACACGGGATTGGGCTCCACCACGCGGGCTTGTTGCCCCGCTACCGCTTGCTCGTCGAAAAGCTCTGCCAGCGCGGGCTTTTGAAGATCATCTGCGGCACGGACACGCTCGGCGTCGGCGTGAACGTCCCGATCCGCACGGTGCTCTTCACCAAGCTCTGCAAGTACGACGGCGAGAAGGTCCGGCTGCTCGGCGTCCGTGATTTTCAGCAGATCGCGGGGCGCGCGGGCCGCAAAGGCTTCGACGTGCGCGGCCACGTCGTTGCGCTCGCGCCCGAGCACGCCGTGGAGAACCTGCGGCTCGAGGCCAAAGCGCACGCGCAGCAGCGCAAGAAGTTCGTGCGCAAGAAGCCGCCCGATTGGGGCTACGTGCCCTGGGACAAGGCGGTGTTCGAGCGCCTCTCGACGGGCGAGCCGGAGCCGCTCGTCTCGCGCTTCGAGGTGACGCACGGCATGTTGCTCGGCGTGCTCGGTCGCGACCACGGCGGCTGCACCGCCATGAAGCGCCTCGTGAAGGAGAGCCTCGAGACGCCGGCCCAGAAGCGCAAGCACCGCGCGCGAGCCATCGAGCTCTTGCGGTCGTTGTTGCAGGCCGGAATCGTCGAGTTCCGAAGCGCCGCGGAGGGTGGGGGCGTGCGCCTGCACGACGAGCTGCAAGACGGATTCTCGATTCTCCAAGCGCTCGGCCTGTTCGTCGTGGACGCGGTCGAGCGGCTCGAGCGCGAAAGCCCGAGCTACGCGCTCGACGTGATCGGGCTCGTCGAGTCCGTGATCGAGGATCCGGAGGTGATCCTTCGCGCGCAGGTGGACAAGCGGAAGACCGAGAAGCTCGCCGAGCTCAAAGCGGCGGGCGTCGAGTACGACGAGCGCATGGCCGAGCTCGAGAAGATCGAGCACCCCCAACCGAACGTCGAGTTCTTGCGCGCGAGCTTCGCTCCCTTCGCGGCGGAGCATCCGTGGGTGCGTCAGGAGGATTTGAAGCCCAAATCCGTCGCGCGCGAGATCGTCGAGTCGCTCCAGCCGTTCGGCGGCTACGTGAAGGAGTACGGACTCGCACGCTCGGAGGGGTTGCTCCTGCGCTACCTCTCGGAGGTTTACAAAACGCTCATCCAGACGCTGCCCGAGCTCGCGCGCACCCCGGAGCTCGACGAAGCGACGGCCTACCTCGGCGCGCTCGTGCGCGGCGTCGATTCGAGCCTGCTCGACGAATGGCAACGGCTGCAGCATCCGGAGGACGCGCTCGAGACCGACTCTGACGCGACGGAGGAAGAGCGCGCGGCGCTGGTGCTCAATCGACGTGCCCTCACGGCGCTGGTTCGCAACGTCATGTTCTCGCTCGTGCGAGCGCTCGCGGCGCGGGACTACGAGTCCTTCCTCGACGCGGTCGAGCCGGGCGCTGTCTCACCGACCCCGCTCGACGTCGAGCGCGCGCTTTTCCCACTGTTCGAGACCGGAGCGCGCATCCAAATCGACGCCAAGGCTCGCAATCCCACGCACACGTCGATCGACGAGCACGAGGAGTTCTGGGACGTGACTCAGACGCTCCTCGTGGATGACGAGGTGTGCGAGGTGACGATCCGTGGACGCATCGACGTCGTGCGCTCGCAAAGCGAAGGCCGCGCGGTTTTCCTGCTCGATCACGTGGGCGAAGGCTGAGCGGGGGCGCTATTCGACGACCAGGCAGCCGAGCCGCGCATCCTTGTTGAACGGCGCGGCAGAGCTCGGCGCCGTCCCTTCGTAGTAGAGCTGGTAGGTACCGGGCAGGACGCGCGCCGAGAACATCCCCGCCGACGTCCAGCCGAGCGGGAGCTCGTCGCCGTAGTCGGTGCGGAGCCAGAGGCGGCCGCCGTCCGTCTCCTTGTTGACGACGACGCCGTCGAGCTCGACGCTGCCCGTGGCGACCACGGTGCGCACGTCGATGTCGAGCGTGATGGGCGCACCGGGCGCGAGCACGACGCCGCTTGCGACCTTGCCGTAGGTGTTGATGGGCGCGACGGAGGCTTGAAGGGGCACGCCGACCGCGTAGAAGATGTCGTAGGTACCGGGAATGACGCGGGTCGAGTATGAGCCCGTCGTGGTCGTGGCGAGCTCGATCTTGTCCCCGGCTTCGGTGCCGAAATACAAGGTGCCGTAGTCCGACTTGCTCGTGACGGACGCGCCGTCGATGGTGATGGCTCCGGCGACCGCGACGCTTCCGATGTCGACTGCGATTTCGGTAGAGCCGTCGGCCAACACTTCGACGCCTTCCTTCAGAATGGCGTGCGTGTTGAGCGGGCCGTCCGAGCTGCCCGCATAGCTTCCGAACCACACGTCGTAAGTTCCGGGGATAGCCTGCCCTCGAAAGACCGGGCTCGTGGACGCGTCGAAAATGCCCGTGCTGCCCAGGGTGGGGCTCAGTAATGCGACGACGCCGCCAAAGGTCGCCGAGGGTGTCTCGCCGTTGACGGTCACGCGAGCGGCAAGGTCTGCCTTCGGGACGTCGATATCGAGCTCGTTGAAATCGTCGGTCGAGACGACCGCGCCGGCGAGCAGCAACGGGAAGCCGGTGTTGCCGGGGAGAAAGTTTTGCGGATCGGGCATGCCGTCCGTTCGGAGGTAGGAGAAGTCGTACGTTCCCGGCGCGATTTCCCCTTTGAATCCGTCCTGAGTGACCTCGGCGAAGCGTTCGAAGCCGCGGCCAGTCTTGCCATCGGTTCGCTGTACGAACAGCGCGAGGCCCGTGTAAGCCGCAGGCGGCGGGGTACCGTTGACCGTCAGCTTGCCGCTGAGCGTCACCATCCGCTCGTCGTCGGTGAGGGGCTGGGTGAGCTCGCTCGGTATGTCGATGTTGACGGTGGTCCCCGCGGGACTCACCGTCACGCCGGCCTTGATGGTGTGCGGATTCAGCCCCTTGTCGACGAAAACGACGTCGTACGTCCCCGGAACGGTACGCACCGAGTACGTGCCGCTCGAGGTCGAGCCGAGCGGCACGACGTCCTCGCCGTTGCTCAAGGTCACGTTGCCGGAGTTGGTGGAGCTGACGCTGCCGCCGACGGTAATGGCTCCGCTCACCCTCGCCGTCGGGATATCGATCGCGTGCGTGAGGCAAGCGCCGGGAGCGCTCGTGCCGGCCGTGCCGCTCGTGCCACCTTGAGCGTCACCGGCGAAGCCGCTTCCAACGCTGCCTGCCCTGGCGCCGTCGCCGCCCGTGCTCGTCGAGCCGCCGTGATCGGTCGACACGCCGGGCCTGCCGCCCTTCGCGCCGCCGGCTCCGCCGTTTTCGGACCCGCCCGCGCCGCTCACGCCGGCGCCCGCCGTGCCGGCCGTGTCGCTTCCCGCGGCGCCCGCCGTGCCACCCGCACCCGAGCTTTTGCGGTTCGCGTCCGAGCCGTGCGATGCGCCGCACGCGAGCGTTCCGGGTAGCGCGAGCGCGAGCGCTAGCGCGCCCGACGACAGTGCTTTCGCGCCGCGTACCACCATGGCGTAGAAGGGAGCTTAGCATTTCAGATTGGATATGAGCCGCGTTTCCAAAGACTCCTCGCCGCCCTCACTGGCCGCGGAAGCTCGCGCTCGGCTCGACGAGGCGCTCGCTCTGTCATCGACGCTCCACGAGCCCGGTCAACGGGAGCGCTATCGGGCGCTGCTCGAGAGCGCGATCCGCGACGCCACTCGGGCGCTCGCGGACGAGGAACAATCCGCTAGAATCACGGCTCTCTGCGCCACGCTGTCCGCCGCCCACACCGCCAAGGCCGAGGACGCCCTCCACGGTGCAAGCCAGCTGTCACAGAGCGCTCAGCGTGCGCCGACGCGGGAATCTTGCAACGAGGGGTGGCAGCGCGTCACGGGGATCGTCGCGGGCGCTGAAGCATCGGCTCGTGTCGCCGCGGAGATGGCAACCCGGCTCGAGGATGCTCTAGCGGACTCCGCAGTCGCCCGGCGCGCGCGGAAAGCGGCTCACCGTGCCGAGGCCGCAGCCCGCGCCGCGCGGGCGCTGGTCTCCGAGCGCAACGATGCTTACACGTTCCACACGGCGCGTTCCTTCTCCTTCGGTGAGGGTTGGTACCTCGCTGCAGCGGCGGTGCTCTCGGGTGTGACGATCCAGATCGAGCCTTTTACCGACCGGACTCTGCAGGCCGAGACATTTCTGCGCGATGCCGGGCTCTCCGAGCGAATCGCGCCGTATCGCCCGCGTCCCCGTGCCATGAAGCAGGTGACCGAGCTCGTCGCGCGTGCGTTCAAGGCGGACCCGCAGGCGGCTCAAGCGCGGCTGCGCGCGGCGTTCATCGGCGATGCCCGCGCGCCATCCGACGTGATCGAGTGGGTGGACCGACGGCTCTCCACGGACCTAGCCGGAAGCTCGCCCGGAAAGAAAGTGCTGCTGTGGAATCGCGACGGGACTCACCACCCCGGTCGCAACACCCTGTACTCCGAGCTCGTGGCGCTGACGGATGCGGTGCTCGCTGCCGGCCTAGTACCGATTCTCACCGGTGATGCGCTCTGCGGTGGGCCGCTCCCGCGCGGAGCGGTGGACATGATCCTCTTTTGGAAAGACCCGATCTTCGGGCGCGCCGATCAGCGCCGGGCGCAGCTCAGCTTCTTCGAGCACCTGCGAGCGCGGCAC
>DATMCL010000622.1:0-6623 GCA_035558375.1 Polyangiaceae bacterium
TGAAGCGAGCCGCGGGGGCAAGGCCCCCTGCGAGCAGCGCGAGCACGCCGAAGGCGGCGGGGGAGCGGTCGCGAAGCGAGCCGCGGGGGCAAGGCCCCCTTTGAACGGCTGTCCTAGTGCTTGGCGGCCGGGATCTTACCCGGCGCCGGCTTGGCCGCCGCGGCAGCGGGCTTCGGCGCTTCTTTCGTGTCCTTCGCGGGCGCCTTCTTCGTCGCGCTCTCTTCCGGAGCGCTGATGAGGATCTCGACGTAGTCGCGACGCAGGCGCACGCGGTAGCTGGGCAGCGTCTCGCGGAAGGTGATGCGCACCTGAGCACCGCCGGGGGTGTTCGTGGTGCGGGCGCGCCCGATGCGCGGATCGCGCTTGGCGATCGGGCCGCCCTCCTCCATGACCTTGCGCTTCGGCACGAGCACGGTGAAGCCGGTGGCATCCGACACGCCACGAAGCTCGGCGCCCGGACCATCGAGGCGCAAGCGGTGAATCGTGGGCATGTGGAGCTTGCCTTTGCCCCACGCCGGCACGTCCTCGGGACGCAGGTTCTTCGCGTCGAGGGGCTTGCCGTCGGCGCCCTTCTTCGAGCCGTCGACGTGCTCGATGGGCTCGGGGAACTCCTCGTCGGCAGCGATGGCCGGAGCGCTCGCCTTGGCGGCGCTCTGCTCGGCGGCCTCGATGCCTTTGCTCTCGCCCGACGGCGGCGGACCGAGCGGCGCGGGCTCGACCGTCGCGAGCGGCGTCGGCCCGAAGAGCGGCACGTTCGCCGTCACGGGGGAGCCCGGCGGAACGACCGGAGCGCTCGGCTCGACGCCTGCGGCCGTCGCGAGCGGATTCGCGCCCGGTAGCGGGACGACCCCGTTCGCAAGCGCAGTGGACCCCGCGGTGACGCTCGGAACGGGCAACGCGGCGAGCGCCGTCGCGGCGGGCCGCGCTTCGCTCGTCGCCTTCGATGCCTTGGCGGGACGGAGCGCGATCGCACCGGCCGAAGCGGCCACGGCCACGAGCGCGATACCGATGGCCGTGCGCTTGTGCGCCTTCGGAGCGGGCAGCGTCTCGGGCTCGGACTCCGCGCTCTTGCCCGACTGCGGGCGGAGGCGCTTGCCTTCGAGCGACGCGGGGGCCTCGACGGGCTTGGCCGTGCGGCGCTTGGCTGGAGGACGCTCGCGCGAGCGGAGCGCCGCGAGCTTGGCGGACGCACCCGCGAACAGCTTGCCCATGCCGCGGACGGCCGCGACGCTCGCGTCGCGTGCTGCGTTGCCCGCGTGCTCGGCGGCGTGCCCTACCTTGCGGGCCGCGCGCGTGGCCGCCGGCAGCGCTTCGGACACGTCGTCGTCCTCGTCGCTTTCCTCGCCGTCGTCGTCGTCGTTCGCGTCGTCCGCCTTCGCCTCCGGGACGTCGCCCGAGGGGGACGGATCCGCGTCCGAGCTCGCCGAGGCCGCGTCGGTCGTCACCGCTTCCGGCGCGATACGCAGACTCTGCGCGCGCACGGGCTCGGCGCCGAGATCCGTCACGGTGGGCTCGGGCGTGTCCTCGAGCGCGCCCTCGTAGCGGAGCGCCACGACGAGCTGCGGCACGGAAGTCCGCGCATCCACGACGACCTCGACGCCGTCGATCTGGGCCGAGCGCCGTCCGCCGCCGTCGAGATCCTCGATCTCGAGCTTGCGCCCGACCTTCAAGAACTCGAGGCTCGAGCCAACCTGGATCTTCTGCGTGCCGCCCGAGCGGATGCGCGCCTTCATCGGTGAGCCGAGCCCCTCGATGTGCAGGCGCACGCGCGAGCCGCTCGGCGCGTCCCCGCCTGTCTCCTTTTCGGAGCCGGCTCCCGTCTTCACGAGGTCACGCAGCGCGTCGACGCTGCGGCTGTCGAGCGCGGTGAAGGCCACCCCGAAGTCGCCGCCCTTCGAGCTCTCCTTGCGCCAGGCGACGACGCCCTCGACGACGATCTCGCGACCGTGGTCCTCGAAGCGGCAGACGAGCGGGGCCCCTTCGTCGGGCAGGTACGCCGTCCGGAGGTGCATGCCCTGAGCGCTCACGTCGAGCGCCTCGGCCTCGAAGGCGGGAATTCCGGGCTCGTTGCCGCAGATCTCCACCAAGGTCTCGAGCGGGACGCGGCTGGCGGTGGGGGAGCGTCGTTCCTGAGCTTGGGTCATGGCACCACGGGGGTAGGTCTTCGGGAGCCAAAGGGCCAAATTCTCGGCAAACGGGCCCGTTGCAGGCGATGCTCTAAGCTCCCTCCCAAACACGAGCATGGCCCTCACCGTCGTGATCCGCTCGGGCGACAACCAGACGCCTGCCTCGATCACGCTCGACGCTCCGCGGGTCGTGATCGGTCGCGGCGATGGCTCCGAGATCCGATTGCCGGATCCGAGCGTCAGCCACCGGCACGCTTCGATCCGGCAGCGCGGCACGGAGTACGTCGTGATCGACGAGGGCAGCACCAACGGCACCTTCGTCGGGCCGGTGCGGCTCCCCGCCAACGCCCCGCGCGTCCTCCGCCATTCCGATCTGATCCGCGTCGGCCGGATTTGGCTCGAGGTGCGCGTCGAGCAAGCCCTGCCGACCGCGAACCCGCAAGCCACCACGCGCGAGATCGCGCTCGGTCTCGTCGCGGCGGCGCTCGCAGCCGAGGGCGAGCGCACGGGAGCCGTCGTGCGCGTCGAGAACGGGCCCGACACCGGGCGCGAGCTCGCGATGAACGATGTCGAGCGCACCTACGTCTTGGGACGCGCCCCGAACGCCGATCTCGTGCTGTCCGACAATGACGCGTCGCGCCGGCACGTCGAGCTCGTGCGGCGCGGCCAGAACGTGTGCGTGAAGGACCTCGGCTCGAAGAACGGCAGCGAGCTCGGCGGCAAGCGCCTCGAGCCGAACCAGGAAACGCCCTGGACCGCCGGCCAGCTCCTGCGCATCGGCTCGACCGAGCTTGGCCTGCGCGACCCGCTGCTCGCCGCGTTGCTCGAGCTCGAGGCGAGCGCCGACGAGCCGATGCGCAGCGACGAGAGCATCGATCCCCCGCGCGGCATCGACGCTCCGGACGCGCCCGCGGCCGGCGTCGAGCCTTCCGCTGCGGCCCCGCTCGTCGAGGTCCCGAAGCGCAGCGCGGAAACCTCCACGCGGGGGCGCCGCTCGCTCGGCGCCGCCGACATCGTCGTGGGGCTGCTCGCGCTCGTCGTGCTCGGGCTGAGCCTGCTCGGGCTCGCGTGGGTGCTGCGCTCGAGATAGCGCGCCGCGCGAGGCGCGCGGGCCGGTACGTCAGCGGTCGAGGCTCGGCGGAGCGTCCTCCGCGCTGCCGAACCCCGCGCGATCGCCGACCACGAAGCGCGGGCGCCGCTTCAAGATCTCGTACACCTTGGCAAGGTAGGTGCCGATGATGCCGAGCAGCACGAACAGCACGCCGAACATCAGCGACATCACCGTCATGAGCGACGCCCAGCCGGGCACCACGTGGCCGCGCGCGTAGGTGTAGAGGATGTAGCAAAGCTCGACGAACGCGAGCGCGCTCGTCACGAAGCCGATACCGATGCCGAGCCGCAGCGGGAAAGCCGAAAACGAGAGCATCGCGCCCGACGACAAGCGAATCATCTTCCTCAGCGTGAACTTGGGCACGCCGGAGTGCCGGCGTCGCGCCTGGTACGGGATCGTCTTCGTGCGGAAGCCGAGCCAGCTCACGAGACCGCGAATGAACGGATCGGCGTCACCGAGGCGAATGAGCGCCTGCACCGCGTCGCGATCGAGCAGTCTGAAATCCGACGCGCCCGCCTCCATCGCGACACCCGTGAGCTTCGAGAACGTCCAGTAGAAGCCCCGCGACGTGAGCCGCTTGAAGAACGAGGTGTCGTCGCTGTCGAGACGACGCGTGTTGACGACCTTGAAGCCGTCGCGCCACGCCGCGACGAGCTCCGGCAGCGTCTCGGGCGGGTGCTGGAGATCGCCGTCCATCGTGATGACGGCGCGGCCGCGCGCGTGATTGAGCCCCGCGAGCAGCGCGCCCTGGTGCCCGAAGTTTCGTGACAGGCTGACACCGCGCACGCTGGGACGCGCGCGAGAGACCTCGCAAATCGCTTGCCAGGTGCCGTCACGGCTGCCGTCGTCCACCAGCACGAGCTCGTGGTCGAGCGAAGCGCCCGTGAGCACGCTCGAGACGGCCTCGACGAACGCCGCCACGTTGCTCTCCTCGTCGTACATGGGCACGACAATCGAGAGCTCGGGCTCGAGCCGAACCTGTGCCGCGAACGCCGGGCTCTCGTGCATCGCCACCATCTCCTACCAAAGACCGGCAAAGTAGTGGTATTGCCCTGCCTCTGACCGCCTTAAAGCAGCTCTTCGAGACTACCGCCCAACGGCTCGTCGCGCGCACGAAAGAGCTTCCGTCTAGGCTCGCCGGCGCGGCCCGCGGCTTCGCCCTCGACCTCGTGCGGCTGCCCCAGACGCTCAGGCGGCTCGGACTCCGGGATTGGATTCATCTGGCGACGATGCTCGTCGTCTGGTGGGTCGCCATCCTGTGGCTCCGGAGCTGGTACGCCGGGAACGAGCCCGTCCTCTCCGACCCGCTGCTCCAGCCCGACGACGCCCGCACCGCGCTCTTTCCGTTCCACCGTTACGCGCCGGGCCACCCGCTCGAAAACGATCCGATCGCGAACGAGATGCTCGAGTACCAGCCGTACGCGTACCGGCTGCTGTTCCGCTTCACGGTGCCGTCGGTCGGGCTGCTCGTCGCCACCAAGTGGGTGACGAAGCTGCTCTTCGGCATGTTCGTGATGGCGGGCGTCGTGCTCATGACGAGCCGGCGTGCCGGGCTCGGTGCCGGGCTGCTCTTCGCGGCGCTCTTCATTCACGATCAGTCGATCCAGAATCGCATCCACGGCGGGCTGCCGCGCGGCTTCGGCTTCCCGGTCTGCGCGCTGTGGCTCGCCGGAGCGCTCGCGGGGCGCCCGAACGTGCGGCGGATCGCAGCGATCGTCGGAGCGCTCACCTATCCGACGGCGCTCGCCATGGTGCTCGGCGCGGAAGGTGTCTACGTGCTGCGCGGCCTCGGCCGGCCGGGCTTCCACACGCTGCTGCGGCGGCTCAAGCACTACGCGCTGCTCGTCGGCGCCTGCGTCGCGCTGCTCGCGCCGGCCGTGATGGTCGGCATGCACGACGGCGGCTCGATCCACACGCTCGAGCAAGCGAAGAGAGAGCCCGCCTTCGGCAAATCCGGACGCCTGCGCGTGCTGCCGTTTCCGGAGCCCACGCAACAATTCGCGCGCATGTACGAGGAGATGTTCGACCAGTACGGGACGACGCCTCACCCGGAGGTGTGGCGGACCGTCGAAGAGCACCGTGGCGAGGTCGTGATCGCGCTTCTCGCTCTCTTGCTCGCGCTCCCGCTCATGCGGCTCGCCACGGGGCCGACGCCAGTGACGGCATTCCTCGTTGCGAGCCTCGTGCTCTACACGCTGTCTCGCGTCTTCGCGTTCAAGCTGTACTCGCCCGAGCGCTACTACACGCTCGGCATGCGCATGGTCGCCCTCGGGCTCGTGGCGGGCGTCTTGGGCTTGGTCGCGCCCTGCTTCCGGCGCTGGCGCTACCCGATTCGGAACGTCGTGTGCGCGCTCGGCATCTGGCTCATGTGGTCCGGCCTCGGCAACGGCGTGCGCACGCCGCCGATGGGCGTCGACGTCGACTACCGCCGCCTCGGACCCGTCTGGGACGCCATCAAGAAGCTGCCGGAGGACGCGCGCGTCGCCTGCCAGGTCGGCGATCAGGAATGCGACAACGTGCCCCTGTTCGGCATGCGCCCGAACAACGGCGGCTTCGAGACGATGCAGCCCTGGCTCGTGAAATCCTGGAAGCGCCAGCTCGAGCGCGCCGAGGACACGACCCGCGCGATCTACGCCACCAAGCCGGAAGAGATCCTCTCCTTCGCGAGCAAGTACCGGGTGACCCACTTCCTCATCCAGCGCTCGCGCCTGGCCGAGGATTTCCGCTCGCGCTCGCGAAGCTTCGAGCCGCTCTCGTCGTTCACGCGCAGGCTCCTCGAAGGCAAGCAGGCCTCGGATTTTCTGCTCGGAAAGGCCCCGCGCTCGGCGGAGGTGCTGCGGACGCGGGGCTACACGCTGATCAGCGTCGCGAAGCTCAAGGAAGCGTGGCGCACGGGCGCGCCCGCAGCGCCGCCGGACTGAGACTCAAGGACTTTGCGGCAGCGTCGCCGCCCACTCCGCCGTCGCTTCGAGCCCGCGCTCGAGCCCCACGAGATCGCCCAAGTACTTCTCCGGCAACGTCGGATCGAGGACGGAGAGGCCGATGTCGCCCGCGCGCGGGGGGCGGCTTTCGATCGGTGCGTCGCGTCCGACGGCGCGGAGCACGATCTGAGCGAGCTCGCGCGTCGTCGTGCCGATGCCGGTGCAGACGTTCGCGATGGGCTCGCCGATCGCGCCTGAGAGGGCCAAGACGTTCATGCGCGCGACGTCGCTCACGTAGACGTAGTCGCGCAGGCAGCCGCCGTCGCCCGTCTTGCGCAGGGCGTTCACGCCGAGCGGGCGGCCCGCTCGCGCCAAATCGAGGAAGATCGCGATGACGCCCGCCTCCCCGTGGGGATCCTGGCGCGGGCCGTACACGTTCGAGTAGCGGAGCACGCGCGTGTCGAT
>DATMCL010000623.1:0-13314 GCA_035558375.1 Polyangiaceae bacterium
ACGCTGGGGCCGAATAGGCTCTTCTGCGGTAGCGCTCGAGCCGCGCGCCTTCGGCGAGAGCTCGCGCACGGCCGCAGGCGACCGTGCGCGTCTTCGGCCCCTTCGGGCTACTTCGGGATCGGCAGCGGGCAGGGCCCGCAGTCGAGAACCTTGCCGCAACCGTCACCGGTAAAGCCGCAGGACACCATGAGGTCGTCGCACGTTTGCGGGGTGCACGCGGGCGGCGGAGGCGTGTCGCCCACGCAGGTCGCGAGATCGAACAGCATGTAGAGCAGCACCTTCTCCTGCTTGGTGAGGTCACCGGTGCCGCAGACGCTCGGGAACGTGGTCCCGTTCGTCATGCCGATGCTCACGTGGAACCCGCTGTACGCGACGCGGCCGCAGACCGCTTCCGCGGGCGAAGCGTAGGGCGTGTTGAACGAGAACTGCTGGATCTTCTCGCCCGGTTTGTCGTCGATCGAGTCCGTGTAAACGAACTCCTCCGATGACATCCCGATCCCGGCGGCCTGGCTGCGCGGCTCGGAGATCTCGAACGCGTAGCCGGGCGGCGAGGCGACCATCTCGGCGTTCGCCCAATCCGCGAACGACTGGATGCGCGGGCTCGCCAGCGGTCGCCCGAGCGACACCACGCCGTTGCCCTTCATGACGGTCGCCTTGTCTCCCATCTCCCAAGTGGCCGCCGCGTTGAGACCGGTGTTCAGCGGGTCGGCCGCGTCGTAGGCCTGCAAACCGTTCTCGTAGAGCCAGGTGTAGCGGAGGTGGCTCACGAACATGCGCCCGCCGCGGTTCACGTAGTTGATGACGTTGGCGCCGAATTCATCCCGCTCGTTGAACTGCGGCTGTCCGGGGCCGGCGTTGCCTTCCCCGCCCTGGCCGCCACCGCGGACGCCGCTGCTCGAGTCGGCCTGCTGGCCCTCGCAGTCCGCGAGGACGATGTCGTAGCTCGTGAGGCGCTTGGGGTCGCCGTAGAGGACGTCCTCGAGCGGTGTGCTCGCGTCGATCCTGGCGCCGTCGCCCTGATTGACGTCGGCGTTCGAGCGCCCTTGGTAGATGTGGATGCGCGCCGGATCGTCGCCGGCCGCGCCCGGGTTTTTGAACTCGTCGTGCGAGAGGCCCATCTTCTCGAGCACGCATTCCATGGCGTCGATGGACCCGGTCGTGACGGCGATGCGCGGAATGTTCACCGCCAGGCCGTCCGACATGCTGCGCGGCAGGCGCGCGGGGTTGTCGGGCAGCGTGGTTGGCAGCGCGGTCAGCTGGCAGGCGGCGCTGTCGGGCACCGTGTAATTGAACGCGCGCCGGAAGCGGCCCGCCTTCACCACCATCGCGAACTCTTCGCCCACCGGCACGTTTCCCTCGAGCTTGAACGCACCTGTGGCGTCGGTGACCGTGCCAAGCAGCACGGGGCCAAGGTCCTGGTCCTCACAGCGGTCGCAGCTCGTGCCGCCGTCGGGAATGCCGGAAGTAATCGCCGGCAGCTCGCCGACACCCTTGTTCCGCAAGATGTAGACGAACGCGTTCGGAACGCCCACCTGATTGCCGGTGTTGGTGTCGGTGCGACCCGGGGTAACCACCCGACCGGTGATGGCGGTCATCGTCCCGGCCTTGCTGCAGTCCGGCACGAAAGCGCAGAGCTCGCACGGCTCGCCGCCGACCATGCACTTGGCGGGTGCGTCGACGCCGCCCACGCACGCCTCGAGCGGGCCGCACGTGAAGCCTTCGTCCGCGCAGTTCGTGACCTTGCCGCACGCGTCGACGATCGAGCCGCACTCGTACCCCTGCTCCGCGCAGGTCGTCGGCGGGCATTTCTCCATGTTCGATTGCCCGGCGCTCGGGTTGATCACGACGGTGCCACCCATCGCGCCGCTGCCGCCCTGGCCCATGCCGGTGCCACCCATGCCGGAGGCCATGTCGCCGCCCGTTGCACCGGAGCCGCCCATGCCCGTCGCGGCGCCCGCGCCGGTGGTGAGGCCCTTGGTGTCGCGCGCGACGTCGGCGGGCTGCTGGCACGCAGCGACCGCGATGAGCCCGACCGCGGTCGTCGTGAGGCGATGCCGCGTTCGACCGGCGAAATCTTGGGCACGCGCGCGCCCGTGGTCAGAGACTTTCCAGATCATACTTTGCCCGTTGTTGCAGAGCCTCGAAACGGCTCAGACAGAGGTGTTGTGGAGGAGGTTTTTCAGGCGCCGAGCTCGACAACCTTCACACCACCACTTCAACAAAGTATGCGCCCGCGGGCCGGCACGAGTCCAGCGACGAAACGGTCATTACCCGCGAGATTGACGTTCCGTTCGAATCACAAAGTTCGCAGCCCATCGGATGCGGCGGCCGAGCCGCGCAGCGACAGGAGCGGCGAGCGTGAGCAGTCGCGCAGCCGAACACAGGCGAAAGCCGTGACGACCGCGCGCGTGAGCACGCGAAGTCCTGCGCGGAAACCGGTGCCACGCGCGCGAGCGAACAGCGCTTCAGCGTGAAAGTGGCCGCGAGAACAGCGCGGCCTCGAGCTGGATGCCGCGCGCGCGCAACGTTTCGGCGACGTGCGGCACGGTGCCGCTCGTCACGAAGCTGCCCTCGATCGCACCGCCGGCCGCCGTGCGATCGGCGACGAACGTATAGATGTCGCTCAGCTCGACGCTCTGTGGCCCGCTGCCGACGATCTCGGCGACGCGCATCACCCGGTAGCGACCGTCACGCTGCTGCGCCACTTCGACGACCACGTCGAAGGACGTCGCCACGAGCTCACGCGCCGTCGCGGGCGTGATCGCCGGATTGACGATCGAGAGATCCGCCGCCAAGCGTCCGAGCGCGCGGGCGAGACCCGCGCCGAAGCGCGATGCCACGACGCCGTCGACACCGTCACCGATGGCGTCGAGCACCGCGCCCGCGAGCCCGGCGGGCGTCACGTCCGCGACGATGCGCGCCGCGGGAACACGGGCCGCCACCTGCACCGCGTGATGCAGCCGATCTGCCGTCTGGTTCACGTCGATGCGCGCCATCGACGAGAACGGCGGGCTCGCGGCGTCGGCGATCCACACGGGGGCGCCGTCGGCCGGCACGATGGAGAGCGCGCCGAGCAACGTCTCGGGACCGCCATCGCGCGCGCCCACCACGAGCAGATTGAGCCGGGCGTGGATGCAGTGCTGAAGGAACGTGGCCATCGCGCGCGACACGGTGCCGCGACGCACGAGCTCGTCGAGGGTGAGCGTGGTGCGGCGCGGGCGGCGAACCACGAGGATGCTGCCGTGCGGCGCTCCGCTCCCGAGGGAAATCTCGAGCGTCGCGCCATGGTGCAGCCGGCGCTCGACGGACACCTCGTCGGGTCGGAGGGGCACGCCGGTTTGCTCGCAGAGCCGGCAGAGCGTCCAGGTCAGGCTCTCTTCGGACGAGAACCCCGGCTCGACCGCGACCCCACGACCCGGGCGCGCGACGAGAACGTGATCGAAGCGCGGCACGCCGATCTCGGCGACGCTCGTGTCGGAGAGCAGCGGGCCGAGCGGCCCGAGCTCCACGAGCTCCGACCGCGCTCGAGCGAGCACGCGCTCGCCGTCGACCCCCGGGAAATCCTTCTCGGACGCCTGCCAGATCTCCTGCAAAAGTGGCTCGACTCGCTGCTCGAGCGAGGGATCGGCCGGGAGCCTCAGGTCGTAGCCCGTGAGCCGCTCGGCGACTCGCGCGACGAGCGTGGCGACGCTGTCGCTGAGATCGGTCTGCTCGGGCCCTTCCACGCCGTCCGGGGTGCTGCGGGTCGCCGCCTGAGGCGAGACGGCCTCGAAGGAGTGGGCGGTGGCGCGACCAACGGGCTCCTCCGCTACACCGGCGTGCGAGGAGGACAGCGGGACCTGGCTCTGCTCGTCGGACGGGGGCGCCGACTCCGTGCGCGAGGTGTTGCGCTCGAGCTCGGCCCCGACCGGGGCATCTGCCGACTCCGACTCCGGCTCGATCCGGAGCACGAAATCACCGACGTAGATTCGGTCGCCCTCCCGGACGATGGTCGCCTGCGCGATGCGGCGCCGGTTGACGTAGGTGCCGTTCGTGCTGTTGAGGTCGGTGACGATGAAGCGGCCGTCCCGATAGAGCAAGCGGGCGTGGCGCTTCGAGACGTTCCCCTTGGGCAGGACGATGTGGTTGCCCTGCACGCGGCCGACGCTGACTTCGCTCGTCTCGAAAACCTCGCGTCGCTCAGTCCCGCCTTTTTCGTGGATCACGATAGAAAAGGCGGGGGCTTTGGCGCCGGAAGCAGGCGAAATCACGACCAGGTTAACCTTGTCGAATAGTAGCCCCTGCTGTCAATCACGGCCCCCGCTCGTCGAGGCGCACGGCCCGTCGGCCGTGCTCTTGCCCGATTCATGCCCCAGCACTGGTCCCACCCCGTCGAGCCCCGCGCCCCAGGCCCGTCGGCGACCCCGCTCAGCCTTCGCGGACCGCTCGCTCGTTCCGAACGTCGCTCGTGACGAGCTCGAGCAGCTCTCCGGCCAGGGCCATCACGTCGCGCTCGCTGAAGCCGCCAGCGCGAAACTCGCGGTAAATGTTTTTGGCCAGGATGGCGACCGCCTTCGGGTCGCTCGGTTTGCGGTGCGTGTCGAGTGCTTCGGACATGGTTGACGAGCGGGGCGGTATCCAAGAATGGTGCCTAGCTTCCATGAGCCCTCAATTAGCGGGAATTTCGTGAGGCGGCGCCCGTAGCCGCGAAGTGCGCTTCGCGTTTGGGCGCGAAAAACAACCGTGGAGGTGCAAGTCCTTACGCGGATTCAGGAAACTGGTTGAACAACCTTGGACTGGTTCAACCGTCGTACGAGGCGACCGTCTCCTTGGAGGGTCGCTCGATGGCGGAGAGCACGCTCGTGATGAGCTCGCGGCCTTCGTCGTCGAAGTAAAGCGCTTCGCCCACCTTGGGCGGCTCGCAGGAGGGGACGGCAGTTCCGTTCTCAAAGAAACGAACGCCGCCCGCGAGCTTGCGCTGCACGGCGAGGTGCGAATCGAGCCAGCGGCCGGTTCGGCGATCGCGAACCGCGACGCATTCGTCGCCGCGAAAGTGGTACTCGGTGTTTCGCGTCACGTACATGCGGTGGACGCGACGTTCAGGGCCACGGTAACGACTGTTGAACAAGGCCGCCTCCTCGGGTTGATGGGTGCCGCGGCTATCAGACGCCGAAGGGCGAGCCCTGGCCAATTTCTTCGGCCGTTACGTAAGCCGGAGGGACGCTCCGCAGCCGTCATCGCGGCGTACTTGCTCGTGACGAAGCCCGTCGGAATACGATCCCGTTCATGGCGTCGGCACGCGCCGGTTCCAAATCGAAAGGCCCAGGCCTCCGCAAAGCGCGGGGAGCGCCGCTCGTGGAGCGCCGCACGCTCGAGCTCTACCGCAGCAGCGACTACCGCTGGCGCGAGCTCTTCGAGTGCGCCGACGTGATGAGCGAGGGGGCCACGCGCGAGGAGCCCGACGGCGCCACGTACTACGGCTCGACCAGCGTGCTCTTGCCGTTCGCCTCACGCGGGGGCGGCGTGCCGGACGAGCTCGGGGCGGACATCGTCGAGGTGATCGCCAAGGATCCGCACGCGCGGCTGCGTGCGGTGCGCATCGCATGCCGAGAAGCACAGGTGCGCTCGAACGCTCGCATCGGACGGGTGCGCGCGGAGCTTTACGTGCGTGCCGACAGCCACGGCGTGCGCGTCAACGTCGACGTGGAGGCGCGTGTGTTCGCCGATGCGCAGCCCCGCCCGCCGCGACGGGTCGACCCTCATCCGCCGGAGCCGAAGCGCGGCTCGCGCGGAGCGTGAGCCGAGGCGTGCACGTGGAGGTACGTCAAGACCCAAGTTCGTCGGCGTTGGCGCTCCCGGCTCACGGTTCAGTGAGCGATGTCTTGACAGGAGACCGGCGTGGGCAGAGTGATCCATGACGTCACGGGTTACCAGGGCCATGAGTCGCAGGAAGCAGCGCGACGAGAAGATCATCCATGTGGTGTTCGGCCCCGGTGGCGGACGCATGCAGCATCGCGCCGACGGCGCGACGCGCGGAGATGCGCCGCCCGCTGACGCGAGCCGCGAGCCGCTCACCGACTTGTTCTCGTGTGGCGAGATCTCTCGCCTGCTCGACATCACGCCCGCGCGGCTGCGCACGCTCGATCGCGCCGGCGTCGTTTCGCCCACGGCGCGGCGACGCGGCCGGCGTGCCTACACCTTCTCGGATCTGATCGCGCTCCGGACGGCGCAGTCGCTGCTGCAGCAGCGCGTGCGCCTGCGCGACGTCACGCGCGCGGTCACGGCCCTGCGCAAGTCGCTGCCGAAGGTGACGCGACCGCTGCAGGAGCTGCGCATCGTCTCGGACGGCGAGCGCGTCGTCGTGCGCAGCCAGGACGGCGCGTTCGAGCCACTGACCGGGCAGATGCTCCTGGATTTCGAGGTCAAGACGCTGCGCGACGACGTGGTGCGCGTGCTCCGGCCCTCGGCGGGGCGCGAGCGCGCGCGGACCGCCTACGAGCTCTACCTTCGCGCGAGCCAGCTCGACGAGGAGCCGGCTTCGATGGACGAGGCAGAACGGCTCTATCGCGAGGCCATCCAGCTCGACCCCTGGCTCGCCATCGCCTACACGAACCTCGGCAACATTCGCTTCCGTCGCCAAGACGGCAGCCGCGCCGAGGAGCTTTACAAGAAGGCGCTCGAGATCGATGCGCGCCAGCCGGAAGCTCAGTACAACCTCGGTTACGTGATGCTCGAGCGCGGTGAGCCGGACGCGAGCATCCCGCTCTTCCTCGGTGCCATCGAGAGCGATCCGAAGTTTTCGGACGCGTACTTCAACCTGGCGATGGCGTACGAGCAGGTCGGCGAGTCGCAGAAGGCCCGGCCGTACTGGAAGAGCTACATCATGCTCGAGCCGTCCGGCACCTGGACCGAGATCGCCAAGCGCCATCTCTAGCGGCGACGCCGCGTCTCGGCGGCAGAACGGCGACGGCCTCCTAGCGGAGGCGCTGGTGCTTGAGGGACGGCAGCGATTGGCGGACGTCGTCGAGGCGCGTCGAGACGAGGTCGGCGAGCGCGAAGCCGGGGCCGTCCGATGCCTCGGCGACGACCGTGCCCCAGGGATCGGCGACGAGCGCGTGACCGTAGGTGACGCGGCCGAGCGGGTGCTTGCCCCACTGCGCCGCGGCCACGACGTAGCACTGCGCTTCGATCGCGCGGGCGCGCAAGAGGACGTGCCAGTGGTCCTTGCCGGTGTGCAGGGTGAAGGCGGCGGGCACGAGCAGCACCTCGGCGCCCTCCCGCGTGAGCTCGCGATAGAGCTCGGGAAATCGTAGGTCGTAGCAGATCGAGAGACCGAGCCGGAAGCCGGCCGCGTCGAGCACCACGGGACGTTCGCCAGGCGTGTTGCCGCGCGACTCCTTGTAGGAGCTGCCGTCCGCGAGCTCGACGTCGAAGAGGTGGATCTTCCGGTAGCTCGCGACTAGCGCGCCGCTCGGTTCGAACGCGAGGGCCGTATTGAACGGGCGCGCCGCGTCGTCCGAGCGCTCCGGCATGCCGCCCGCGACCAGGTGGATCCGATGCTCGCGCGCGAGCGCGGCAAGGGCGCTCTGAATCGGGGCAGTCGCGTCCCCGAGCGTCTCGGCGTGCGTGGCGCGCGTTTGCTCGTCACCCATGAACGCGAAGTTCTCGGGCAAGAGCACGAGGCTGGCCCCGCGCGCCGCGGCTTCTTTCACGACGCGCGAGACCGTCCGGAGATTTTCGGCCACGTCCGCCTGGCTCGACAACTGCACCGCCGCGACGGTGGAACGGCGGGGTTCGGACGCGTGAACGGCGTCTGCCATGCTTCGCGACGCGGAGCTTAGCATTCGTGGCGCCGGGCATCCGACTGGTGTTAGATCCGAAGGCCCCGGCGTGGCCTCGACCGGGGATGAGCCGTGACCGACAAGCGCACCGACGAAATGCAGACGTTCGACGCCTCGCGGCGCGATCGTCCCAAAGGGCGGGCCGGGCTCGTGCTGCTCTACGCCGGCGAGTACGCGGCGCTCCCCGCGGCGTGGCCGCTCGCCAAAGGCACGACCGTGATCGGCCGCGACGGCTCGGCCGACATCGTGCTCGCCGTGAGCGCCGTGTCGCGCCGCCACGCGGAGATCACGCTGGAGGGCGAGGATTTCGTCGTGCGCGACCTCGGAAGCCGCAACGGCATCCTCGTGAACGGGCACCCCGTGAAGGAGGCCGCGCTAGAGCCGCTCGACGAGCTCCGCATCGGCGACGCGATCCTGAAGCTCGTCGAAGAGGGCCTCGACGACTACGCGGCGTACCGCATCGACGGAGCGCTCGTGGGCCCCGCTCGCCGCCGCGCGCCGGCTTCGGCCGCGCTCGTGGGCGGGCTGCAGATGGACCGCATCTTGGGCGAGCTGCACCGCGTGGCTCACGCGCCACTCAACGTGCTCCTGCTCGGCGCGAGCGGCACCGGCAAGGAAGTCGTCGCTTCGGAGCTTCACCGCCTGAGCGGTCGCGCCGGACGGTTCGCGGCGGTCAACTGCGCCGCCATTCCCGGCAACCTGCTCGAGAGCGAGCTCTTCGGCTACAAGCGCGGCGCCTTCTCCGGCGCCGAGCGCGACAAGCCGGGCCTCATCCGCGCGGCCGACGGCGGCACGCTCTTGCTCGACGAGATCGGCGATATGCCGCTCGAAGCGCAGGCCAAGCTCCTGCGGGTGCTCCAGGCGCGCGAGGTGCTGCCGCTCGGAGCGACCACGCCCGAGCAGGTGGACGTGCGCATCGTCGGCGCGACGCACCGCGACCTCGGACGGCTGCAGACCGAGGGGAAGTTCCGCGAGGACCTCTACGCGCGCCTCAACGAGTACAAGCTCTCCCTGCCCGCCCTCTACGAACGGAAGGAGGACGTGTTCGCCTTGCTCACGAGCTTCCTCGCCCGTCTCGGCAGGAGCGACCTCAAGCCGAGCTTCCCGTACATGACGGCCCTCCTGCATCACGACTGGCCGTACAACGTGCGCGAGCTCGAGGCGTGCATCAAGCGCTCGGTGGCGCTCGCCGACGGCCCGGTGCTCTTGCCCGAGCACCTTCCGGAGGCCGTGACCGAAGCGATGGAGAGCTATGGTCAGGCAGCGCCGGCGCCGGGGGCGCCGAGTCGCCTGCCACCCGCGGGAACCGGGACCCC
This sequence comes from Polyangiaceae bacterium, assembly GCA_035558375.1. Classification (GTDB taxonomy): domain Bacteria; phylum Myxococcota_A; class Polyangia; order Polyangiales; family Polyangiaceae; genus PMG-095. The sequence continues at coordinate 9,137 of DATMCL010000623.1, forward strand.
GAGCGAACAGGAGCTCCGGGACCTCTTGGCCGCGCACGCGGGCAACGTGGCGGCCGTCGGGCGGGTGCTCGGCAAGGCGCGCATGCAGATCCACCGCTACATGAAGCGCTACTCGATCGAGATCGAAGAGTATCGCAGTTGACGGGGTGCGAGCGGTTCCAGGTTGACGCTCGGCTCCGAACCCCGTAGCGAAGCCGACCCGAGCGTGGCAACCAAGCGAAAAGCGGGCAAGCGGTCAGGCGGCAGCGGTGCGCGGCGCGAGCCTCCGGACGGCTCGAACGGCGAAGGGCAGCTCGGCTTGTTCCGCGAGGAGCCGGTCCCGCTGCACGAAATCGCGCAGACGCGCTACCTGAACTACGCCCTCAGCGTCATCACGAGCCGCGCGCTGCCCGACGTGCGCGACGGGCTCAAGCCCGTGCAGCGCCGCATCCTCTACACGATGTGGCAGCAGGGGGTCGGTCCCGACGCCAAGCACCGAAAGTGCGCGAAGATCGTGGGCGACGTGATGGGTAACTTCCACCCGCACGGCGACTCCGCGATTTACGACGCGCTCGTGCGCATGGCGCAGTCGTTCAGCCTGCGTGCGCCGCTCGTCGACGGCTCCGGCAACTTCGGCTCGCTCGACGGCGACCCCGCCGCCGCCTACCGCTACACCGAGTGCCGCCTCGCGCCGCTCGCGACCCGCCTGCTCGACGAGCTCGACCAGGATACGGCGCCGTTCCGCCCGAACTACGACGGCACGAAGGAAGAGCCGATCGTCCTGCCCGCGCAGCTGCCGAACCTGCTCGTGAACGGCGCGACCGGCATCGCCGTCGGCATGGCGACGAACATCCCGCCGCACAACCCGGAAGAGGTGTGCGCGGCCGCGATCCGCCTGCTCGACGCGCTGGTCGAGGGCAAGCAGCTCTCGTCGCGCGAGCTCTGCCGCACCATCAAAGGGCCTGATTTTCCGACGGGCGGCGAGATCATCACGAGCGCCGAGGAGCTCAAGCAGATCTACGAGACCGGGCAGGGCACCATCAAGGTGCGCGGCACCTGGCGCGCGGGCAAGGAGGGGCGCACGAGCAAAACCGTGCAGATTACGAGCATCCCGTACGCCCTCAATAAGGCGACGCTCGTGGAGCGCATCGCGGAGGTGGCCGTCTCGCGCAAGTTGCCGATGCTGCTCGACGTGCGCGACGTCTCGACCGACGACATCTGCATCGAGCTCGAGCTCAAGAAGGAAGCCGACGAGAACCTCGTCTTCGCCTACCTCTACAAGAACACCCCGCTCCAGAGCGGCTTCGCGGTGAACCTCACCTGCCTGGTGCCGACGGAGCAGGCCGAGGTCGGGCGGCCCGAGCGCCTCGATCTGCAGTCGATCCTCTGGCACTTCCTGCATTTCCGCATGGAGGTGGTGACGCGCCGCCTCGAGAACGAGCTCAAGGGGCTCGAGAAGCGGATGCACATCCTCGAAGGCTTCGCGAAGGTCTTCGACGCGCTCGACGCCATCATCAAGCTCATCCGCAAATCCGAGGGGAAAGCCGACGCCGCCAAGCAGATCATGGCGAAGTACGAGCTCGACGCGGAGCAGACCGACGCGATCCTCGAGCTCAAGCTCTACCGTCTGGCCCGCCTCGAGATCCTCGTGATCCGGAAGGAGCTCGACGAGAAGAAGAAGCGCGCGAAGGAAATCCGCGCGCTGCTTTTGGCGTCCGCCCAGAAGGGCCGCTGGGCGATCGTGAAGAAGGAGCTCGAGTCGCTCGTCGGCAGCTTCGGCAAGGCCGGGAAGCGCCGCACCGCGGTCGTCGAAACCGACGGCGACGTGATCTTCTCCGAAGAGGATCTGATCGTCGCGGAGGACACCTACGTGCTTCTGAGCGCCGACGGCTGGGTCAAGCGCCAGCGCGAGGTCAAGGACACGTCCGCGACCCGGCTCCGCGAGGGCGACAGCGTGCTCGCGTGCGAGATCGGCTCCACGAAGACCTCGATCGTCTTCCTGTCGAGCTTCGGTACGGCGTACACGGCGCGCTTCGTCGACATCCCGGCCACGACCGGCTACGGCGAGCCGATCCAGAAGCTCTTCAAGCTCAAGGACGGCGAGCGCATTCTGGCGGCTTTTTCGCTCGATCCGCGCGTGGCAGGCACCCTCGGCTCAGCCGATGACAAGCGCGGCGACACCTACGCCGTCGCAGCGACGAGCGACGGCTTCGCGCTCGCGTTCGGCCTCGAGCCCTTCGCGACGCCGAGCACGCGCGCCGGCCGCCGCTTCGCCAAGCCCGCGGAGGGCGCGCAGGTGGTCGGCGTCGAGCGCGTGCGCGGCAAGGAGACGCTCATCGCCGTCACGCGCGGCCGCCGCGCGCTGCTCAGCGACGTGAAGGAAGTGAGCTTCCTCACGGGCCCGGGCAAGGGCGTGACGCTCGTCAAGCTCGAGGACGACGACGCTCTCCTCGGCATCAAGGCGGCGGCCGGCCCGAAGGACACCCTCGTCGTCGAGACGTCGATGGGCGGAGAGCAGCGCATCGGAACCGGAAGCTACAAGAAGACCGGCCGCGGCGGCCGCGGGCACGAGGTCATCAAGCGCGGCACGCTCGCACGCGTCGTGCTCGAACCCCCGCCGGCTCCCCCGCCCTTCGAGGATAAATCCTGATGGCCAGCAGCAAGCCTCCGAGCGCCAAGTACACCGCCGAAAGCATCACGGTTCTCGAGGGGCTCGAGCCGGTCCGGCAACGCCCGGGCATGTACATCGGCGGCGTGGGCAGCGCGGGCCTGCACCACCTGGTGTGGGAAATCGTCGACAACGCGGTCGACGAGGCGATGAACGGCCACGCGAGCCACATCGGCGTGACGCTGCACAAGGACGGTCAGTCGCTCACGGTCTCCGACGACGGCCGCGGCATCCCGGTCGACATCCACCCGAAGCACAAGAAGTCCGCGCTCGAGATTGTGTACTCGACGCTGCACGCGGGCGGAAAGTTCGGCGACGCGAACTACAAGACGGCCGGCGGCCTGCACGGCGTGGGCGCGTCGGTCGTGAACGCGCTCTCGTCCGAGGTGGTCGTCAACGTGAAGCGCGACGGCGCCGCGTACTCGATGGAGTTCTCCGCCGGTACGGTGACGTCGAAGCTCAAGAAGCTCGGCGCGGCGCGCGGCAGCGGAACCACGGTGTTCTTCCGCCCGGATCCGACCATCTTCCCGCGCACCGATTTCAACCCGGACACGATCCGCGAGCGGCTCGAGATCGTGAGCTACCTGCACCGCGGCCTCAGCGTGAAGTACGTCGACGAGACGCGCGGCGAGACCCACGAATTTTCGCATGCCGAGGGCCTCGTCGAGTTCCTCCGGCGCGTCATCAAGGAAGCGAGCGCGAAGCCCGTGCACGAGGCGCCGTTCACGCTCTCGCGCGACGAGGAAGCGCGGCTCGAGCTCGCGCTGCAGTGGACGGAAGCCACGGAGGAGCGGCTCAAGAGCTACGTGAACGGCATCCCGACGGGCTCGGGCGGCACGCACGAGAACGGCCTCCGGTCGGGCCTCGTCAAAGCGGTGCGCAACTACATCGACACGCACGGGCTCACGCCGCGCGGCGTCACGATCTCGGCCGAGGACATCCGCGAGGGCCTCGTCGGCGTGATCAGCCTGTTCATCAAGGATCCGCAGTTCCAGGGCCAGACCAAGGATCGCCTCAACAACCCCGAAATCCTCGCCGCGGTCGACGCGCAGGTCCGGCCGGCCCTCGAGCACTGGTTGAACAGCAAGCCGTCGATGGCCGAGCAGATCGTCGCGCGTGCCGTGCTCGCCGCGCGCGCCCGCGAGGCCAGCCGCGCGGCGCAGCAGGAGGTGGTGCGCAAGAGCGCGACCTCGGCGCGCCTGACGCTGCCCGGCAAGCTGTCGGACTGCTCGATGAGCACGCCGGGCGCGACCGAGATCTTCATCGTCGAGGGCGATTCGGCCGGCGGCTCGGCCAAGCAGGGCCGCGACCGCACGCGCCAGGCGATCCTGCCGCTGCGCGGCAAGGTGCTGAACGCCGAGAACGCCTCGATGGCCAAGGTCCTCGAGAACAAGGAGCTGGCCGATCTCGTGACCGCCCTCGGCTGCGGCATCGGCAAGGCCTTCGACATCACGCGGCTGCGCTACGGCAAGGTCATCATCCTGGCCGACGCCGACTCGGACGGGCACCACATCGCCACGCTGCTGCTGAC
>DATMCL010000624.1:0-2008 GCA_035558375.1 Polyangiaceae bacterium
GAGGCGGACAAGCGGGAGGGGGCGGACGAGCGGGTGCGGGTGCGGGCGGAATGGGAGGGGGGACGGCGCGGGCGCCGAATGGGTATGTGGTTGAGGGGGCGCGGATACTCGATGCGGCGAATGAGGTGGTTCGGCTGCGGGGCGCGAACTTGCCGGGGTTGATCTGGGATGCCGTGGGATCGAGCATCACCGCGGGGGATTTGGAGATGCTGGCGAGCTGGGGCGCGAACGTCGTTCGGATTGGGCTAAATCAAGGGTTTTGGCTGACGGGTGGCTCCGGTTGCGATAGCGCCTGCTACCGAGCGCGCGTTGCGGAAGTGGTGGGCTTCGCGCGGACGGCGAAGCTCGATGTTATTCTCGATCTGCATTGGGCGACGGCGAACGGAGCCGTTGAGCCGCAATTCGTGGGCATGGCGGACGCGGACTCCGTGCGGTTTTGGTCGGACGTTGCGGCGGCGTACCAAAGCGATGGACGCGTGCTGTTCGAGCTCTACAACGAGCCGCACGATCTCGACTGGAGCACGTGGAAGAACGGCGGGACCGTCACGAGTGCTTACGATCCGGACACGACTGACGCCGACTACTCGACTCCGGCGAGCATCACGTACGAAGCCTCGGGCATGCAGGCTCTGTACGCGGCGGTGCGCGCCACCGGTGCGCACAACCTCGTCATCGCGGGTGGGCTCGATTGGAGCTTCGACCTCAGTCAAGTCCCGAGCTTTCATCTCGACGGCTACAACGTCGTCTACGCGACGCACCTCTACCCGTATTCGGGCAAGCTCCCCGACACTTGGCAGAGCGCCTTCGGCTTCCTCAAAGACCAGGTTCCGCTCATCGCGAGCGAGTTCGGTCCCGGCAACAGCGTCACGGAGCCTTGCCCGACCGACTACGTCGACCGAATCATCGCGTACGCCGATGCGACGCCAATGCACTGGACCGCGTGGGACTGGTACGCGGCGGGCAGCCCCTCTGATCCGTATCCCGAGTGCCAAGCGGCATTCTTCTTCGCGGAGGCCGAGCCAGGTCATCCCGTCTACGCGCGGACGCCCTTCGGCGAACGCATCAAGACGGAGCTGATGCGCTGAGCTGGCGGCGCGGCGGCTGGAAAAATATGCATCCAGTACTTGATTTGTCGCCGAATCCCGCGCTGTCTTCGTAATCAGGGCCCCCGCCCGCCACTCACTGGCATGGCGCGACGCACCCTTTCCGACGACGCGGGCGGCTCTCCTCTCCGTGCTCGAGCGCTGCTAGCCCTCTCTCTCGGGGTGCTTGCCGCGCTCGTCCCCTGCGCCGCTTGCTCCTCAGACGATTCGGAGTCGGACGGCGGCAAGGGAGGGCATGCCGGCTCGGGCGTGACCGGCGGTGTGGGGGGCCAGCCGGTCGAGGTCGGTGGCGGCGGATCGGCGGGCGCTGGCGACTCCCCGAGCACCGGTGGCTCGACGGCAGGCGGCACGGGAGGCGCGATGAACCGGGGCGGCTCGACGAGCATGGCCGGTTCGATGAGCAAGGGCGGCTCCATGAACGCCGGCGGCACGACAAGCACCGGCGGCTCGACGACGGGCGGCTCGAGCGGCGCCGCGGACGACGCCGGAATGACAGGCACCGGCGCTACGGGGACTCAACCGCTCGGAGGGATCTGCTCGAATGACGGCAACTGCTCCGACTCCGAAGGCGCCGTCGTGTGCTGTCGGCAGACGTGCACGCTGGCGGAAGCGTGCCCGACGAGCACGACCTACCTGCCGTGCGAGTCGGCTGCGGATTGTGCGAAGTACGGCGGCGGCAAGCTGTGCTGCGAGGTCCAGACTTCCTCCGACACGATGCGCTTCTGCACGAAGCAGTCGGCGTGCTCGGGCAAGATCTTGCCGTGAGCCGCTCCGATTCGGCGTGAGCCGTCAGAGGCCGTAGTCGCGCTTCGGCTTCTTGTAGACGGGTCGCGGTTTCGCGGGTGCGGGCGCGGCTTTCCTTGCGGAGGGGGCAGTCTCCACGGGCAAGCTGTCGAGCGAAATGC
>DATMCL010000625.1:0-14204 GCA_035558375.1 Polyangiaceae bacterium
TCTACGCGACTTCCATGGATCGCTCCTGGTTCACGGCGGGCGGCGTCTTGAACTGGGCGGGGGTTGCGACGGCTGCGCTTGCGGCAGTGCCCGGGCTCGTCGACTGGACGATCGGCGTTCCGCGCCGAAGCGCAGCCAAGCGAACCGGCCTGATTCACATGGCGCTGAACGTCTCTGCGCTGGTTGCCTTCCTCATCAATGGTGTGATGGTGACGGAGCGCTGGAACGAGGCGTTTCCTCCAGCGGGAACGGGGATTGTTCTCAGTGCGATCGGCGTGCTCCTCACCCTGCCGGCGGGGTTCCTCGGCTGGAGCATGGTTCAGGACCACCACGTGGGTGTGAACCTCACTAGCGCGCAGGAGCGCCTCGAGCCTGGCCCCGAGACCGGTCACATCGGGCGGTCGCAGCCGGCGGAATAGTCAGGTGGTGCGCGCGGAGCCGTCCGCCTCGTACCGAGCGACGAGATCCGAAAACCACTCGGCGGCGCTGCGGCCGTTACCGCCGCCCACCGGCCAAAAGAACTCGAACTTGGTGCCGGTCGGAAAGTAGGGCGCGAGCAGCGCTTCAGCGCGCGCCTGCTCTTCGGGCAAGAGCTCGTTCGCTGCGGCGCACATGGCGTAGGGGCCCACGGGCGACTCCGTCAGCTGCGTCGGGCAAACGCGGGCCCGGCGCAGCGCCTCTAGCGGGACTTTCGGTAAAGTAAGAGCACTCATGGCCCGACGCTAGCTCGACGGTGGCAGTCGATTTAGCGCAGAGCCCAGGCACCATCAATGATTGTACAAGTCAGGGGGATCGGCGCGCCCTCGTGCGCGCATCCAATCAGCAAGGAGGCGACTCGCCTCGTCCGTACTGACGCTCAGCCGTTGGCTCACGAAAACCGTGAGGTCGAACGGCAAAGAAGCTTCATCTATCTGGCTTTCGGCATCCGTCGAGCTCGTATCGGGCATAGCCCGCGCTGAGCAAGTCGTATGCCCTGGCCGGAAACTGCGGGTGGCGCCTCGTAGCTCGAGCTATTGGGCGACTTTGGCGGGTCTTAGCGGCTGCTCGTGGGAGCCGCAGATCGCCACAGCGAGGCAGGAAACTCGGGAGGGAATCCATGGATTTCGGGCGTGGTAGAATATTTGGTGATGGTGCGCGCTGGGTGGCTTGCTTCGTTGCTGATGGTTTCGCTCGTCGGTTGCGGCGGCAAAGGGAGCGACGGCGACGACACGGCGGGTGACGGTGGCAACGCGGGAGTGGGGGGTTCCACTGCTGGCGGTCAGGGCGGGGCGACCGGCGGCAAAGGCGCGATGGCTGGTGCCGCCGGCAAGGGCGGCGCAGGCGCCGGCGGCGCTAGCAGCGGCGGCACGAGCGCGAACGGTGGCGGCGCCGGAACAGCCGGAGCGCCGTTCGCGGAGTGTGGCTCGGTCATCAACTGCTCCGGGGACCTCTGTGTCGACCCCGAGAGCGACGAGTGCTCCGGCGGCGGCTGCCTCGAAGACCTCCGTGCCGGGTTCGATTTCTATTGCACTAAAGCCTGCTCGACGGACGCCGAATGCCCCGCCGGCTACCCGTGCACCGAGGTGAACGTCGCGGGCGGCAGCCATGGCACCTACTGCGCAAAGTACCTGGCCGCGTGTGGCAACGGCACCGTCGATCCGAAGGAAGCTTGCGACGACGGCAATACGACCGGCGGCGACGGCTGCAGCGCCGACTGCCGCTCCGACGAAACATGCGGTAACGAGGTCGTCGACCCCGGCGAAACCTGCGACGACGGCAATACGACGGGAGGCGACGGCTGCAGCGCCGACTGCGCATCGAACGAGGCGTGCGGCAACGATGTCCTCGACGCCGGCGAAGAGTGCGACGACGGAAACACGGCAGGCGAGGACGGCTGCGAGCCCGACTGCACGCTGAGCGGCTGCGGAAACGGCCACCCCGCGCCCCCCGAAGCGTGCGACGACGAGGACCCCGGCTGCGACACGCAGTGCCGCATCGTGCCCGTGGATGGGATCTCCGAGCTCGGTCGCTACCCGGACGACCCGCAGCTTTCGTACTCCTCGATCATCACGGCTGCCGGCGACGAAGGGCGCCTGCTCGTAAGCTGGCTCGATCCGCCGTTCGGCGCCGACAATCGCAGCGCCCTCGTCTCGAAGGACAGTGGCTCGCACTTCAGCGTGCGCCGCTCGGCTTCCGTCAGCGACACGGGTTATGACGATGTGCGGCTGCGCGGCCTCGGCGGGAATGACGTCGTGCTCTGGCAAGCGACGGGCGACTTGAAGCTCCTGATTCGTCGGAGCGCCGATCTCGGCGAGACCTGGGACGACGTCCAAACCATCAGCGTCCCCACGTTGAGCTATCCGGAGAGCACGGACATGGCCGCGGCGGGCGACGATTGGTACTTCCTCTGGAAGCATTACGTGAGCTCCAGCAAGTACTCGACCTTGCTCGCCCACTCTTCGGACGCCGGGCAAACCTGGGGCGACCCCGTCACGGTCGTGGAGTCCGCGACCTCGTGCACCTCGATGAGCGTCACCGCGAGCGTGACCGGCCACGTGCTCGTCACCGCGTGCGGCACACCCCTGTACAGCGAAGACCACGGCGAGACGTTCGCCCCCGTGACGTCGACCGCTCCGTGGGACATCAACGACTGGTCGGCCAAGCGCCTGCTCTCACTCGGTGGTGGCCACTGGGTCGCGCCTTCCGGCTTCGGCTACTTCGAAAGCGACGACGACTTCGCATCCTGGTCGTTCACGGATCTCGGTGGTGGCTGGTCCGGGGACGGAGTCATGCTGCTGGATTCGACGGGCGCGCTCTGGATCGGCTTCGGCGGCCGCCTCACGGAGGACGGAACGAACCAAGTCATCGTTCAGCGCTCCCTCAACGACGGGGCGACCTGGGATCCACCGAAGATCCTCGCGGAGCACGCGTACCCGGGCGCCGTGCTCTGGGGCATGACGAGCGGCGAGGCCGGCACCTACGTCTACTGGTCCTTCATCATGTCGGGAGGGACGGAGACGGACGCGGCACTCCATTACGCGTCGAGCGACGACGGCACCACGTGGAGCGAGCCCGTCATCATGGGCGATCTAACCAACAACTACATCGGCCCCTACTACTCGTTCATCACGGGCGGCGACGGCGCCGTGCACGCGTTTTGGACCGAGCACCCGAAGAACGGTGGCAGCATGCCGCCTCTCTTGATTCGTTACTCGCGTCTCACGCCATGAGCGTATTGAGCGTTCATGCAGGTCATCGAAACCAGAAACGTTCCCATCAAAGCCTGGATCGACGGCGTTGCGTTCGAGGACGCGGCGCGCCGGCAGGTGGAGAACGTCGCGAGCTTGCCGTTCGTCCATAGCCACGTCGCGCTCATGCCCGACGTGCATTGGGGTATGGGCGCGACGGTCGGCAGCGTGATTGCGACGCGCGGGGCGATCATTCCGGCTGCCGTCGGCGTCGACATCGGCTGCGGCATGGTCGCGGCGCGGCTCGGGCTCACGGCTTCGGACCTTCCGGATTCGCTCGGTGCCCTGCGCACGGCGATCGAAGCAGCCGTTCCGCACGGTCGCACGGCGAATGGTGGCCCGGGTGATCGCGGCGCGTGGCACGACCCGCCGCCCGCCGTGGCGTCGGCGTGGGCGAGCCTTCGCGAGCGGTTCGACCGCATCGTCGAGAAGCATCCGAAGGTCGCGAAGGCGAATCACGAGCGCCACCTCGGGACGCTTGGTACCGGCAATCACTTCATCGAGCTCTGTCTCGACGAGGCAGAGGGCGTGTGGGTGATGCTCCATTCGGGGTCGCGTGGGGTCGGCGGGCGCATCGGCTCGTACTTCATCGAGCTTGCGAAGGAGGACATGCGCCGTCTGCTCGTGAATTTGCCCGACATCGATCTCGCGTACCTCGAGGAGGGAAGCGCCTACTTCGACGACTACCTCGCGGCGGTCGGCTGGGCCCAGGACTACGCGCTCGCCAATCGCGGCCTCATGCTTGCGGCGACCGTCGCGGCGATCGCGAAGACGCTCGGCCGCAGCGTGGAGCTCGCGGAAACGGCGGTGCAGTGCCATCACAACTACGTCTCGCGGGAGCACCATTTCGACGCCGACGTGCTCGTCACGCGCAAAGGTGCGGTGCGCGCGCGCCGGGGAGAGCTCGGGATCATTCCCGGTAGTATGGGCGCGCGGAGCTACATCGTGCGGGGCAAGGGCAACCCCACGAGCTTCGAGTCGTGCTCACACGGCGCAGGTCGCGCGATGTCGCGCGCCCAGGCGAAGCGTACCTTCACGCTCGAGGATCACGAGAAGGCCGTCGCGGGCGTCGAGTGTCGCCGGGACGCCGACGTGATCGACGAGACGCCCGGCGCCTACAAGCCCATCGACGCGGTCATGGCCGCGCAAGAGGACCTCGTCGAGGTCGTGCACGAGCTCAAACAGGTGCTCTGCGTGAAGGGCTGACCGCGGGTCGACGCCGTTCAGCTCAATCGAGGCAAAATGCCGCGTCGCGTACGCGAGCGCCTGCCTCGCACTCTCGCGCCAAGGCTGCGGGGCACGGGGCGTGCATCGAAGCACGCCTCGCGACCCTCAGGGCGCGAAGAAAGAGGAGTCCAGTGCACGCCGATTCTCCCCATCGAGGCAGAACGGCGAGCCCACTTACTTCCCACGGAGACAGTCATGACCACCCAACAACGTCCTCTCGCCGTCGTCACCGGTGCCTCGACGGGCATCGGATTCGAGCTCGCGCGCTGTTGCCTCAGCAACGGCTACGACCTCGTCATCGCGGCTGACGAGCCCGAGATCCATACTGCCGCGGCATCGCTTCGCGAGTCGGGCGGCCAGGTCGAAGCCCTCGAGGCCGATCTTGCCACACGCAGCGGCGTCGATTCCCTCTACCGCGAGATCGGCACGCGGCCCGTTGCCGCGCTGCTTGCCAACGCAGGGCGGGGCCTCGGGCGCGCGTTTCTCGACCAGGACTTCGAGGACATTCGCCATGTCCTCGATACGAACGTGACCGGCACGGTCGATCTCATTCACCGCGTTGGAAGGTCGATGCGCGACCGCGGCGAGGGCAAGATCCTCATCACGGGCTCGATCGCGGGCTTCATGCCGGGCTCTTTCCAGGCCGTTTACAACGCATCGAAGGCCTTTCTCGATTCGTTCTCGTACGCGTTGCGCGCCGAGCTCGACGGGACCGGCGTCACGGTCACCTGCCTCATGCCGGGAGCGACGGAGACAGAGTTCTTCGAGCGCGCCGACCTGATGGACACCAAAGTCGGCACGGGGAAGAAGGCTCCCGCCGACGAGGTTGCCAAGCAGGGCTTCGAGGCCATGCAGCGTGGCGACGGTGAGGTGGTCACCGGCTGGCAAAACAAGCTACGGGTGGCGATGTCGCACGTCCTGCCGGCGGAGACACTCGCGAAGATGCACACCAAGATGACGGCGCCCGGCACCGCTCAGAAGTGAGGAGCCGGGCCGTCCGGGCCACCCGACGAGGACGCCGTGGTGGAGCGCAACAGGCGGATCAGCTTCGTCGTTCCGTGAGCGAAGCGTTCCTAGGCCGCTCGGCGCGTATCGCGTCCTCTGATGGCTCGATGCGCGAGCCGTAGTAGATGGCATAGGCCTGCGTGAACTCGGCCCCCAAAAGCAGGATGCTCGCCGAATAGTAAACCCAGATCACGAGCAGCACGAGCGATCCTGCGGCGCCGTACGCCGACGAGAAGCTGGTCTTTCCGAGATAAAGGCCGATGAGCAGCTTCCCCAACGTGAAGAGGAGCGCGGTGACGAAGGCGCCGACCCACACGTCGCGCCAGGCCACCTTGGCGTGCGGCACGGTCTTGAACATCACGGCAAACAGCGCTGTTACGACGCCGAGCGAGATGACGAAGTTCAGCCCCTGCCACATCACCTCGCCCCCGGGCAGGGCGCTGCTCAAGAAACGTCCGACAGCCGCCACCGCCGCGCTCACGACCAACGAAACGAGCAGCAGGAAAGCCACCCCCATCACCATCGCGAACGAGAACAGGCGGTCGCGAATCATGCCCAGGATGCCGCGCCCGGGTCGTGGTGCGACCTCCCAGATCGTGTCGAGCGCCGCCTCGAGCTCGCCGAACACGCCCGAGGCCCCGAACAACAGGACGACGAGCCCCATGACGGTGCTGATGATGCCGGCGGCTGGAGCTTGAGCGTTCTTGACGATGTTCTCTACGGCTTGCCCTCCCGCCGACCCCACGAGATTGCCGAGCTCGCGCGCAATACCGCCGCGCGCTGCCTCCTCGTCGAGCATGAGCCCCGCGACTGCCAAGGCCAGCACGACGAGCGGCGCGAGCGACAGCAACGCATAGTACGCGAGCGCCGCCGCCAGCCGCGGCGCATTGTCGTCCATGAAGTCGCTCGCCGTCGCCTTGACGACCTTGAAGGCTTTGCCCTGCGTGAAGCTCATGGTTACTTGTGGGCTCGCGATTCGCCTCGGTGCGTTTTCGGGCGCGCGTTGGCCTTGCCGTGCCCCTGGGCTGCCGGCGCCTTCTTCTGGGTCTTCGTGCGCCCCGCGAGCACCTGGTCGAGATTGTCGCGCAAAGGCTCGCGGAAGTCGGACGCGAGCGCTTGCTCGAAGCGCTTCTCCATGCGGGCACCGAGCTCCTCCAAACGCTCGTCCTCCATCTCGCTCTTGGCCTTGGGAAAGAGCTCCGATTCCTCTTCCTCGACGTGGTGCTCGACAATTTCCTTGAGCACGGTCACGTACTTGTCGAAATCCTCCCCGTTCCGGTTCTCGTCGGCGCGGAAGAGCGAAAACTCGACGACGCCGTGCTCGACCAGCGACTCGTGCAGCACGTCCTCGTCGTCTGCGCTGAGCTCCTTCTCGCAAGCCGGGTAAAAGATCTCCCGCTCGATGGCGTCGTGGCCGACCAGGTTGGCGGCCAGCTTCTCGAAGATCTCCCGCTTCTCCTCGGCGTCCTCGGCGTCCTCGAATTGCTCGAATAGGTCCTCGACGGCGCGGTGCTGATTGATCAGTAGGTCCGTGGCTTTCATTGCGGCTCTCCTCGGTTCCGTGTGAACCGCCCCGTCCTGCTGCAAGCGTCGCGCCGTAGCGACTCCGGCCCGTTTGCTCATGAGCCGAGCATTCTGCTGGCGAAATGGGCCGTTTCTCCCCGAATGGGGCAGATGGTCGCCCACGCTGCGTCGGTCCAGCGGGAAAGGCTAATCGCGAAACATGCGGCATATCGCTTGCTTCTGCGCGCGCCATGGCAATGAGCAAGAAAGGTCGTGGTTCGAAGACTCGTCGCAGCCGAAAGACCAGCCGCTCGGGGGGCACGCGCAGCCGCAGCACGAGCACCCGAAGCCGGAGCGGCAGCCGACGGAGCAGCAGTCGCAGCAGCAGCAGTCGCAGTCGCAGCAGCAGCGGCGCCCGCGGGGGCGCGGCGAAGCGGAGCAGCTCGCGGCGCTATGGCTCGACGGCTGGCTCGAAGGTCGAGCGCAGCATGCACGAGATGAAGCGCGGGAAGCTTCGCTCCGGCGGCTCGGGCAAGAAGGTCACGAGCCGCAAGCAGGCCATCGCAATCGGGCTCTCCGAGGCTCGGCGAGCCGGCGGGAAAGTTCCCGCGAAGCGCGCCAGTCGCTAAGCGCGGGTTTGCCAGCGGGCGCGAGAAACCTCCCTACTCGCGCAAATCTTCCGCCGCGAGTGGCACGGTCGAATCGCCACTCGGGTGGTCGGGAATGACGAGACTTCGACGACCTGCCGTGGTTGGTTTCGGCATACCCGTGAGGCGCTGCCGGGCGACGTGGTGGAACGGCCTAACGATTGGCCTTTGTGCTGCGTCCTGCGGCGGGCGCACGGGTCTATCCGACTTGCGGCGCGAGCATCCCGCGACGACGCTGACGGCGCAGCCCAAGCCGTCGTCGAAGCCGCCCGATCCTCCGCCGCCCGTGCCGGTCAAGCCTTGTGCCGCTGGCATGTGCCCGGACGACGGAGACGCCTGCAACGGTACAGAGCTCTGCGATCCGGTAAAGAACAGCTGCTACCACGCGATGGCCCCGTCGTGCGACGACGGCCTCGTCTGCAACGGCAAGGAGACGTGCGATCCGAAACGAGGGTGCGTGTCGGGAGACGCGGTGCTCTGTGATTCTCCAGGCGCGAGCTGCGACGAGAACTCGGGTCGCTGCGCCTGCAAGCCGCCGTTCCTCTTGCCGGATTGCAAGGTCAAAACGGCGCTCTTCGCGCGGCTCGGGCAGGTGCGCGATCTGGCGGAAAAGCGGGGCGTGCTGTGGGTCACGAGCGAAACGGGACTTTGGGCTCTCGACTTCGGCGGCACGCCCGCACAGACCGGGGACGACACCTGGGTTCATTTCGACGAGCTTCTTGGTGCCTCCGATGGCGGCAAGCTCGTCATCGACGGCTCGGGAGCAAAATGGTTCGAAGGAACCTACGCGCGGGAGCTCGTGCGCTTCGATGACGGGGGGACGCCCCTCGTGCGCGGCGACGATGCTTGGCATTTCTATCACGCGCCGACGTCATTTTCGCCGAACGCGCTCGGTGTCGACGCGCGCGGCGTTGCGTGGGTCGGGCAATGGGGCGAGACGCAGACGTTCTCGGACGCGCAGACCCCCGACGACCGCACGGACGACGTTTGGCGCTCCGTGAGCGCGCTCGGCGCACCGGCGCGTTTGCTCGACGCGTCGAGCATCGACGCCGTCGCGAGCGATACCCGCGGCAGCGTTTGGCTCGGCGCCTCGACGGGGGGGCTCTTCACCTACGATACGAACGACGAGCAGTTCACGGATCTTACCGACGGGATTTGGTCGTTCATCGGCGGCCTGACGCGCGTGGATCAAAGGCTCTGGGTGTCTGGCTCCGACTCCACCGGCGCGCCGATGGTGGGGGCGCTGCCCGTGCGCGGGTCGGTCACGAGCGTCTCGACGACCGACGTGAACCTCTATCCCGCGCCGCATGCCATCGAAACCTTCGACGTGGATACCGGCGGCCGCGTCTGGGTGAGCGACGGGGCTTCGAGCTTCTCGTGCCTGGATATCGGGCTGTCGACGTGGTCCAGTTGGAACCTCGGTCGTACGGTGTCCTCGATCCGTACGCGCTCTGCCACCGAGCTTTGGCTCGGTGGCGACACCGTCTCGTACCTCGGCCACGGGGGCTCCTGCGCGGAGCGCACCGACGCCATTACCGAGCTCTCACCTCAGCAAGCGCTGCGTTCCGCGGCGCGCGATGTCGCGATCGAGGGTCAGGGCGTCTGGTTGGCGACCGATCACGGGGTCGACTACCTCGATACCGCCGGAACGCCGCTGGACCGCGAGGACGACCGCTGGGCTCATTTCGCTCCGACCGAGGTCAGCGGGCTCGAGGACCTGCAGGGGGTGGTCGTCGCGCCGAACGGCATCAAGTACTTCTGGGGCCAGACGGGCGTTTTCGCTTTCGACGACGGACGCACCCCATGGGACCCGAGCGACGATCACTGGGTGGGCCACGAGACCGGGCCACTCTGGGTTTCCGGCGTCCTCGACCCCGATAACAGGCTCTTGGTCGTTGCCCGCACCAACGACGATTCGGCGGGAAACGCTCGCGTGGTCGTCTTCGACCCCGGGAGCACACCGGCGGACGGCTCGGACGACATCGTCACGACGATCGATTCTGGAGAGCCCGGGGTCGGCCGAAACATGACGATCGATACTCGGGGCGAAATCTGGCTCGCGACGGAGACCGAGTACGAAGGAGGCAACCTCTTCCACTGGGACCGTCGGGGAACGCCGCTCGACGGTTCGGACGACGTCTGGACCGCCATGCGCGCGGATGACGGGCGAGTCTGGAAGCTCGAATCCGATCCGACCGGGGGAATTTGGGGCACCGTTGCCGGCGGGGTCTTCCAATTCTTCGATGGCGGCACGCCCACGGACCTCAGCGACGACTACTGGCACCTCTACCCGGAGCTCGGCTCCGCGATGGACATCGGCCCCGACGGGATCGGATGGTTTCGGATGCCGGGTGGCGTCGGTATCCTCGATATCGGCGGCACCCCCCGCGATCCGACGGACGACGTGGCCGAAGTCCTGCTCTCGCCGGACGCCCTGCGTTTCCCCTCCGATCTCTATACGAACGGCGTCATCGACGACCAAGGCCGCTTCTGGGTCGTGGCCGACTACGTCCAGGTGTTCGAGCGGGTCCACTGACACTCGCTCGCTCCCAGTGAGGAGTGCGCCTTCAGCAGCGTGTCGCTCGGCAAGCTGCGCTTGATCCTCGGCGGGCCCCTGATCGCCGACCCTGACGGGAACCCGATCGAGCTGCACGAAGCGCCTCCCCGGTGAGCGAAACCCGGCCAAAAGCCGGGACAGGGTGCGGACCAAAGACTTGGTAGCATCTCGCCCGCAGTGTTCGTGCCCCTGATCCTTGCCCAGCAGAGCATTCAGCCGCCGTCGACTGGCGCGCCGCCGTGGCTGAGCGAGCTTGCCACCCGCGTGGACGTGTACGGGCGGCTCGATGGTCACCTCGCGTTCTCGAAGGACGACGTGAGCGTGAAGAACAACAGCAGCCGCGTCGGATTCATGGCCGAGCAGAAGGTGCTCGGCGAGATCACGGTGCTGGGGCAGGGCGAATGGAAGATGAACCTGGGGCAGGGGGACACGACCTACAACATCACGGAGAACCCCGACACGAGCTTCGGCGTGTTCCAGTCGACGACGAGCCAAGCGCTCACGACGCGGCTTGGGTTCATCGGTCTCAAGCTCGGCCGATACGGCACCGTCACGCTCGGCAAGCAATGGGGCGTCTACTACGACATTTCGGGGTGGACCGACCGCTACATCGTCTTCGGCACGCACGGCAGCTCGACGTTCAACGCCGGAACGGACGGGGGACAGACCGGCGAAGGGCGCGCCAACGAGGCGCTTGCCTATCGCGTGGCGCTCGGACCACTGCGCCTCGGCGTGCAGGCGCAATTCGAAGGCTCTAAACACGGCGCCGTGGACACGCTGTCGGGCTCGGCCATCTATCAGCTGACGCGTGGCCTGCGGATCGGCGTCGCGTATTCGCGTGGTTTCTTGAACCTAGGCACGAACATCGCGGGGTACGACGGGCGCGATGGGCAGGCGTTCACCGGGGGCCTCGTTTTCGACGACGCGGGGTGGACCTTTGCGCTCGTCGACACCTGGACGCGCAATCACGAAGCCGTGAGCGTGCCGGCCGCAACGGTCGTGTACGACAGCTTGGGCGCCGAGCTCTTCGCGTCGCGGCGCTTCGGCGAGCACTTCTTGCTCGTCGCCGGCTTCGACTTCGCGATCCCGCGTCACCTCGACACGCGATTCGTGAATCCGAACTACGGCACGCGCGACGTTCTCGGCAGCTTTCGTTGGCTGCTCGATCGAAAGGCGGGCTCGTTCGTCTATCTCGAAGGACGAACCGGCGCGACGCGCGACACGGCGGGCGAGCGGGCCGAGGACGTCGTGATGCTCGGCATCCGCTTCAACTACTCGCTCCGGCGCGGGCTCGGAGTCGATCCCATCCCGGAGTGGAGGTTGAATCCTTGAGCGGGCTACGGGCAGAGCGTCGCTTCGGGATCGAGGGCGACGAGTAACCCCTCGAGGCCTTCGTGCGGTGCCTTGCCGTTTTCGATCAGCCGCACGTAAAAGAGCCCGGGCTCCGTCGAGCTCTTCACGATGCTGACGCGCGCGGCATCGCGTCCCGACCAAACGATGTGGGGTCGCGCCGCCGGAGCAGGAGCCGGCGCGCGCTTGTCACCACGCCGGCTCGGCGGAGGCGGTGGGGTCGCCTTGGTGCTCGTGGCGGGTGCCACGGATGGCGGCGGTGCCGATGCCGGCGAGACCGAAGCTCGAGCCGTGGGAGCTACGGATGGGGGCGCCGGCGTGGTGGGGGGAGCGACCGAAGGCCGCGCCGGCTTGGGCGGTGGCGTCGATTTCCGCGCGACGGGCGCCGGGGTCAGCAGGCGGACGTTCGGCGGGGCAGCAGTCAGGGGCGTGCGGACTCCCGACGGCGGCATGGTCTCGGCGAGGGTGGTCACGCCCTCCGGGTCATCGAAGACCTCAAGAACCTGCTCCATGCTGGTTAATGGTGGGAGGGTGTCGCTTTTTATGAAACACGGGCCTCTCACGGTGAAAATTCTGGCGGCAGGCGCCGTCCGTGCTCAGGCGCGCTCGAGAATGGCGGCTGCGCCCATCCCGGTGCCGACGCACATCGTGACCATGCCGTAGCGTTGGTTCGTGCGGCGAAGCCCGTGAACCAACGTCGCCGCACGGATTGCGCCCGTTGCTCCGAGGGGGTGTCCGAGCGCAATGGCTCCGCCGAGCGGGTTCACCCGCGCGGGGTCGAGGCCGACATCGCGAATGACAGCCAGGGCCTGCGCCGCGAACGCTTCGTTGAGCTCGATCCAGCCGAGATCGTCGAGCTTTAGCCCCGCCTTGGCCAGGGCGACCGGGATCGCCTCCTTCGGCCCGATGCCCATGATCTCGGGGGGAACGCCCTTGATCGCGAACGAGACGAAGCGGGCCAGGGGAGCGAGACTGAAGCGTTTGAGGATGCTTTCGGAGACGAGCAGCAGCGCGCCGGCGCCGTCCGACATCTGCGAGCTGTTTCCCGCCGTGACCGAGCCCTTGGCCGCGAATGCCGGCTTCAGCTTGGCGAGCGCTTCGAGGCTCGTGTCGGCGCGTGGCCCCTCGTCGCTCGTCAGGCTGCGCTGGCGAACCACCACCTGACCGGTTCGAAGGTCGGGGGTACGCACCTCGAACTCGAATGGCACGAGCTCGTCCGCGAACGCGCCGGATTCTTTGGCTCGAATCGCCTTCTGGTGCGACGCGAGCGCGAAGGCGTCTTGGTCCTCCCGGCTGACCTTCCAGCGCTCGGCGACCTTCTCGGCGGTGATGCCCATGCCGAACGCGATGCCGACGTTCTCGTCGCGCGCGAAAACGCTTGGATTGAGCGAGGGGTTGTTGCCCCCCATCGGGACCATGCTCATGGACTCCGTGCCGGCCGCGATCATCACGTCCGCTTCGCCGACGCGGATGCGATCGGCCGCCATGGCGAGCGCCGTGGTTCCAGAAGCGCAGAACCGGTTGACGGTGACGCCTCCGACCGTATTCGGCAGCCCTGCGAGCAAAACGCCGATGCGGGCGACGTTCATGCCTTGCTCCGCCTCGGGCATGGCAGAGCCGACGATCGCGTCCTCGATCAGCTTCGGATCGAGGCTTGGTACCCGCGCGAGCACCGAGCGGAGCACGTGGACGAGCAAGTCGTCGGGACGCACGTCCTTGAACGTGCCGCGCGGCGCCTTCCCGACGGGAGTGCGAGTGGCCGCAACGATGTACGCGTCTTGAACTTGTTTTGACATGGGGTGGTCCTGAGACGAAGCGTGCTCAATTCCGAACGGGCTTGCCGTTCTGCATCATCCCGATGATCCGCTCTTGAGTTTTGGGGTGGAGCAGCAGGCTCTTGAAGGCCTTGCGCTCGAGCGCGAAGATCCAGGCCTCGTCCACCAGGCTGCCGGCGTCGACATCGCCACCGCACAGGATCTCCGCGATGGTTCGCCCGAGGTGGTAGTCGTGCTCCGAGATGAAGCCGCCCTCGCGCATGTTGACGATGCTGCCGCAGATCGTGGCGGTCCCGGTGCGGCCTAGGACCGGGAATCCTTTGAGCTTTAGCGGCGGGCGATAGCCCGACTCGGCCATGCCCTTCGCGACCTGAATCGCCGCGCCGAGCACCTCGTGGACGTTGAACACGATGCTGTCCGCGGAAAGCAGATAGCCCATGCGCTGCGCCTCGAACGCCGACTTCGAAACGTTCGCCATGGCCGCGTTCATGAAATACTTCTTGAGGAACGGGAGGAGCGGCACGTCGGGAGCCAAAGCTCGCTCTTCCGCCGCGCGACGCGCCCCGTAGAGCAGGCCGCCGGCACCGGGGATGAGCCCCACGCCGACCTCCACGAGGCCCATGTAGCTCTCGACGTGCGCGACGCGCCGCGCACACGAGAGCGCGAGCTCGCACCCGCCACCGAGCGCGAGCCCTGCGATGGCCGCCACCGTCGGGACCTGCGCGTAGCGGAGCGACAAGAGCGTCTCCTGGAGCGCCTTCTCCTCTTGCTCGAGCGCATCGACCCCGCCCGACTGAAAGACGGGCATCATGCCCTTGAGATCGGCGCCCGCGGAGAACGGCTCGCCTTCGCTCCAGACGACGAGCGCTTGGAAGCTCTGCTCGGCTTCCTTCACGGCGCGGGCCAGGCCTTC
>DATMCL010000626.1:0-15163 GCA_035558375.1 Polyangiaceae bacterium
CGGTGGCGCACGGCTGACAGCAGGGATCGTTCGGGTTCGTCGCGCAGACAGCGGTCGCGCGCGGCATGTGCCAGAGCGCGGACGAGCTAACGCCGCCCTTGTACGGGACGAGCCAACCCTGCGTACCGTCTTCATCCACGATCGAACAGTCATTTTCGTCGGTCATCATCAAGATGACCACGGCTGAATCTTGCCTCAGGAAGCTTTGGCGCTGCTTCAGCACCACCTGATTGATCGGCCCGCGCACGGTCACGCTGGCTCCGGCGTCGTGCGAGAGGCTCAGCACGGGCTCGGGGTCGATCAAGAAGCGGTACCAAGCCTCGAGCGACGCTTCGTACCCACACCCGGTCTCCCCCACGCTGTTCGCTTGCTTCTGAACGGCGCCGATGAACGCGTCGCGATCGGTTCCCGTCTCGTCGAGGTTCGCGTGGGGATCCGCGACCTCCGCCTGGTCGCGCGGATCCCACACCAAAAAGCCCGTGTTGCTCCAGCTCGGGAGGTCGTCGACGGCCCGCACGCTCGGCAAAAGCTGGGCGAGATCGTTGTACTCTCGCGCCGTCTCGCCATTTTGCAGGTCGGCCGCGGCTTGCGCGTCGGAGCACACGTCCCCGCTGCCGTGATCGCCGAGGCTCGAGGTGATGATGCCGATGTGCAGATCGCGAACCGGCTTGAACTCGGGCGCACTGCCGGAAGGGCAATGCCCGCTGTCGTCGGCCTGCTCGCCCGTCGGCTCACGCTCGGAATCCACGCACTGGGGAGCAATCAGTCGTTCGGCCAGCAACGGTACCGCGTCGGCCAAGAGCTGCTGCTTCACCAACATCGACGGCGAGTTGTCGATCATGAGCAGCACGTCGAGCTTGTCGACGCCGCCCGGGCGAATCATCTGGAGTGGGCTGTTGATCCCGGTTCCGCCCGTGCCCGCCACGAGATCGCCGCCCGTGCCTCCCGTGCCGAGACCCCCCGTACCGGCGCCGCCAGTCCCGGCACCCCCGGTCCCACCCGTGCTCGCGCCCGCGCTACCGCCCTTGCCGGAGCCGCCGCCCTTGTTGGTCGCGCCACCCTTGCCTGAGCCGCCCGTGCCGCCAGCGCCGGAGCCCGCCGGGCCGTTGTCGTCGTCATCACCGTGGGACTCCGAGGAGCCACCGCAGCCGATCGCGCTCAGTGCGACGCACCCGAAGACCACGAGCCGAGCGAGTCCCCGCCGCCGGCCAAGCCAAGTCATCTCCACCATGAGACGAAGTATCCTCCGAAACGTGGCGTCGAACCAGGCTTAGAACCAGCCGACTAGAATTCAAACTCCTTGCTTGGTTGGGGACGGATGAGCATTCCCGTCAGCCGGAGCGGCCCCGGCGCGCGAGCTCCTCTTCGCTGACCGCAAGCTCGCCTGTAGGGGGCGCACCGAGCGCGTCCGGCGGATTCACCGGCGTGCGAAGCCCGATGTTGCCGTGGTCATCCATGGTGCCGACGGGCAGCTCCGCCGCAACGTCCTCGTCATGCGTGCCCGCATGCTCCGCCAGCGGTGCGCCCTCCTGGTCGCTGCCGTAGTCGGACTCGCGCGGGTCCTCCGCGCTGAGCGAAATCTCGAACTCGTGGGAACCCTCGAAGAGCTCGTCCTGCGCCGGGCCGTTCGAGCCGCTCGTTTGCATGGCCCGGAGCAGCCACTCGCTGCCGAGGTCCTCGGCGTCGAGCGCATCGTACGGCTCGTCGGACTGACCACCGTGGGCCAGCACGTCGACCGTTCGTCCCCGCTCGGTCTCCGCAATCTCCTCGGGATCCGCTCGGGCGTCGAAGTCGAAGTCGGCAGCCCTTCCCTGATCCATGTCGTGGAGGGCGTCCATTTTGGCGACGTCGTCGAGGGCATCCGCTTCCCAACCGCGATCAACGGCTTCCGACGCGCCGCCCAACTCCGCGCTCGGCTGCGCCTCGGAGGGTCGCAGGCGGGCGACCATGGCCTTCCCAGCCCAAACCAAACCAGCGAGCACCGCGCCTCCACCCAGAGCTCCAGTCAATGCGGATCGAAACAACATCGTCTTTCTCCTTCGACTGAGCTCTTCAGCAAGACGCGCGCCGCACCGTGCACCGCGCCACGTCCGTCCTAACTCGAACGAGCGACCCCATCTGCCCCGGCGGGGCACTCATGCGCGTCTCATGCTGCCGCGCGAGGCCCGTGGTGCGTCGTCGCGCGGCATGGCGGATGCATCATTTCGAATCACCGACGCCCGTAGCCCATACGGCTAGCTCCCATCACGAAATTCCGCGCCCGGCGCCCCTTGCGACCCTTCCCTCCGGACCGGGAGTCGTCGGGGTCGGCTCCCTTTCGGGGCAGCGGAGAATCGGCGGCTTTCCTGGTCCTCGCGGACGTGGCGCGCTGGCAGGAGCAGAAGCTCACCGCGCCGGTGCCTTTCGAGCGGCTCGCGACGGAGCGGCCCACGTGCCCTTCCCCGTCGTGGACTGACTAACCGACGGCGAGCGCCGCGATCGTGAGGGCGGCCCCGAGCGAGAAGCCTTGAATCCAAACGAGCCGCGCCTGGCGCTGCAGCGTTTGGAGCTCGCGCGAGTCGGTCACCGGGACCTCGCCCTGGTCCATGTTCTTGACCTTACGCGCCGCAAACACGACGCACGTGCGCGCCCGCACCTGGAACAAGCCGATGGAGCCCGCGATGAACGGCACCGCAACGACGATGCGCAGCGCTCGCTCGGCGTGTAGCCCGAGCAGCAGGGCGGCAATCGCGGCCCCGACGATGAGCAGCGCGACACCGATACGAATGCGCCGGCGGCGCTGCCGCGGCCCGATGTTCTCGCAGTGCCAGGCCGCCGCCACGGGAGCCCCGGCGCTCACGCCGTTCGGTACGCTCATACCCCGAGGCTACCATTAACGCGGACCCGCGCATTTCTGCACGGTGGCCTTCAGCGTGGCATCCGCCGGCTCGAGCGTGGCCGTGTAGCCGGGAGTGAACGCAGCGCCACGCGTGTCCTTGGCCGTCGTGTCGGCGATGCCGACGTAGGTGTTGTTCCGCGCGACGATGGCTGCGGTATCCCCGTCGTCCTGGAAGCGGTGCGGATCCTTCACGTCGTCGAAGTAGTTGTTCTCGACCAGCAGGTGCGCCTCGAGGCCGCCCCCGATGCAGTAGTTGTTGTTGGGCGCGTTGTAATAGTTGTTGAAGACGTGGACCTCGCCGAAGCGCACGCGCGGCATGCGCTCGATCACGCGCTCGCCCCAGTAGTCGTGGTGAAACGTGACTTTGAGGCGACCCGTATCTTCGCTCGAGTTGTTGTCGGAATGACCGAGCAAGTTCGAGAAGCGATGGTCGGAGTCCTCGCCCGACGGCTTCACGTAGGCGCTCGTGTAGCGGAACTTCGTCCAGGAGATCGTGACCCAGCTCGAGGCGTGCGTGATGTCGAGGTTGCCGTCGGGGCCGTCGTAGATGTCCGCATGGTCGATCCACACGTGGTGCGCGAAGTAGATCTGCATGGCGTCGTCGTCGGCGTCGCTCGGCCCGCCGTTGACGTGCAAATTGCGCAGGATGACGTTCTCTACGTTGGCGTCGTCCTTGCCGCGAATGCGCACGCCGCCGTTCAGCGTCGCCGCGTTGCCGATACCGACGAGCGTCTTGTTCGAGGCAACGTTCAGGCGCGGGACGTCGAAGCTGCCTTCGATTTGGATGATGAGCGGCTCGTCGCTCGCGGCGTAGGCGATGAGCTCGTCGGCGCTCGTCGGCTTCACCGTGTCGCCGCCATCACCGCCCGTCGTCGTGCTCACGCCGTCGCCGCTCACGGATGCCCAGCCGATGGGCGTCATCGAGCCGGGGCAATCGCCGACCATCGGGCCGCCGGCCGCGCCAGCGCTGCTGGTTCCTGCGCTTCCGGCGCTCGTTCCTGCGCTCCCCGCGGCGGCGCCACTTCCGGCTTTTCCGCCCTGCGCCGTGCTGCCCGCCTTGCCTCCGGCATCGCCACCGGTACCAGCGCTCGTTGCGCCGCCCGAGCCACCCAGCATGGGCATCCCCGCCGCGCCTCGGCCGCTCTCGCCCGCGACCGGCCCTGAACCGGCCATCGGTGAGCTGCCGCCGAGCGCTTGGCCCGCCGCGCCGACGCTCGTTGCTCCGCCGGTCGCCCGTCCTCCGCTCCCCTCGCCTGCGCCGCCGGTTCCGGCGCCGCCCGCACCGTGACTCTGCGAGCCGCCGTGAGCACCCGTGCTCGTGTCACCCCCCTTCGCGCCTTCGGAGCCGCCACCGCACGCTGCCGCAAACGTCGCGCTGGAAGCCACCGACAGCCAGAACAAGGAGCGTCCGAACGACATCACGTCAGCCTAGTTGTCGGAAGCGGCAGAGTGTGTTCACGAAAGTAAAATACCCCACGAATTCGGCCACTCCGCGCGCTGACGGATCCCCGCGCCCGTGCTAAGCAAGCGCCCCATGAGTGAGCTGTCCTCCCTTTCGCGTCCCGCCCTTACCGACCTCGGTCAAAAGCTCGAAGCGCGCTACGCCGCCTTCAAGGCGCGTGGGCTGAGCCTCGACATGACGCGCGGCAAGCCGTCGCCGGAGCAGCTCGACCTGGCCGTCGATCTCTGGAGGTCGGCCCCGGGCTCGTTCGTCGCCAAGGACGGCACCGACGGGCGCAACTACGGCGGGCTCGATGGGCTCCCGGAGATGAAGGAGATCTTCGCGGCGCTGTTCGATGCGCCGGCCGCGCAGGTGATCGTCGGTGGCAACAGCAGCCTCCAGATCATGCACGACACCGTCGTGCGCGCCGTGACGCACGGCGTCCCGGGCGGAAGCGAGCCCTGGGGCAAGCTGCCGAAGGTTCGCTTTCTCTGTCCCGCCCCCGGCTACGATCGGCACTTCGCGATCTGCGAGCACTTCGGGATCGAGATGCTCAACATCGAGCTCGGCGCCGACGGGCCGAACATGGATCAGGTGGAGTCGCTCGTCGCAGCGGATCCGACCATCAAGGGCATGTGGTGCGTGCCGAAGTACGTGAACCCCACGGGCATCACGTTCTCCGACCGCGTCGTCGACCGCCTCGCGGCAATGAAGACGGCGGCGCCCGACTTCCGCCTGATGTGGGACAACGCCTACGCGATTCACGATCTCTACGCGGAGACCGATCCGCTCAAGAACATCCTCACCGCCTGCAAGGCCGCGGGGAACGAGAATCGGGCGATCACCTTCGCGTCGACCTCGAAGGTCTCGTTCGCCGGCTCCGGCATCTCCGCGATGGCGTCGAGCCCCGCGAACGTCGCCGACGCGAAGAAGCACCTCGGCTTCCAGACCATCGGCCCCGACAAGCTGAACCAGCTCCGCCACGTCGCATTCTTCAAGGACTACCAGGGCATGCTGCGCCACATGCAGCGCCACGCCGAAATCCTCCGCCCCAAGTTCGAGGCGGTGACCGACATCTTCCAGGCCGAGCTCGGCGGGAAGGGCATTGCGACCTGGACCAAGCCGCGCGGCGGCTACTTCATCAGCCTCGACACCCTCGACGGCTGCGCGAAGGAAGTCGTTTCGCTCGGCAACCAAGCGGGGGTGAAGCTCACCGCCGCCGGTGCAACCTTCCCGTACGGCAAGGATCCGCGCGATCGGAACATCCGCGTCGCTCCCTCGCTCCCGCCGCTCGATCAGATCAAGGTGGCGATGGAGATCGTGTGCGTTTGTGTGGGCCTGGCAAGCGTCCGCAAGCTTCTCGCCTGAGCGCGAGTCGGTCACGACGCACTCCGGCGCGTAAGAATCCGCGAGGAATTCGCTCAGTGCGTGGGGCGGCGCGTGCCGCCCCGTGGCCGTGATACTCTCTCGAGAATGGTCCGGCTCCTCGGAGCGCTCGAGCCGTGAAGCGGCGTAGGACGGCGATCGTTCCGCCCGTCGTGTTCGCATCGGCGGTGGTGAGCGTCACGCCGGCGCTGGCCGTGAGCTGCGGCGGCAAGAGCAGCAGCGAGTCCGGCTCGGGCCACAGCGGCGGCCACGGCGGCAGCGGCGGAACCGGCCAGGGCGGCAGCTACCCGCGCGGCGGCTACACGGCGCTCGCGGTCGGCGGCTTTTCCAACGGCGGCACGTCACGCGGCGGCAGCGGAGGCACCTTCGTCGTGCTCGCCGTCGGCGGCTTCTCGAATGGCGGCTCCGGGAACTATGCCGGCTTCGAGGTGCTCGCGATCAGCGGCTTCTCCGGCGATGCAGGCCGCGCCGGGCAGGCAGGCAGCTTCGTCGTGCTTGGCGTATCGGGCTTTGGCGGTCGCGCGAGCGGCGGCTTCGCGGGCTACACGGTGCTCGCCATCGGCGGCTTCGCGGGCGGCGGGCGCGGGGGCCAGGGCGGACTCGATGGCGGAAGCGGTGGCCTCGGCCAAGCGGGCGAGCCTTCGGCGGGCGAATCGGGTCAGGGCTCGGGCGGCGTTTGAGCGCCTGCGCTCGGCGCAGTCGACCATCATGTCGGTCGCGCCGCGCCGGCAAGGGTCCGCGCCGCTTGAGCACGGCGCCGTATTTGTACGCGTGCTCATGTTCCCGAATATCTCGCCCCTCAAATCATCGAAGAATCCCGCGCCCATGCATTGACTGGTGATGCGGCGTCATGAATGCGCGCCCGTCGGGTTGACGGCTGGAGCCATCGGGACTCCGATGCGTCGCCCATGGCAGCCAGGGGTTCGATCCTGCCCGGGACTCGTCAGTGGCGTGTGCGTCACGGACTCGCGCTCGGGCTCGCGATCGGCATCGGCGCCGCGCTCGGGATCGGCGGCTTCACGTTTCGCTACGCCGCGGGCCTCTCGTACTTCAGCCCGGATCCCGTGGCCTGCGTGAACTGCCACATCATGCGGACGCAGTACGACGGGTGGCAAAAGGCGAGCCACCACACGGTCGCCGTGTGCATCGACTGCCATTTGCCGCACGACTTCGTGCCGAAATATTTGGCCAAGGCCGAGAACGGCTACCGGCACAGCGAACGCTTCACGACCGGCGCGTTCGTCGAGCCGATCCGGGTGCAACCCCGCGGGGTTGCCATCCTGGAGGCGAACTGCCGGCGCTGCCACGCTGCGCTCGCAGCCGAAATCAGCCACGCCGACGCACCCCCCGAGCGCGAGCTCAGCTGCCTCCACTGTCATTTTTCGGTCGGGCACGGCGAAAGCGCGCGGCTCGGCGCCCCTCTGTCGAAGCACCCTTAACGAGGAGTCCCCGCGTGCCAGGCATCGAACCGCATCCGTTCTTCACGACCCGCCGCGGGCTCGCCGCGCTCATCGTCCTCACGGCTATCGTCGTGGCCGGAGTCACGGCGCTCCTCGTCAACATCTTCCAGAAGAAGGTGGAGCAACGAAACCCGTACGTACGCCTGGTCGAGGTCGGCGAGGACGACACCGACCCCGCCAAGTGGGGTCGCAACTGGCCTGCGCAGTACGACGGCTACAAGCACACGGCCATCCGCACTCAGACGCGCTTCGGCGGACACGGCGGCAGCGAAGCGCTCCCCGGCGAGAAGATCGAGCGCGACCCGTGGCTGAAGCGCATGTTCTTGGGCTACGCGTTCTCGATCGACTACCGCGATCGGCGCGGCCACGCGTTCATGCTCGCCGATCAGGAGGCGACGGAGCGGCTCAAGAAGCCGCAAACGGGTTCGTGCCTCCATTGCCACGCGTCGATCATGCCGCTCTACCGGAAGCTCGGGGGCGGTGACGCCATGGCCGGCTTCAAGGACACCTACAAGGCGAGCTACCAAGATCTCAGCAAGCAGCTCCACGACTCGGGGCACGCGCATCCGGTGAGCTGCGTCGATTGTCACGACCCGAAGGACATGTCGCTCCGGGTGACTCGCCCGGCGTTCATGCTGGGCATCCAGGCGCTCGCTGCCTCCGAAGCGGCGGTCCCGGCGCTGCCGTCGATCGCGCTCTGGCGTGCCGGCAAGCGGGAGAAGCCGTTCGACCCCAATGCGGATGCCACGCGCAACGAGCTCCGCTCGTTCGTCTGCGGGCAGTGCCACGTCGAGTACTACTGCTCGGGCAAGATGACGCTCACGTTCCCGTGGGGCAAGGGCCTGAAGCTCGACGACGCAGAGTCGTTCTGGAACGAGACGAAGTTCGCGGACGGTCACACCTTCTTCGACTACGAGCACGCGGAGACGGGGGCGCCGATCCTGAAGGCGCAGCATCCGGAGTTCGAGCTCTGGAATCAGGGCATTCACGCGCGCAGCGGCGTGTCATGCGCCGACTGCCACATGCCCTACATGCGTGAAGGTGCGACGAAGGTGAGCGACCACTGGGTGCGGAGCCCGCTCCTCAACGTGAACCGTGCTTGCCAGAGCTGCCATCGCGCGAGCGAAGACGAGATGAAGGCGCGCGTGGACGTGATTCAGCAGCGCAACCACGACCTCCTCGAGCGCGGCGGAAAGGCGATCGTCGAGCTCATCGACGCGTTCCTCGCGGCGAAGGGGCGCGGCGCGCCGGAAGCGACGCTCGAAACGGCGCGGCAGCTCCAGCGCAAGGCCCAGTGGCGCCTCGACTACATCGCGGCCGAGAACAGCATGGGCTTCCACGCGCCGCAGGAGGCCGCGCGCGTGCTGGCAGAAGCGATCGACTACGCGCGCCAAGGGCAGACGGTGCTGCTCACCCCTTAGGGAGAAACTTGGCCATTTTGGCCTGTTGACGGGACTATTTGCGCACCGACGCCATGAACCCGATTTTCGAATCACTCAGCGTTTTTCGGCCGCTTCCTCCGCCCCTCTGGTACGTCACGAACGGCGACCTCACCGTCGGCCCCGTCGCGACGAACTTATTGATGCGCGGTGTCGAGCACGGCCGCATCCCGGACTACTGCCACGTGCGCGCTTCGCGCGGCATCTGGCGCGGTCTCACGTCCGTCCGCGAGATCGCGGCGATGGTGACGCAACCGGGCCTCAAGTCCGCGTCCAGCGTCAACGTGGACGATTGGTCGGAGCGGATGCACGGCATGCGCGACGACGACGAGCTCTGCCACAGCATGACGTGGCTCGCGCTCATGGCGACCGGGGCCGAGAGCGCCATGCTCCACTTCCGTAGCCGCAGCAAACACTCGCGCGCGCTCGTGACGCGCTCCGTGCTCGGCCCGATGCCGAACGACCGCCTCGGTCATCCCCTCCCCGAGGAAGACTTCGTGCTCCGCTCGGCGCGTCTCGGCCTCCCGGTCGTGGGACCGCCCTACGGTCGCGCCGAAGACGCGCTCGCCATGCGCTTCGCTCACTCGAGCGGCGGCGTCGGTGCCGCGGCGATGATCCCGATCTTCGTCGCCGGCGAGCTCACGGCCATGCTCGAGCTTGCCCGCCCCGGCCACTCATTCCGTCGCAACGACCTCTTGCGCGCGGAACGCATCGTGCGGGGCGCTCTGCGCCAGCGCGAGAACTGAGCGCTTCGTCCTCCCCGAGGTTCCTGGCGCGGCGCCGTCACGACAGCCGTGATTGCCCTTCAATAATTGAGGCGGTACCTTCGTCTATGCGAATGGTGCGCAGCGATCACCGCTTTGTCTTCGCGATCGCGACAATGACCGCGTGTAGCTGCGGTAACTTCGCGGATCCCGAGCGCCAAGCTAGCGCGGGAGCAAGCGGTACCGGTGGTTACGCGACCGCAACAGGCGGGGCTGCACACGGCGGCTCGACGGGCGGAAGCGGCGATTCCGACCCGGGCGGCGAATCCGCGCTGGGTGGCAGCCTCTCCACCGGCGGCTCGTCCGCTGGTGACGAGCCCGGTTCCGGCGGCGGCGGTGAGGTGCCCTCCACGGGAGGCTCGCTGCAGGGCGGGACGGGCGGCGACGCGGGCGGCACAGGCGGCTCAACGCCCAGCGGCTCGGGCGGTGACGCTGGACCAGGCGGCCGCGGAGGCTCGAGCGCAACGGCTGGCGGCGCTGGGCTCGGTACGCAAGGAGGTAGCGCTGGCACGATGAGCACGGGCGGGCTCGGCGGCGTGAGCGGCACCGCCGGCATGAGCGGAGCCGGGGGTGTCCCCGTCGTCAGCGGCCTCTGCGATAGCCAGCTGCTCGCGAACGCCGACTTCGAGGCGGGGCCCAGCCAGACGTGGGGCGAAGACTCCTCGGTGCCCGGCCTCGAGATCATCGTCTCGAAGGACGACTCGAACCTGCAAGCCGAAGGCGTCGCGCCACACGGCGGCGACTTCCTCGGCTGGCTCGGCGGCATTCCGGACAACGATTGGGACCACGAGTTCGTGCTCCTCCAGCAGGAAGTGACCCTGCCCATCGACGCCGCGACGCTCACGCTCTCCGGCTACCGGAACGTCAAATCCGTCGACGGGGCGGACGGTGAGTACGACATCGCCTTCCTCGAGTTCGACGACGAGGACGGCGACGTCGTTTGGCAAGCCCAGGCCTGGACCAACCTGACCACGACGGACGGCTGGGTTCCCTTCGAAGAGTCGACCGAGGTTGCGAGCAACCTGCGCGGGAAGACGCTCACCTTCGTCGCCTACTCGAACACCGATCCGACGGGCAAGACGAGCTTCTTCATCGACGACCTCCGACTCGAAGCGAGCTGCGGCCGCTAACTCACGGCGATTCGCTTCGCGAGCGAACGCTCGAGGCGACCGAGCTCCATCTCCCAACCCTTGGTCGTCATGTCGGTCCAGTGCGCGTCGTGCATCGGATCGATGGTGACGACGAGGCGCACGCCGTCGGGCGCCTGAACCATGTCGACCGTCGTCGCGATCGGATACGGCTCGACCCCCGGGATGAAATCCGCCGAGAAGCCGAAGGCGAGGCGCCGCTCGCGCTCGAGCTCCGTGATGGAGCCGCGGTGGCGAGTCGCGACCGGCATGCCCGATTTCTTCATGAATTCGACCATCGGAGGCGCGGTCGCCGTCATCGTGTACTCGAACGCTCCGCCGACCCGCAGCTCGAGCGTTTGCACCGTCACGGAAAAGCCGTCCGGCCCCCACCATTCCTCGATGCCTTCCCTCGTGGTCCAGAGCTCCCATAGGTCGGCGACTTTGGCGCCTTTGTAGTGACGCTCGAACGTGATCCGCTGCTTGGACGCTTGGTTCTCGGCGATCATCGTCAGTTCCTCTCTTTGCGAGCCTTCTGCCTGCGCTCGAGCGCTTCGCCGAGCTTGTCGAGCCGGGCTTCCCAGAGCTCCCGGTAGCTCGTGATCCATGCGTCGAGCTCCTGAAACGGAGCCGCCCGCAGCGAATACCAGCGCTTGGCTCCGTCCGGCCGCACGTCGACGAACCCCGCCTCGTGCAGGATCCGGAGATGTCGCGAAACGCCCGACTGGTGAATTGCGACACGCGTCACGATGTCGTTCACCGCGTGCTCACCACCGCGCAGCGCTTCGACGATGCGGCGACGGGTCGGGTCCGCGAGGGTTTGAAAGACATCAACATGCATGAATATACATATGCATACACGCACATATTACCGTTGTCTACCCTCAATTTCGCGAGCCCCCAATGAACGCCACCTCCAGTCGCGCTCAACGACCTACCTCTGCCCCGGTGCAAAGCTCGGACCGACGGCCGATGCGCGGCCGACAAGTTGGCCTAGTGGCGCGCGTTTTGCTTAGTGCCGGGCCTCAAGGAAGCGCTCGCTCGCGCCGTTCACGCGGCGGAATAGCTTCGATGTGGCGACCGTTGACAGACCAAGGGTTCGTACACATCTGAGCGCTTGGCCCCACCGGAAGACAGCAGACAGGAAATCGTGGAAACCAGCGCACACGTTCACTTCGAGGAAAACGGGGCAGAGCTCACGGCGGTCGAGGTCGGGCAGAGCGGTCGCTCGCCCGTGATCGCGCGCTTGCACCGCGTCTTGTTCGCGCTCGGCGTCGTCGTTTCGACGTACCAGGTCCGCGCGCTCGGCGGCGGCCTCGTGGAGCGCTTCGTGATTCATCGCCGCGACGGCAGCGCCGTCACGGGCGAGCTCGTCGCGCGCACGCGCGCCGCAGTGCTCCCCATCGCTCTCAGCTCCGAAA
This sequence comes from Polyangiaceae bacterium, assembly GCA_035558375.1. GTDB lineage: Bacteria > Myxococcota_A > Polyangia > Polyangiales > Polyangiaceae > PMG-095. The sequence goes on from DATMCL010000626.1 coordinate 11,917, forward strand.
ACGGGAGCTGACGGAACGTTCGAGCTCGACCGGCGCGCTGCTGGCCAGCGCGCCGGGTCGAGCCTGCACGTTACTGGTTGTCGATCGGCTCGCCGTACAGGCTCTTGCGGAACTCGACGTAGCCGAGCGGCGCGTTGCTCTTCACTTCGAGCACGACGGTGTCGCTGGAATCGACCTCCTGGATCAGGTTCGAGGTCGAGTAGGTGATGAGCGTGTTACCGCTCGGCAGTCGCTGCACGTCGCCGAAGTTCGTGGCGCCGCCGCCGCTGTTGAACTTCTTGATGAGCTTTCCGTCGAGACCGAATTCGACGGCCTGCGATTTGCTGGCGCCGGCCGCGTCGTTCGCGAAAATCAGGATGCTGTCGTCGAGGAGCTGGTGGCCATGCTGCTTGCCGCCCCACGCCGTCTTGCCGCCCGCCTTGTCGGAGAGCTTCCATTTGAGCATGCCCGAGCGATCGACCACCGCGATGTCGTTCTGCCAGTCGGAGTACGTGTAGTAGTCCTCCTTCTTCGAGTAGCGGACCGCGTTGCCGTGACAGCTCGTGAGCGAGCCGGGATTTCCTGTAACCCCCGACGACTCGAACACCTCCTTGCCCTTGTCGGTCGTGCTGGGGGTGATCTCGAAGATGCTGTTGCAGTCGCTCTCGCTGTAGTCGAGGTACGCCATCGTGTCGCCCGTGACCGCGCAGATGTCGTGCGACGCCTTCGTCGCCATGTACGTCTGCACGTCGAGCGTATCCATGCTGACGCGACGCAGCGGCGCGCCGCTCAGCCCCTCGTTGACGAGCCAGACGTTCTTACTGTCGGCCGACAGACGCGCCCGCGAGACGCCGTCCGGCGATTCCCCCGAAGCCTTCGCGTACCACCACACGACGTCGCCGTCCGTATCGACGATGAAGGGGACCGTGGAGCCGGTGCCTTGCCAGAACGAGCCGATGAAGAAGCCCTTGTCGACCTTCGCAGCGTCTTTGATCGTGAAGCTCGGAAAGCTCACCATCGAGGTCTTTGCGCCGGCCGTCACCGTCTTGTCGTCGCTCGTGTACGTTCCCGCGCCGTCGGTCGCGACGATGCGGAAGTGGTACGTCTTCGTCGGCTTCATCCCGAGGAGCAGCGTCTTGTACATGGGCGCCGTCAGGTCGACCGGTGCCGTCATGCCGTAGGTCGTGTCGAGACCGAAATCGATGTGCGCCTCGGTGAGCCCGGTCTTGTCGAGGGACCAGGTCACGATGCCCACGGTCGTCGGCGCCGTCATCTTCATGTCGCTCGCGAGCTTCACGTCGATGGTAAAGCCTCCCGTCGTCGCGGCGCCCGCGGCACCGGACGTCCCGCCCGCCGGCATTCCCGCCGAGCCGGCTCCGCCCATCGCACTGCCGCCCATCGCCGGCATCCCCGCCGAGCCGGCCGCGGGAGCGCCGCCACTCGCTCGCCCGGCGCCACCGCCCGGCGCGACGCCGCCACCCGTGCCCCCCGCGGCTCCGCCAGCGCCACCGCCGCCGCTTCCGGTCGCGGAGCTGCCGCCGGTGCTCCCGCCGGTCCCCGACGAGCCGCCGGTCGTGCCGCCGCTTCCGCCCGAGCCCTTGCCGGCGCCGCCGCCCACCGTGCTCGCGCCCGACGAGCCGCCCGTAGCGCCCGCCGTGTCGTCACCGCCGCCGCAAGCGACGGCGAGCAGCACCGCTGAGCTCGTGCCAAGCAAACCAAGAGCGTTTCGGATGGTCATCCGTGTTTTCTCTGTACCCGCGCGAGAGGGCGACAGGCCAACGTAGCGTCGCGCCTCGCCTCACGCTCCGAGCCGTGGGCTTTTTCGTTAGCTCCGCGGCGCGCGACATGCCCGCCACGCACTCGACATATTTAGAGCGACCCAATCGCTTCGAGCGCGCCGGCATCGGACCAGCGCCCGCGCGCCACTCCGAGGGCATCGGTGCCCGGCTCATCCTCGCCGCCAGCGGCGATCAGGGGCGACCCAGGAGCTGGGTGAAAATCGCCTGCAGTCGTGTTCACCCACCACGCATCCCACCAGGGCCCCTCCGGCGTGTGATCGCTGCCGAAAGCCGTCACGTTGCCGCCCTCGTCCCACTCGATTGAATCGACCTCGTCGTCCCCACGCTCGACGACGCTGTCGTAGTCGGCCAGCGCGTTACCACGGAGGCGCACGGGAACGGTCGAGTCGCGTCCCAGGCTGATCGCCGGAACGTACGACCCCTCCATGAAGAACGTGTTGTGGACGAGCCGGAGCTCGGATCGCTCTGCGTCGTCGAGAAAGAGCTCGAGCTCGCCTGCAACGGGCGATGATTCGTCCGCTGTCGCGAGCACGTTGTTCTCGAGCAGCGCGTGAAAGCTGCTCCCCGGCGGGAACGTGTCCGGGAACCTGGCAAAGAAACCGCACTCGGGAGCGAGGCACCGCACGTTCTTGACGCTCAGTCCCACGTCCGCGGCGGGACCCTTGGTGGAGACGTCCGCGTACCAAAAGCCGTCCGGCGCGAACGTTCCACCGTCGACCGTCAACGCGAGCGTTCCGCCGTGGGAAGCGTCGAGCAGGACGCCATGCGGGCCATACGCCCGACAAGAGGGGTCGGCTCCGTCGCGCCGGACGTGGTCGAGCGTGAGCTTCGCCGGCGAATCGAGCTCGAACATGCCTCCAATCGTCAGGCGCTGGAGAGTAACGCCCTCGACCAGCTCCGCTCCTCGCGTGCCGCCGCAGAGATGCACGCCGTCGTCCGTTCCGCGCAGACTGATGCCGTCGTGGAGGAGAATCGCGTCGGTATAGATGCCGGGCTCGATGCAAACGATGCCCGTGCTGGGCGTGCGCGCCATCGCCTCCGAGATCGTCGCGATGTCGCGCGGCACCGTGAGCCAGCACGCCTGCGCGTACTCTTCCGGGATCGAGTCGCGGGGCCTCTCGGATCTTCCACCGCAGCCGACCACGAAGCTCAAGAGCCCGACCGCCGCGACGACTCTCCGGAGCACCAGCCGCGAGAGTAGCCCGGCCCCGAACGCGTGTCCGGCAACGGACGGATCCGCGTGCGTGACGCCACAGGCGGAGCGCGGCGTAACACTCGTCGTCCGCCCGGCCGAAGCGGTGCGCGGCCATAAAATAAATAAATTCGATACCTTACCGACTCACCGCGCCCGCCGCGTAGCACCCCGTACGCGCGTGCATGGGGTGGCACGCCGGCTGCAGAAGCCCTTCTTGCGTCCATGTCCTTCGCTTCGCTCCGCTCCGGCCTCACCCCGTTTGGCTTACGCGCTC
>DATMCL010000627.1:0-3872 GCA_035558375.1 Polyangiaceae bacterium
GGTCGATGAATCAGCGCTCGAGCTCGGCATGCCGACGACCTGGGGTTTGCCACGCGTCGTTCTGGACTGCCATCGACCGCGGCCAGCGTGGCGGGGCACCGCGCTGCGGCCATACGCCCCGTTCCTTCGCAAGCGTAGCCCGCTTTGGGGCCAGCGCGGTTTGGCACGCTCTCTGCTTCGTCCGTGAGCATGCCGCGCGCGATTTGGACTGGAACAATCGGATTCGGTTTGGTCCAAATTCCGGTGTCGCTCTTCGCTGGGGAGGACAAGGAAGAGCTCGACATGACCTTGCTCGACAAGCGCGATTTCTCGCCCGTCGGCTACCAACGGATCAACAAGGTCACTGGCAAAGAAGTGCCGTGGAGCGAGATCGTCAAAGGGTACGAGCACTCGACTGGGGAGTACGTCGTGCTCACCGACGCCGATTTCAAGGCCGCGAACGTCGAAGCCTCGCGCAGCATGGACGTCCAGGACTTCGTGGATTTCTCGACCATCGATCCACGGCTTTTCGACCGCCCGTACTACCTGGCGCCGCAAAAAGCGGGCCGGAAAGCGTACGCCCTGCTGCGTGAGACGCTTCGCAAGACCGGCAAGGCGGGCATCGGCAAAATCGTGATCCGTACCCGCCAGCACCTCGCGGCGGTCGTCGCACGAGACAAGGCGCTCGTGCTCGTCCTGTTGCGTTTCCTCGACGAGCTCCGGAAGGAGGACGATCTCGACTTGCCCGAGACGAACCTCTCCAAGCTCGGGGTCTCGCCGAAGGAAGTCGCGATGGCAGAGCAACTCGTCGCGAGCATGGCGGGCAAATTCGAAGCGGAGCAATACGTCGACGAGTACCGGCGCGACCTCATGAAGCTCATTCAGCGCAAGGTCAAAGCCGGCGAGCTGAACCAGGTTCGAAAACCCGAGGGGGAAACCCCCGAGCGCCCGCGCGCGACCAACGTCATCGATCTGGCGAGCTTGCTCGCGAAAAGCCTAACTAGCGGCAAGCCCACTGAGACGAAGGCAGCCGCTAACGCGAAGAACGGCAGCGCTACCAAGCGAAAGCACGCAGCCACGCCCAAACCGGGAGGCAAGAAGACCCGTCCCGAGCGGCCGCACCGTAAGTCCGCTTAGCGGAGCTCGGCGGAGGACGGATTCGCATGCCGAGCCTCGAAAAATACAGAAAGATGCGCGACTTCGAGCGCACCGCGGAGCCGCGCGGCGGTAAGGGAAAGGCGCGCGACAAGAAGCCAGAGGTGCTCTCGTACGTCGTGCAGCGGCACGACGCGCGACGCCTGCACTACGACTTCAGGCTCGAGCTCGACGGCGTGCTCTTGAGCTGGGCGGTCCCCAAAGGCCCGAGCCTGGATCCCGCAGAGAAGCGCTTGGCTGTCGAGACGGAGCCGCATCCGCTCGAGTACGGGGAGTTCGAGGGCGAGATCGCGGAAGGCCAGTACGGCGCGGGCACCGTCATGATCTGGGACCGCGGCACCTGGGAGCCGGAGGGCGATCCGCGCGCGGACTACCAGCGCGGGCGACTCACGTTTCGCCTGCGTGGGCAGAAGCTCAACGGCTCGTGGCACCTCGTGCGCACCGGAAGCAGCGACCGGGGGGGAAACGGCAAGGACAAGAAGAGCTGGCTCCTCATCAAGTCGCGCGACGACTACGCCCGCTCGGGAAACGGCAAGCTCGACGACACCCCTGCCCTACCGCGTGCCCGGCCTCCTTCGAAGCAGGCCGTTTCAAGGCCAAAAGCACCGGAGCCTGAGCTCGCGACGCTCGTGACCGAGGCGCCTCTGGGCGACGACTGGGTCCACGAGCTCAAGTTCGACGGCTATCGCCTGCTCGTCACGCTCCACGCCGGAAAAGCCACGTTGGAAACGCGCAACGGTAACGACTGGACGAGCCGCGTGCCGAAATTAGCGGAGACGCTCGCGCGGCTCGAGGTCGATGCGGCCGTGCTCGACGGCGAGCTCGTGGCGCTCGACGAGCGCGGTGTCTCGGATTTTCAGCGCCTGCAGAACTCGCTCGGCGAGACCGACGCTACCGGCCTCGTCTACTACGCGTTCGACCTCTTGCACCTGAACGGCAAAGACCTCCGCACAGCGGCGCTCACGGAGCGGAAGCGCGCCCTCTCCGAGCTCTTCCGTGGCTTGCCCAAGGACCTTGCGGGCACACTCCGGCTGAGTGAGCACGTCGTCGGTCAGGGGCCCGAGTTTTTCCGCAAAGCCTGCGAGCTCGGCGTCGAAGGCATCGTCTCCAAGCGCGCGAGCGCGCCGTATCGCCCGGGGCGAGGGCGCGATTGGCTCAAGGTGAAGTGCACGCTGCGCCAGGAGTTCGTGCTCGTCGGCTACACGGATCCAGGTGGCTCACGCTCGCACTTCGGGGCGCTGCTTCTCGCCGTGGAACGCGACGGGAGTTTCGTGTACTCGGGCCGAGTCGGCACCGGGTTCACGGCAGCTTCTCTCGCCGAGCTCAAGGCCGCGCTCTCGCCTCTCGGTGTCCGGACGCCACCCGTAGTGAATGCCCCGCGCGGAGCCCAGGTGCGCGGCGTGCACTGGGTTCGGCCAGAGCTCGTCGCCGAGGTCGCTTTCACGGGGTTCACGAGCGACGGCTTGCTGCGCCATCCGACCTTTCAGGGGCTCCGCTCGGACATGAGCGCCAGCGAGGTGCACGCCGAAAAGCCGGCTCCACCCGAGGCCGCCGCGAGCGCGGACTACCCCCTCACGAACCCCAACAAGGTGCTCTACCCGGCGCAGCGCATCACCAAGCGCGAGCTACTCGAGTACTACGCGCTCGTCGCCGAGCGCATGCTGCCGCACGTCCGAAACCGCCCGCTCACCCTCGTGCGGTGTCCGAACGGGTTCGACAAGCCATGCTTCTTCCAGAAGCACCCGGGCGAAGGCGTGCCCGAGGGTGTGCGCTCGGTTCCGGTCCGGGAGCAGGAAGGCAAAGCTCCGTACAGCGTCATCGACGACGAGCGGGGCCTGTTCGGGCTGGTTCAGCTCGGTGCGCTCGAGATCCACACGTGGGGCTCCCGCGCTGACGACTACGAGCATCCGGACATCCTCGTCTTCGATCTCGACCCCGACCCGAGCGTGCCATTCGCCGAGGTCATCGTCGCGGCGCGCGAGCTCCGTTCGACCTTCGAGCGCGCAAAGCTCGAAAGCTTCGTCAAGACCGCGGGGGGCAAGGGCCTTCACGTCTGTGTTCCCATCCTCCCGGAGCTCGACTGGACGCAAGCCAAGGACTTCTGCCGCCGCGTTGCTGAAGCGATGGCCCACCAACATCCCGACCGGTATCTCGCTACCTCGAGCAAGAGCCGGCGCCGCGGCAAGATCTTCGTCGACTACCTACGCAATGGGCGGGGCGCGACCTTCGTGGCTCCCTACTCGACGCGCGCGCGAGACGGAGCCCCCGTCGCGGTTCCACTCGAATGGGACGAGCTCGACGCGAAGCTTCGCCCCGATCAGTGGAATGTGCGGAACCTCCGCGCGCGGCTCGAGAGCCAGAAAGCCGACCCTTTCGCCCGACTGGGCTCGCGTTCCCAATCGCTCCGCACTTTGCTCGCGGACCTCGAGGGCGAGCCCGACGCGTGAGCGAGGCGAGAGTGCAAGCTCCGCCGGCGGGCATGAGACGTGCTTCGTCTCGAGGGGTGTCCCGCAATGCCGCACGCTCTCGAGCACCTCGACCACGCCCCGGAACGCTACGCAGCGAGCAGCCCACTCCCGCGGCGCTCCGCGCCCAACGCAAGTTCTTGCGCTATTTTCCCGACGGATTCGCGGATCAAACGTACGTGGACTGGGAGCGGGGCTACAAGGTTTTAGCCGCTGAACGCTGGGAGCGTGAGCTCGGCGGCGACAAGCTGCGCGCGCTGATGCGCGGCGGAA
>DATMCL010000628.1:0-11187 GCA_035558375.1 Polyangiaceae bacterium
GGTGCCTCGACGCAGGGCGGCTCGGGAAACCAGGCTGGGAGCGGAGGCTCCGCGGGCGGCTCGGCGGGACAGAGCGGCGCGGCTGGCAAAGCCGCGGGAGGCGCAGCAGGAAGCGGGACGGCGGGCATGACCGCGACCGCCGGCAGCGGCGCGAGCGCGGGCTCCGCGACGGCAGGCGGCGCGAGCGCGGGCGGCGCCGCGGGCGGCGGGATGGGCGCCGGCGGCTTCGGCCCCGGGATGCTCACGCTCTCGAACCTCAAGATCGAGGCGAATCCGAACATGACCATCTCCTGCTTCGTCTCCTGGACGACGACGGAGGCGGCGGCGTCGGAGGTGGACTTCGGCGACACTGACTACCAGTTCCGCATTCGCGACGCGGCGCAGGTCACCGACCACAAGGTCCTCGTCATCGGCATGCACGCCGAGACGATGTACAAGATCCGCGCCGTCTCGGGGAACGCGCAGGGCTCGGGCAGCCTCGAAGGAAGCTTCACGACGGGCAAGCTCCCGAACGCGCTGCCCAAGGCGACCCTCAACATCGACGACATCTCCGCCGATCAGAAGGGCTGGATGCTCACCAACATCCAGGCGAACAGCTCTCCTGCCCTCGCGGTCATGTACGACGAGAAGGGGCTCGCCGTTTGGTACTTCGTCCACGGCAAGACCAACGATCAGCGCGGCGACGTCGTCACCGAGCTCTTGTCGTCGAACACCGTGCTCGTCGGGCCGACCAACGGCGAGCCGGGTCGCGAGGTCGACCTCTCCGGCAAGGTGCTCTGGGAAGGCCCGGCGAACGGCACGACCCAGCTGATGTCGCACTACGTGGGGAAGACCTCCAAGGGCAACTACCTCCTGAACTACGAGCTCGACAAAGCCGTCACCAGCGGCAGCACCAAAATCGACGACCAGCGCCTGGTCGAGGTCACGCCCAAGAACGAAGAAGTCTGGTCCTGGAAGCTCTTCGATCACATCGAGCCCGCCGGCACCCGTGAAGAGCTCTGTCACGGAAACATGCTCGTGCTCGACGAGGCGAACGACATTCTCTATTACAACTGCCGCTTCGTCGGGCTCTTCAAGATCGACCGCAAGAGCGGCGACATCCTCTGGCGCATGGGCGGCACCTACGACAAGACGAGCCTCGGCGCCGGCGATTTCACGTTCAGCCCGACGGCATCGCAGTACAGCGACACGCACGAGCCCGAGTTCCACGAGGACGGCACCATCCTCTTTTACGACAACGGCGGCTACGCGGGGCTCGGCGCGGGCGGCGGCAACTACCACTCGCGCGTCCTCGAATACAAAGTCGACGAGACGGCGAAGACGTGCACGGTCACGTTCGAGTTCCCGGGCAGCTTCAGCGGCGTGGACACCTGGTACAAGAACACCTGGTACTCGCCGTTCTGGGGCGACGCCGACCAGCTGCCCGACGGCAATATTCTGGTGACGGCACCGGTCCGCTCGTCGTCGGCCTCGACGCGCTTCTTCGAGGTGACGCGCGAGGGCAAGGTCGTGTGGGAGCTCGAGCTGCCGCCGAACAACGGCTCGTTCAAGGCGCAACGCCTCGCGCCGAACCAACTCGTCGAGAAGATGCCCTGAGCCGTCGAGCGCGCCGCGCGGAGTCGGCGTGCTCACGGAATTTCCGCGTCGCGCATTGAACGGCCGGCGCGCGGCGGGGCACAGACGGGTGGCTCGGGCCGCCACGCCCGAGCGAGGCGAGGTCGGTCATGCACCAAAATCCACTGAAAATTCCAATATTTGTCGGCCTGCTCCTCGCGGCAACGGGCTGCGCGGAGCCGGAGACGCACACCGAGCGCACCGTCATCGAGGAGCCCGTCGCTAGCCTCACGGTCGACGTGCGCTCCGGCGATGTCCACATCCACGGCGGCGACGTCGACGAAGTGACAGCGACCGCCACGATCGAAGGAGACTCCAATCACCTCGGGCACGCTTTCACGGGCGGCAAGCTCACGCTCGTCGACGAGTGCCACGAGAACCACTGCAACGTGGACGTGAGCGTCGCAGTGCCGAGCGGAGTGAGCGTCGCGGTTCAGGTGGGTTCGGGTGATCTCGAGCTCGACGACATGCTCGGCACGATCACCGTAGCCACCGGCTCGGGCGACATTCTGGGTAACCGGCTCGCGGGCGCCGCTCTCGATGCGGAAACGGGCTCCGGTGACGTGGCGCTGGAAGTTTCGGAGCCTGCGGAACGCATTCACGTTCGGACGCATTCGGGCGACGTCGTCTTGGGCGTTCCCGCCGGGGCTTACCGCCTCAACGTCGGGACGAGCTCCGGTGATCGGCACCTGAGCGATGTCGCGAACGACTCGAGTGCATCGGGGAGCATCGATGTGTTCACGGGCTCGGGCGACGTGGCGATTCGCGGGTATTGAGGTATCCTGCGGTGCGTGCCCTCCGCTCGCGCGCGCGCGCTCGTCATGGGTCTCGCCGCCTTGTTCGGCGCAAGCTGCGCTTCGTCCGGTGCGCCGGAACAGCGCGGGAGTGCGGGCTCCGGCGCCGGAACGGGCGCGCTAGCGAGCGGCGCGGGCGGGATGCCGTCGGGCGGTGCGACCTCCGGCGGCACGAGCGGAGCCACGACTGCAGGTGCGTCGGGAACGTCGATGAGCGCGAGCGGCGCGGGCGGCCAGAGCGGTAGCACGAGTGCCGGGACCGGGACGGGCGGCACGTCGAGTGGCTCGAGTGGCACGACGAGCGGCGGCACGACGAGCGGCGGCGCGACGAGCGGCGGCGCCGGTGGTGGGGGCACGGCGGGCCAAAACACGCAAGCGGGCGCAGCGGGCATGAGCGCGGGCGCCGCAGGCACGGCGGGGGTGCCGATGATGACGGGCGATCCAAAGATCCTGCTCGTGGCCGGCAGTGGAACGGGCGACGACGGCTCACCCGCGACTTCGGCGGCCGTCTTGAATCCCTACGGCACGGCGGTCGACCCGGTGAGCGGTGACATCTACATCTCCGAATGCGACACCGGAAAGATCCGGCACATCGACGCCGCCGGAACTATCACGACCGTCGTCGGGCCCGGCGCGCCGGGAGCAGCGGGCGCCATCAAGCTCAGCCAGCCGCACGATCTGTTGTTCCAACCCGGCACGCAGAACCTGTTCATCGCCGACACGATGAACGGCAACGTGTACCGCCTGAACGCCGCGACGGGCGAGGTGGCGATTTTCGTCGGAGCCGGCACACCGTTCCCGAAGCTCAGCATCATCTACTGCCTCGCCTTCTCGCCGAGCGGGAACGACCTCTATTACACGGGCCCGGACGATATCCGCGTCATCGACCTCGCTGCGACCACCGCCAAAACTGCCGTCCCCTACCCCGCCGCACGCGTCATCGCCATCGATTCGAAGGGGACGCTGTATGCCGTGAAGAACCGCCCGAACGGCGACGCCCTTCAGGTCGTTACGGCTACGGGCACGACCACGGACATGCCTGCGACCGTCAACGTGGTGAGTGACCCGAAGCACCTCACGATCGACGGCGACGACAACGTGCTCATCGCGGATACGGAGCTCTTCTACCTTCGCAAGTACGCCGTCGCGGACGACAAGCTGATCACGCTCGCGGGCGACGGGAAGAACGGGATGGGAACGCTCGGCGGAGATCCGTTGAAAGCCGAGCTGAAGCGACCGCACGGAGTGTTTTTCGACAAGAAAACGGGGGTGACCTACATCTCGGATTCCGAGAACAATCGTGTTTTGAAGATCGTGCCGTAGGGGGTTAAGCTCAGGGAATGGTGAACGGGAGATACGGTGAGGTTTGGCGCTTGAGCGCTTGTGTCGTAGTGCTCGTGGCGGCGTGCGGGGGAAAGTCGGTCAGTCGGGGAGAGGATCCGGGAAACGACGCGGGGGACGGCGGCACGTCGAGCGGCCGTACCGGGGCGTCGAAGGGCGGTGGCTCGACCAATCCGCCGCAGAGCGCGAGCGGTGGGGTGTCGCAAGGGCCGACGTTGGAGCCGCCCGTGAGCGCGGGCACGGCGAATGGCGGAGCGTCGAGCGATCCGCCGCAAAGCGCGACGGGCGGCGCGCCGAGCGCAAGCGGTGGCGCGCCGAGCGCAAGCGGTGGCGCTTCGCCGGGAAGCGGCGCACCCGGTAGCTCCGGCGGGCTAGCCGGGAACGCGGGCGGACCGAGCCTCGCGATGCTCGACGACCTCTGCGAAAACATCTGTACGAGGGGAGCGAACGCGCGATGCGACGGCATCGAGCTCGCTGACTGCAGAAGCTCTTGCTACTCGTTCGCCGCGCTCGTGGAGAACACGGCGCAGTGCGCGACGGCGGCGTACCGGTATTTGGCGTGCGTGAACGCCCTGCCGAACATTTGCGAGCTCAACGACGAAACGGTCTGCAGCAGCACGGAGGTCGTCCAATGCGCGCTCGCGTACTGCCAGCAGCACCCGGGCGCAGTCGAGTGCACCTCGACGAGCGCGCCCCAAGAGTAACCCTCGTGTAACCGCCGCCGCGATTCCCGACGGCACTAAGCGTTCTGGCGGCGCCCTAACCCTGAATCCCAGGCAGCACGTCGCCGATCTTCGACAGATCGTAATCGACCGCCCAGGTGTCGCTCGAACGTCCGCTCGTGCTCGTCGAGCCGTAGCCCTTCTGTCCGTTGCGCTCGTAGTCGGCGGGCGCTAGCCCCATCGCCTGCATCGCCGTCACGAGGAATTGGTTGTGCGGGATGCCCTTGATGACGTTGCCGTCCTCTTGCGAGAAGTACGCGCGACCGCTCCAGTCGATGTAGTCGAGGTAGCGGCCCGCCTTGATGAACCCGCCCGCGCTCCCGGCGAGCAGGCACGGAACGCTGTACGCGATGTGGTTGAAGCCGAGCTCGTTGCCCCAATACACGAGCGAGTTGTCGAGGTAGGTGCTGTCGCCGACCTCGGGCACGTCGAGCTTGGTGAGGAGCTTCGCGAACACCTCCGCGGCGACCCAGGCGTTGACGCCCTGCAGCTGGCGGCGCGAGTTCGCGTTGTCCCAGTCGTGCGCGAGGCCGTGCCACGTTCCGCCGCTCGCGTCCTCGGAGTGGTAGTACCCCGTGAGCGTCGAGTTGCTCGAGTCGGGGCTCGGACCGAGCGCCTTGTGGACGCCGATCGTGATGACGCGCGTGCGATCGCACATGACCGCGGCCGCTACGACGTCCAGGAAGAGATCCCACTTGGTGGTGATGTCCTTGGTGTCGAGCCCGCTGTTGTTGGCGAGTGACTGCGGCGTCGCGGGCACGGTGCAGGACATGGTCGGCGTGACCGTCAGCTTCGCTTGGAGCTCCGCCACCAGGTTCACGTACTTTTCGACGAGGTCCTTGTCGTCGGCGGACAGGCGCGAGTTGCTCTTCAGCTTCACGTAATCGGCGTAGACGCGATCGACGAGCAACTTGTCGCGGTCGCTCGGCGGCATGCCGGAGTTGTCCGGGGGGTTCGTCCCGAACACGTCGTTGAACGCGTCGAGGGGGTTCGTGCGCGCCTTCAGCTGCTCGACCTTCGAGCCCACCATGCCGAGGTCGGTGTACGACATCGAGTCGGTGACGCCCTGGGTGATGTGGAGGTAGCGCAGGTTCGGTGTGCTCGGATACACCTTCGGCGAGTACGCCATCACCTGATCGATGGTGGGCACGTCCGTCAGGCTGTCCGCGTCACACGGCGTGGCCGCCGTGCACGACGAGAAATTGCCGAGCAGGCCGCCGTAGTTGTGGTTCACCGCAGGCAAGAAATCCAAGCCGCGAATGAGCGTGAGCTTGTCGAGGAACGGGTTCAGCTTCGGACCGAGGATGCCGGAGATGCCCGTGTCGGTCTTGAAGTCGGAGAGCGGCGCCCAGGTGTAGTTCGTGCCGGAGATCTTTTGGGTGAGGAGGGTCGTGCCGTCGCCGCGGCTATCCGAGTACTTGCTGTCCTTGAGCTGGTAGCCGTTGCCGGTGAACGCCGGATACCACTCCTTCACGAGCTGCGTGCTGAAGGTCTTGAGCACGATGAAGCGCTTTGGCGCCGTCGCCGCCTGGCCCGAGGCCAGCCGCGGCATCAGCGACTCGAGGAACGGCAACGCGAGGGCCGCGCCGGCGGCGCCACGCAGGAAGATGCGGCGCGATGGCCGCGCGGCACGGTAGTCGCTCACGGTGCACCCACTTTCCGCCGACGAAACTCGGGCTCGCTCGCGATGACGCGGAACACGCTCGAAAGGCCCATCCCCGGCGCGTCGAGGCCCGTTCGCATCTTCTCGAAGGCGCACGCGTCCGCGCTGTCGGACGTGGGGTCGCGGCGGAGCGCGTAGCGGAAGTAGTTGGCCGATAAGCACGCCTCGACCTTGCCGCTCGCGATGATGCGTTGGTTCAGCTCCACGGGACCGCTCACGTCCGCCTCCGGCTCGTCGCCGAGCTGCACGGATGCAACCGTATCGAGCGGCAGCGTCGCCAGGAGATCGCCGCTCTGCTCGTCGAACACTTTTTCCTCCGTGCGGAAGCGGCCGAGCGAATCGAACGCCTCGAGCGCAAAACCGATGTTGCTGAAGCTGCCGTGGCAGCCGGCGCAGAGCGCGATGCCCTCCACCTTCTTCTGGAAGCGCTCACGCGTCGTGAGCGTCTCGTCGACGGGCGGCGGATCGAGCGAGCCCTTCGGGAGCGAATTCGGGTCGGGCGGCTGCAGGTCCTCGCACAGGATCGCGCGGCGGACGGTCGCCCCGCGGTGGAACGGATTCGTCGTTTCGAGGCTCGAAACCAGGAGCGCCGAGCGCTGAAGCAGGCCCTGCCGCGTGCCGTCCGGCAGCGCCGGATAGTCGCCGCTGCCGCTCCACGCCTTCACGCCGTAGAGGTGCGCGAGATCGTTCGAGCGCGTGACCGACACGGTCGAAGTCAGAAGATCCAGCAGCGTGCCGGGCTGCTTCCACGTGTAGAGGTCGGTGAGGTCCTTGACCTCGGTGACCATGTCCTTCCAGTGATCGTGGCCGCTCTCGCCGAGGTGCTCGCCCTCCGCGAGCGATTGGAACGCGGGGCGGTCCGCCGAGAAGCCCGTGAACGCATCGAACCTCAGCCACTCGTTCCAGAATTGCCAGATGGTCGTCTGCGTGCGCGGGTCGGCGAAGATGCGATCGAGCTCTTTGGCGAAGCCCGCGTCGGTCGCGAGCGAGCCGTCCTCCGCCGCGGCGAAGAGCTCGTCGTCCGGCAGCGTCTGCCAGAACGTGTACGAGAGGCGCGACGCGACCTCGTACGGGTCGAGCGCAAGGTAGTCCTTCTGTCCCGACACCTCGGTCCCCTCGAGCTCGAGGTGGTTGACGAAGCGCGGCGACATCAAGAGGCTCACGACGACGTTGCGCAGCGCTTCCGCCGCATTCGCCGCTTTCGGCGAATCCCCCGTGGCGATGTCCTTGTACTCGGTGAGCTCGGCATCGGTGAGCGGGCGACGCAACGCGCGGCGCCCGAACGAGCTCAGGAAGTCGTCGAGGCAGGTCGAGGAGAGCGAGCTCTGCGTCGCGCAGCTGCCCGCGAGCGCCGTCAGCCGCGCGCTGCTCTTCGTCGCCGCGTCGCCGACGGCGACGGCCACGTCGAAGTACGCCTGGATGTGCTCGGTCGAGATGCGCTTGTCGAGCCCGCGGAACGACGCTTGCGTGCTGTCGTCGGGCACCGACGCGAGGCGAGCGCTCACCTCGGTGACAACGTCGTCGAGGCCGCTCGCGGCGAGCAGATCGTTCACCGTGTTCCGGTACTGAACGGTCGAGAGCTTCGAGAGCGGCGTCACGCCCGCCGCGGGATCGCCGTCGGGGCAATCGCCGAAGAGCGCCGGATCCGTTGACGTGCCGGTGCCCGACGAGCCGCTGCTGCCGCCGCCGCCCGCCGTGCCCTTACCGCTGCTACCCGACGCGCCGCCGCTGCTCGTGCCGCCGCCACTCGACGCGCCGCCGCTGCCCGTGCCGCCTTTGCCGGAGCCACTCGAACCCGACGAGCCGGAGGTCGAACCAGCGGTCGCGCCTGCGCCTTGCGCCGCGCCAACTCCGTCGGGTGGGACGGTATTGTCGCTGATCGAGCCGTGGCACGCGGCGGCGAGCAGGGCCGTGGCGAGAAACGCCGTGATTTCGCTCGAGTGCGAGCTTGCGTGGGGGCGACGCCGGACCATCACCATTCAGTACGACCCGCGACCCTTCCCCTGAGGGTCAACAAATCTGAGCCGACGCGAAAAAATCGGCATTTTCCAAGACTTCTCGCTTCGGCGACGCACCGCCTGGGGCTACAATTGAAGTCGTGACGGGCGCTGCTCATCCCCGCCAGTCGCCCTCGTGGCGGCGCACGCTCGAGGGAGTCGGCGCACTCGCGCTGCTCGCCGGCGTCGCGTGCACGGGCACCATCGACGGTACGGCCAAGGGCGACGGCACGAACGGCTCGGGCGCAGCGACCGCCACCGGCGGCGGCTCCGGCACGAGCGGTTCGGGTGCAAGCTCGCAGGGCGGCTCCGCGGCAGTCTCGGGCAAGTCCGGCAGCGGCGGCAGCACGGGCACGAGCGGCGGCGCTTCCGGCAACTCGGGAACGACGGGTACGTCCGGCACGTCGGGCACGACGCCGTCCGCGTGCGCCACCGCGGCGCCCGACACGGACGCGAGCGTGCTGCGACGCCTCTCGGTCCTCGAGTACCAGCGCACGGTGCAGGGCCTCTTGAAGCTCAGCGCTCCGCCGAGCGCGGACGGCATTCCCGTCGATAACGAGCGGCTCGGCTTCCGCACCTACGCGGAGTTCCAGACGATGTCGGCCGACAACCTGCGCAGCTACCTCGAGAAGGCGCGCGGGCTCGCGAGCGACCTCATGGCGGACACGGCCCGCCGCACGAGCGTGCTCGGCTGCCAGACGACCGCGAGCGACTGCCTCGCCTCGTTCGTCACGAGCTTCGGCAAGCTCGCCTTCCGCCGCCCGCTCGAGCAAGCCGAGGTCTCTGCCATCACGACCGCCGCGACCCAGAACGCGGCCGACACGGACGACCAGTTCCGCTTCGCGATCGAGGTGCTCCTGAGCTCGCCGAGCTTCCTCTTCCGCGTCGAGGTCGGCAGCACCCCCGAAGGCCTCTCGACGTTGAGCGGGACCGAGCTCGCCTCCCGCCTTTCGTTTGCGCTCCTCGGTAGCGGTCCGAGCGCTGCACTCCTCGACCAAGCCGCCGCCGGCAAGCTCGATACGCCGGAGGGCCTGCACGAGGTGGCGGCGGGCATGCTCGCCGACGCCGCCGCGCAGGGCTTCTTCTCCGCATTCTTCCGGCAGTGGCTCGGCTTCAACACGCTGCGCGCCCCCGTGAAGCCGCCCATGGACTGGTCCGACACGCTCATGCCGATGATGCAGGCTGAGACGGACGCGCTCGTTCAGGATTTCGCCTGGGGCGGCAACAGCCTGCTCGGCATGCTCACGGCGAACTACACGACGCTCGACCCCGCTCTCGCGAAGTTCTATGGCCTCGCCGCTCCGGGGAGCAACGGCCGCCTCGACTTCCCCACCGGCAACATCCGCGAGAAATCGGGCGTGCTCACGCACGCGAGCCTGCTCGAGGCGAAGAGCGACGGCGACCTGATCGCCATCCGCGGCAACTGGCTGCGCAAGACGTTCCTGTGCGAGGAGCTCTCGCCCCCGCCGGATCTCGCCGATCAGATCGGCGACCTGCTCGTCGGCCTCACGCGCACGGAGATCGTCAACAAGCGCAATTCGATGACGCAGTGCCAGGGTTGCCACGCCGCCATCGACCCGATCGGCATGGGCTTCGCTCAGTTCGACGCCACCGGTCGCTTCGACAGCACCATCGACGTGAGCGGCATCATGGTCACGCCCGCCCTGCCGGATGCCGACACCGATCAGGCCTTCTCCAACCCGGCCGAGCTCGCCGCGAAGCTCGCCGCGCTCCCCGGCGTTCCGGCTTGCGTCGCGAACCGCGCGTTCCTGTACGTGAACGGGCGCGAGCCAGGCGCGGCCGACACCTGCACGCTCGCGAGCGCGACGTCGGCGTTCGACGGCGGAAACCAGAGCTTCCCGGCGCTGCTCGCCGGCATCGTGGAGGCGCCCGCGTTCCGCTTGCGGCGCGCTCCGGCGGCGACCCCCTGAGGGCGAAGTAGGACCATGGCAATTCGACCTCTCTCACGACGCACGGTGCTCCGCGGGGCAGGTGCGTGCATGGCGTTGCCTTTCCTCGAGATCATGCGCCCGGCGCGCGCCAGCGCGCAGGCCGCGACCCCGCAGCGCTTCTTCGGCTTCTTTTACCCGTGCGGGACAGACCCTTCGAAGTGGGACCCGGCCGCGGGCGCACTCACGAAGGACAACCTCACCGAATGCCTGGTCGACATGGCCGGCTTCGCCGCGGAAGGCATCTGGCCGGCGGGCGACGCCATCGTCGGCGACGTGACGGTGGTGACGGGCATCGACCACTCGGGTGTCTCGACCGACATCCACATTCCGTCGAACGCCTTCAACGCCTTCAAGCCGACCGCGAACAACTACACGCCCCCGCAACCGACGCTCGACCAGTATCTCGCCGACTCGCTACGCGGCGAGACGCCGTATCGAAACCTCGCGCTCTCGGCCACGACGAGCAGCGACATCGCGCAGGGCAACATCTCGTTCAAAGCAGGCGGCCAGGTCGAGACGGTCGTGCGCGACCCCGTCAAACTGTTCGACACGCTGTTCGGCATGGGCAACGTCGGCTCCGGCATGCCCGACGCCGCCGCGCAAGCGGCCGCCAAGCGTCAGCAGAGCGTGCTCGATCTCGTGCTCGCGGACGCCAACCGCTTGAACGCGAAGCTCGGCGCCGGGGACAAGGCTCGTCTCGACCAGTACCTCACCTCCGTCTCCGAGCTCGAAGGCCAAATCAAAGCCATGCCTTCGGTCGGCTGCACGGCACCCGCCGCTCCCGCCAAAGCCAGCAACTGGCACAGCAAGGCCAAGCTCTTCATCGACCTCGCCGTCACGGCGATGGCCTGCGACCTCACGCGCGTCGTGACGCTGCAGTACAGCGACAGCTGGGGCGTCAACTACTCGGACTACACGATCGGCACCGGGAAAGAGGCGCTCGGCGACTGGAGCGACCACTTCATCTCGCACAAGCTCGACGACAACGATCGCGCGACCGATCTCGACGGCCTCGACCGCACCGAAGCAATGAAGATCGCGAACGCGCGCGTCATCAGCACCTCGCGCTTCAAGGTGCGCCGCTTCGCCTACCTCGTGAACGCT
>DATMCL010000629.1:0-29196 GCA_035558375.1 Polyangiaceae bacterium
GTGCATCCGCGCGGCGCGCCGCACGTGGTGGACCCGACTCGCCTCGAAGCGGCGACCATCGCAGTCTACGGCCAGCAAGCCTTCGAGCACCTCTACGGGAAGCTGCTTCCGGTTGCGGCCGAGCGCGTGCACGAAACCCCCGACGGGGAGCGAGTGACGCTTGGGCCGAGTGAGCTTCGGATCCTGCACACCCCCGGGCACGCGCTTCATCACCAGGTGCTCTTCGACCCAGACGCTCGCGCCGTGTTCTCCGGCGACACGTTCGGCGTCTCGTACCGGGAGCTCGACCGCGCGGCGGGCGCTTTCGTCGTCCCGACCACGACGCCCACGCAGTTCGACCCCGCGCAGCTTCACGCCTCGGTGCGGCGCATCGCGGAGCTCGAGCCGGAGTCGGTATTCCTGACGCACTTCGGCCGCGTCACGGGCGTGCCGCGCTTGGCCACGGCGCTCGCGGAGCAGATCGACCGCTTCGTCGAGCTCGCTCGCGAGCACGCCGGCGCCGCGGATCGACACCAGCGGATCCGGACCGCCATGCGTGACTACGTCGTCGCGCGCGGCGAAGCGCACGGCATCGCCGACACGCTCGCAACGGTCGAAGCCGTGCTCGGTGCCGATCTCGAGCTCAACACGCAAGGCCTCGTCGCGTGGCTCGCGCGCACGGAGAAAGCGCGCGGTTAGAACGGCAGCGGCGCGATACCGAGCAGGCGGGTGCCCGCCTGGACGTGCAGCGTTTCGTCGCTGGGCTCGAGCGTCTTTCCGGCTCCGAGCTCGTGCGCTCCGACGCGGACACGGCCCGCCACGATGTGGAGCGCCATGCCCGGGGGCGCTCGCCACTCGCGCTGTTCGCCCACGTCGATGTGATACGCCCCCGTGCGAGCGGTCTCGTTCAGCGCCGTCATCGCGAGGCCGCCGAAGCTCCTGCTCGAGCTCGATTGCAGCGCCCAGGCGCGAGTGCGCCGAACGTCGACGCTCGGCACGGCGCGTCCCCGGAACACCTCGGGCTTGCTCAAGCAGAGGCGCAGCGCCCGGACCTGTGCGCGCGCCTCGCTCGCGTGGGGAGCCGCGAGCACGTGTTTGGCGATTGCCGCCGCCATCGACTCGAGGAGCTGCCACTTTCCCCGCTGCGCGATGAACTCGAGCTGCTCGAGCGTCTCGCCGTAGTTGACGGACTGCCCGAGATCGCCCGCCGCCGCGGGGTCGAGCGGTAGGTTCATCGCGAGCTCGACCTCCAGGGTCTGCGGCTCGCGTTGCTCCCACTCGAAGATGCCGAGGATGCACGGGAAGGCGTGCTTCGAGAGGACGATCCAGTCGTCCGTGTCCGTCAGCGCGGGCGGATCGTCGCGAAAATCGCCTGACAACGCGGGCTCCTCACGCTTCTTGGCCGGCGACGACGCGAATCGAGCCAAGGCTCGCATCCGGGCGCTGTTCCTCGATGCAGGCGAGCACGACGCTCGCCACCTCGCGGGGCTCGAGCGCACGCTGCGGCGTGGCATCCCCGAACAACGCCCGTGAGAGCGGCGTCGCCACGGTGCCCGGCATCACGTTGTACGCGCGGATCCCGTGCTCGCGCCCCTCCGTGGCCGCCGAGCGTGCCAGGCTCTCGAGCGCTGCCTTGGTCGCGCCGTAGCTCAAGAAGCCGGGCAGGGGATCGACGGCGGCCATCGACGAGACGTTGACGATCACGCCGCGGCGCTGGCGAACGAAGACGGGCCAGGCGCGCACGATCAGCGCGGCGTGGCCGAAGCAATTCGTCGCCATCTCGGCTGCGAGGAGCTCGGGCGTCACCTCCGCAATCGGAACCTGACGGGCCGTGCCGGCGTTGTTGACGAGCACGTCGAGCCCGCCCCACGCCTCGAGCGCCGTCTCGACGAGACGCGATGCGAGCGATTCGTCGCGCAAATCCCCCGCGACCACGCGCACGTCGCTCGGGCGGCCGATGCGCGCGGCGACGGCTTCGAGCAAGTCCCGCCGCCGCGCCGTGAGCACGAGGCGAAAGCCCTGCTCGCCGAGTAACAGCGCGATGGCCTCGCCAATTCCGCTACTGGCGCCCGTGATCACGGCGCAACGTGACCCGGCGCGCGAGAGCGAGGACGGGTTCTCGGGTGCGTTCAACGCCGGCGAGCGTAATGACCGCCTCCGGCTCCGTCAATCGCCCGACTGGGCGCGCCGCCAAAAAGTGAGCTACACCGGAGACCGTGCTGATCGATCGCGAATTTTTCGGGCCCGCCAGATGATGGCCGACCGAGCGTCCGCGGCACTTCGCCTCTTCGTCGGGAAGGACGTGCACAAGTTCTCGTGCGCGCACATGACGGTGTTCCCGGACGGCACGAAGGAGCGCCTTCACGGGCACAACTTTCAGGCGAGCATCGAGCTCGAGCTCGTCGGCACCGATCCGGACCTGCTCGACTTCGCCCTCCTCAAGAAGGCGCTGCAGGAGCAATGCGACGCCTGGACGGAGCGTCTGCTTTTGCCGGGCGACAGCCCCGCGCTGGTCTTGGTTCGCGAGAGCGACGGGGAGACCGAATTCCGGTTGTGCGGGCAGCGCTACGTCGTGCCGACGGGCGATGTGATCGTGCTTCCCGTTCGCAACGTCGTCGTCGAGTCGCTCGCGCGCGTGTTCGCGCACGCGCTCGTCGCGCGGCTCGGCCCCGCACTTCGGCCGGAGCTCGTCTCCGCGCTCAACGTGACGATCGCCGAATCCGCGGGTCAGGGAGCCACGTTTCGCGTCCCGCTCGGCTCGCAGTAGAAGTATTCTAGCGACAGCGCTTGGAGTGAACGTGGGCAAACGTGCGCTACGTGAGCCGTGGCGAGGTCGCGCGTCTCGCGCGAGACGGTATAATCTCTAGGGTCATTGGGCCTGGCGCGACCCGCGCACACGTTTCGACGGAAGCAAACTGCAGGCGCCACTGCAGCATGCGAAGCATCGCGACCCTCGAGGTCGTCGATCGATGACGCGTCCGGCGAAGCGTGCATCCCGCGACGAAGGCGTACTCAGTGATGGCTACTCACCACGCCGCTGCTCGGCGATACGACGCGCATTGGATCGCGCTCGCCGCCGCGCTCGGGCTCGCCGCGTGCAGCACCTCGGACAAGGGCTCTACCGGTGCGCCGGGTGGCTCGAGCGGCGCCGCTCCGGTCTCGTCGGGGGGCGTGTCCGGTTCCGGTGCGTCAGGCGGCGCGAGTGGCACTGCCGCCGGCGTCGGAGGCAGCGCGGGCTCGTCGGGCGCAACGTCCGTCGCCGGATCGGGTGCTGCGGCGACCGCAGGCGGTTCGTCAGGGACTGGCGGTAGCGGGGGTACGGCCGGTGCGCGCGCGGGTGCCGGAGGAACCCAAGCGGGAGCAAGCGGCACGTCAGGTACAGCAGGTACCGGCGGCGCGAGTGGCACGACCGGCAACGCAGGGTCGGGTCCCGGCTGCACCGTCGGCGCTTGGCCCGCCGCCGATCCGACCATCGCCGGGCCCTACGAGGTCATGACGGAAACGAACGTGGGCCCCGCCGCCGGCGTGGGAGCCGACGGTGGCGCGCCCGTCGCGTACACGCTGTTCCGGCCCAAGGATCTCGCGGCGGGCGGCCTTTGCCACCCGGTCGTGACCTGGGGCAACGGCACGGGCTCGAGCCCGAGCCTCTACAAGGTGCTGCTCGGTCAGCTCGCCTCGCACGGGTTCGTCGTCATCGCTTCCGATAGCCCGCAGGTGTCCCAGGGTGATCCGCCGCCGATGGTGGCCGGTGTGACGTGGGTGCTCGAGCAAAACGACGACCCGGCGAGCGCGCTCTATCAACGGATCGATCCGATGCACGTCGGCGCGACCGGCCATTCGCAGGGCGGGTTCGCCACCACCACTGCCGGGGGTGATAGCCACGTCACCACCATTTTCGCGCTGTGCGGTGCATCGAATCAAAGAAACCTTCATGGTCCCGCGCTCCTCTTCTGCGGCGGCGCGGACACGACCGTGCCGTGCAGCACGATTCAGAACGCCTACGATTCGATCAACAATCAGCCCATAATGTTGGCGGAATACGTGTCTGCCGATCACGCCAATTGGGTCACGTTCCGTGGCACGACGCCGAGTCCGGTGGAGGCCACGGTCACCGCATGGATGCGCGTCCAGCTCATGGGCGACGAGGCGTTGCGTTCTTGGTTCTACGGCCCATCCTGCAAGCTTTGCACGGACGACGCCTGGCAAGTCAGCCAGAAGATGATGGATCAATAGAGCTCATGAAAGATCGCACGCGAACCACACTCGATTCATCTCTGACGACGCGGCACGCGTCGCGCCGCGGTCACCGGTGGTGGCTCGGTCTGTGCGGAGCGTCGTTGTCGCTGAGCGCGCTCGGGGCCTGCTCGGCGGGGTCGCCCGTCGATCCCGAGCTCGGCAATTCATCCGGCACCTCCGGCAAGGGCTCGGGCGGCAGCGCAGGTGGAGGCACAGGCGGCCACGCGGCGTCTGCGAACGGCGGTACGAGCGACAAAGGCGGCACGACCAGCAACGGCGGCACGGGTACCGGCGGCGACACCGGTGGCTCGAGCACGGGAGGAACGAGCGGCACGGGAGGGACGAGCGGCGGTAGCGGTGGCGCGGGCCCCGCGGGCACGGGCGGCGGTGGTAGCGGTGGCGCGATGAACGGCGGCAGCGCGGGCAGCGGCATGGGCGCCGGGCGCGGCGGTCGCGGCAACGGCGGCGACGCGGGCGCGCCCGGTGCGGGCGCCGGAGCCGGGGGCACGGGCGGAACAGCGGGCGGCAGCTCGGGCGACGCAAAGCCGAGCCCCGGTTGCGGCAAGTCGGGGCGGCCGGCGAACGGCCAGGTTCAGGTGGCGAATCAATCCATCTACAAGTTCCCGACGAGCTACGACGGCACGAAGCCGTTTCCGTTGCTCATCGCCATTCACGCGTGCGGCAACCCGAACACGGAGTTCGTGAGCATCACGGACAGCGGGGGCTTCGGCACGGAGTACGTGCGCTCCTTCCCGAACACTCCCGACAGCGGACAATGCTGGAGCAACTACTCGGGGGACGTCGGCCGCATCACGATGCAATACGACGAGCTCATGAACAATTACTGCATCGATCAGAATCGCGTGTTCGCGATCGCGCACAGCTCCGGGGCGCAGCTGCTCGTCAACATTCTCTCCCACAAGTCCGATGCCGAGCACCTGAACCTGCGCGGTATTTCGCCCGTAGCCGCTGATCCCTACAACGTGGCCGTCCCGATGCCCGTCCTTTACATCGACGGGCAGAAGGACACCGAGCGCAATGCCGACTCCGCGAAGAACACGGTCGCCAAATTCAGGATGAGCAACTCCTGCATGGACAGCTCCATGCCGTACGCGCCCGTGATGGGCTGCAACAGCACGGAATCCGGCCACCCCGCCGTCAATCCGGGCTGCATCATCTACGACGGCTGCTCCGTCCCGACGATCTGGTGCTCCCACAACGACCCGAGCTACAGCGGGACCCAGCACGGCATTCCGTGCTTCGCCATCCAGTCGATGTACGACTTCTTCAAGACGCTCTAGCCTCGCAGCTAGCGCGGAACGTTCGACGAGAGGTGCGCGCCGCGACCGGCGCCCGAGCTCGCCCCGCACACGAGCGAACACATGGACGGATGAGTCGAGTCTTCAGCATGCCGTTTTCGGGGCCGGGGCCCCGAAAACACCACAAAGAAAAGCGTCGGAATCACTTCCCCGGCGAGAGGCACCCCACGGCCTAGCAGTCGTCGACCTTGCGGGCGACACCGCGCAGCAAACCACCCACACTCCACCCGGCCGGGAGGACCTAAAACGTCTTAAAGAAGTCCGCGATCGCGGCGCTGCCGAAGCTCGGGATGCCGTGGGGGCCGTCCCACTCGCACCACGTCACGTCGTAGCCCGGGTCGCAGCCGTCGTACTTCACGCAGGGGCTCGGATCGACGGGCTTGGTCGTCGTTCCGCAGTGGTTCTGCGCGAGCACCTTGTCGCGCGCGGCCTCGCCGTTGGCGATCGGAACGACGTCGTCGCTCGTCCCGTGCGAGCCCCACATGGCGATGTGAGGTCCGGTTCCCTTGCATTGCGGGTCGCTGTAGAGCGCGCCCGACATCGGCGCGATCGCGCGGAACACGTTGCTGAGCTCGCAAGCGACCGCGAACGACATCATGCCGCCGTAGCTGAAGCCCACCGAGAAGATGCGCGAGTTGTCGACGCAGTACTTGCCCTGCACGTCGGCGAGCATGCCTTTCGTGAACTCGATGTCGACGCCGTCGGTATTGGCCCAACCAGGCGAGCCCTGGTCGCCAGCGGGAAGCCCCTGGGGCGTGACGTAAATCGCGTCGGGGATCTTCGAGTTGAGCTGATACATCGTGAGCGCTTGATCGGCTGACCCACCCCAGGGGTGGAACTGGAAGATCAGGCGATACGGAGTCGCCGGGTTGTAGTTCGACGGCAGCTGCACGTAGTAAGTGCGCATCGTGCCGGCGATGTCCATGCTGCAGGTCGTGCCCTTCGCGCCGCACATGGATGTGGTGTTCGCGGAGCCGCAGCCCGCCGACATGCCGCCGGCGCCCGCAGCGCTGGAGCCCGCAGAGCCCGAGGTCCCGGACATCCCGCCCGTGCTCGAGCCGCCCATCGAGCTTGCGCCCGCGGACATGCCGCCGCCGCCGTTGCCTCTGCCGGAAGCGCCTCTGCCGGCGCCCCCCGCCTGAGGACCCATGCCTCCGGAGGTGCCGCCCGTGTTTGCTTTGCCGCCGGTGTCACCTGTGGCTCCGCTGCCGGCAGTACCGCCCGTGCTACCGCCGGTTCCGCCGCTGCCGCCCGTGCCAGCACCGGTGCTCGTGCCGCCCATCGGCGTCGAGCCTCCCGTCGCGCTCGCACCGCCGGCGGCGCTCGCTCCCCCACCGCCCTGTGCGTTGGTGCCGCCGGTCCCGCCGGTGCCTGAACCACCGCCGGGTACCGGATCCGTGCCGGCACAGGCGCAAAGCGGCAGTCCAACTCCCACGGCTCCTGCGTAGCGAAGCCAGTGCTTGAGTAGCGTCATGATGAGTCAGTGTGCTCGGGCGATCGATCACCGACAATCGGCAGATCGGCCTATTGCTACGCGCAACGGGCTGGATTTCTTGCAGTCGCAGCGAACGCACTACGACGTGCGCCGAACTTTTCCATGCGGCGCGCAGACGCTCGGCTCAGTCGAGCTGCCGGTCCAGGAGCGCCAACACTTCGTAACACTGGAGCACCTGCGCGACGCTCGCGTTCGGCTCGCGCCCCGCGCGGATCGCTTCGAAGAACTCTCGGTCCTGAAGCTCGATGCCGTTCATGGAGACGCACACTTTCGACACGTCGATCTTTTCGTCCTTGCCGTCGAAGAGGTCGTCGTAGCGCGCAACGTACGTGCCCGTGTCGCCGATGTAGCGGAAGAAAGTGCCGAGCGGCCCGTCGTTGTTGAACGACAGGCTGAGCGTGCAGATGGCGCCGTTCTCGGCTTTGAGCTGGATGCTCATGTCCATCGCGATGCCGAGCGTCGGGTGCATGGGCCCCTGGATCGCGTTGGCTCGCACGATGGAGCTTCGGGTCTGGTAAGAAAAGAGATCCACCGTGTGCGCTGCGTGATGCCAGAGCAGGTGATCGGTCCAGCTCCGCGCTTGACCGAGGGCGTTCATGTTCGTGCGCCGGAAGAAATAGGTCTGCACGTTCAGCTGCTGGACGTTGAATTCGCCGGCCAAGATGCGCTTCCGGACCCATTGGTGGCTCGGATTGAAGCGGCGCGTATGGCCGCACATGGCCACCTTGCCGCTCGCTTTGGCCGCCTTCACGACAGCCCGTCCGTCGTCGATCGAGTCGCAGAGCGGGATCTCGACCTCTACGTGCTTCCCGGCGCGGAGGCACGCGATCGCTTGTGAGGCGTGCATCTGGGTGGGGGTGCACAGGATGACGGCGTCGAGACCGGGAAGCTTCAAGCTTGCTTCGAGGTCCGTGGTCACGTGCTCGATGCCGTATTTCGCGGCGACCTCCTGCGTCTTGCCGAGCTCACGCCCGACGAGCGAGACGACCTTCACGTCATCGATTACTCGGATGGCGTCGAGGTGCTTGATGCCGAACGCTCCTGCGCCGGCGAGTGCAACGTGAATGGTCATGGGGTTCCGTTCTCCAGGATCAGGTGGCCGACGGCCGTGTTGCTCGCGGGGACGTGGTAGAAACGACGCACGACGCGGGGCGCGGGGCCTCCGGCCACGTCGGCCATGGCGCCGCGAGCGATGAGCCACATCACGAGCTCGATGGCCTCGCTGCCCGCCTCGCGCACGTACTCGAGGTGTGGCGTCTCGCTGAGCGGTTGCGGCTCCGCGATCAGGCGGTCCAGAAACCGCTGATCCCAGTCGCGGTTGATGAGCCCGGCGCGCGGCCCCTGGAGCTGGTGGCTCATGCCGCCCGTGCCCCAGATCTGCACGTCGAGCGGCTCGTCGAAGCTCTCGACGGCGCGACGAATTGCCTGGCCGAGGGCGAAGCAGCGTCGCCCCGACGGCACCGGGTAGAGGACGACGTTGACGGCGAACGGAATCACACGGCACGGCCACGCGCGAGGCTGCCCGCACATCAGGCTCAACGGGACGGTGAGGCCGTGATCCACGACCATCCTGTTCGCGAGCGTCAGGTCGAAGTCGTCCTGGATCACGCTCTGCGCGACGTGCGAAGCGAGCTCGGGATGCCCAACCACGCCGGGCACCGGCCGCGGTCCCCAGCCTTCGTCGGCCGGCTCGAACTCTGCCCCCGTGCCGATCGCGAAGGTCGGGACCAGGTCGAGGCTGAACGCGGTCGCGTGGTCGTTGTACACGAGGAACACGACATCGGGGACGTGCTCGGCGAACCAGCGCTGCGACGGCTCGTAACCCTCGAACAGCGGCCGCCAGTAAGGCTCTTTGGTCTGGCCGTGATCGAGCGCCGCACCGATCGCGGGGACGTGACTCGTGTAGACCGAGGCGCTGATGCGGGCCACGTCAGCGCTCCCAGCCGGGCTGGCCGCGGCCTTGTGGCTGGCGGTGCGCCTGAGCGTCGCCGTCCTCGCCGACGACGCGGTTGCCTTCGATCGAGCGGCCGCCCTTCATCATCATGCTCCGGTACTCTTCTTCGCTCAGGCCGGTCATGCTGGCGGCCATGCGTTGGAAGCTCTTGCCGTCCGTCGCGCCGAGCCGCGCCAGGAAGTAGATGTTGCCGCCGCTCGCGATGGCCCGGTTGAGGTCCCGTGCGAGCACGGCCTGCTTTTGCTCTTCCGTCATCGGCCACTCGTCGAGGTAGGCGCGCTCGTCGAGCTTGAAGCGAGCGCGATTGTCGGCCTTCATGAGGCTCAAGCAGAATTGGTTGAGCCAGTAGCCTTTGCGGGCTTGATCGGTGTCGAAGATCGTCGTGCCGGGGACGTCCAGGTAAGGCTTCGGGATCGGCATTAGGTTTCCTCCGGCCAGTAGAGGCGCATGGGATTCGTGACGAGGAGCTTCGAGCGAAGCTCGCTCGTGGCGGCGATGTGCGGAATGAAATCCACCAAGAGCCCGTCGTCGGGCATGTGATGCTTGAGGTTCGGGTGCGGCCAATCGGTGCCCCAGAGCACGCGATCCGGAAACGCTTCGACGATGCGCCGCGCGAACGGCAAGACGTCGCGATACGCGTGCTGCTCGCCGTCCAAGGCGGGGGGGCCGGCGACCGAGAGCCGCTCGGGACACGTCACCTTCGACCAGACGTTCGGGTGCTCGGCGAGCAGGCGCAGAAAGAGCGCGAATTCAGGGCCGTCGAGCGGCTTCGTCACGTCGGGTCGGCCCATGTGGTCGACGACGACCGTCGTGGGCAGCGCCGTGAAGAAGTTCCACAGCTCCGGCAGGTCTTGCGCCTCGAAATAGACGACGACGTGCCAGCCGAGCGTGCGGATGCGCTCGGCGATCTCGACGAGCTCCTCCTTGGGGGTGAAATCGACGAGGCGTTTCACGAAGTTGAAGCGCACGCCGCGCACGCCGGCCGCGTGCAGCTCTTCGAGCTCGCGATCGGTGATCGAACGCCGGACGGTCGCGACGCCGCGCGCCTTGCCGCCGCTCGCACGGCAGGCGTCCACGAGAGCGCGATTGTCGGCGCCGTGGCAGGTCGCCTGTACGATGACGTTGCGCGAGAAGCCGAGGTGGTCCCTGAGCGCGAACAGCTCGCGCTTGCCCGCGTCGCACGGGGTGTACTTGCGCTCCGGAGCGTAGGGGAACTCGGCGCCGGGTCCGAACACGTGACAATGGGCGTCCACGGCGCCCGGCGGCAGCACGAAGCGAGGCTTCTTCGGGCGGGCGCAGTAGTCGAGCCAGCCCGGAGTCTTCTCGAACGTCATCGGATCGACCTCTTGCTCTCGAGCGTCGTCATCGTCAGTCGATGTAGCGGAGCCCTGCGGCTGCCAGTGGCTCGCGCATGCCGTACATGTCGAGGCCGAGGACGCCGGCCGCGAGCTTCTGGCGCTTTTCGACCTCGTTGGCCTCGCGCTTGGCAGACGCGGCGAGCGTCGCCGCCGCGACTCTGCGCGGGACGCAGACGACGCCGTCGTCGTCGGCCACGATCACGTCTCCCGGGTGCACGAGCGCGCCGGCGCAGACGATGGGAACGTTGACCGAGCCGAGGGTGTTTTTGACCGTACCCTTGGCGCTGACGGCCCGACTCCAGACCGGAAAACGCATCTCCGTGAGCGGGACCACGTCGCGGCAGCCGCCGTCGATGACGAGAGCTCTCGCGCCGCGCGCCTTGAAGGACGTCGCGAGGAGCTCGCCGAAGAAGCCGTCGGTGCACTCCGTCGTCACCGCTGCGACGACGACGTCACCCGGCTTCACTTGCTCGGCCGCGACGTGCAGCATCCAGTTGTCGCCGGGTTGCAGGAGAACCGTGACGGCGGTGCCGGAGACTCGCGCACCCGAGTAGATCGGACGCAGGTAGGGTCTCATCACGCCCACGCGGCCCATCGCTTCGTGGACGGTGGCGCTGCCGAAGCCGCCGAGCTCCTCCGCGAGCTTTCGCTCCGCGCGTTCGATGTTGCGATAGACGACCCCGAGTTCATACATGAGCTACTGGCCTTTCTGGGCGAGCGCCGCGTGAACCCGCGGGTAGACGCGGCGCGCGTTGGTCTCGTAGATTCGCCGCTTGTCCTCCGGGCTCAGGGCGGCCGCGTCGAGGTAGCGCTTGGTGTCGTCGTAGTGATGTCCGGTTTCCGGATCGATGCCGCGTACCGCGCCGATCATCTCGCTCGCGAACAAGATATTTTCCACCGGCACCACGCGCGTGAGCAGGTCGATGCCCGGCTGGTGGTAGACGCACGTGTCGAAGAACACGTTGTGGAGGAGGTGCTCGGCGAGGGTCG
Source organism: Polyangiaceae bacterium (assembly GCA_035558375.1). Classification (GTDB taxonomy): domain Bacteria; phylum Myxococcota_A; class Polyangia; order Polyangiales; family Polyangiaceae; genus PMG-095. Next base: position 11,332 of record DATMCL010000629.1, read on the forward strand.
GTTTCTTGAGCTCCTGGGCGAGACCCCGATAGCGGCCCCAATGGTATGGCGCCGCTCCGCCCCCGTGCGGGATCACGAAGCGCAGCGTCGGGAAGCGCGCGAAGAGATCACCCTGGATGAGCTGCATGAACGCCGTGGTGTCGGCGTTGATGTAGTGTGCCCCCGTCGTGTGGAAGCACGCATTGCAGCTCGTGCTCACGTGGATCATCGCCGGGACGTCGTACTCGACCATGCGCTCGTAGATCGGATACCAGTGAGGATCGGTGAGCGGCGGCGACGTCCAGTGACCACCCGAAGGATCGGGGTTCAGGTTGATGGCGACGCAGCCGTACTCCTCGACGCACCGGACGAGCTCCGGCACGCACGTCTCCGGGGCGACGCCCGGGCTCTGCGGGAGCATGGCGATCGGCAGGAAATGCTCGGGAAAAAGCCGAGTGACTCGGTAGCAGAGCTCGTTGCAGATGGACGCCCAGGTCGACGACACTTGGAAATCGCCGATGTGGTGAGCCATGAAGCTCGCGCGCGGACTGAAGAGGACGAGATCGAGCCCGCGCTCGCGCATCTGTCTGAGCTGGTTTTGCTCGATGGTCTCGCGAATGTCGTCGTCCGTAATCACGAGCGCCGATACCGCCGGCTTCGTGGCGGGGGCCTTGATGCTCGCGATTTGCTGGTTGCGCCAGAGCTCGAGCGCTTTGGGCGCAGTCGTGTAGTGGCCGTGGATGTCGATGATCACGCGCGCGCCTCCGCGTCGAGCGGCCGGTCACCGAAATCGAGAGGCAAGCCGACGTAGTTCTCTGCGATGCTTCGCGCGGCGTGCTCGGAATGGAACACGTACTCGAGCTCCGCATCCTGGAGCTTGGCGACCAGCGGGCCTTCGTCGGGGAAACGGTGCATGAGCGAGGTGAACCACCAGGAGAAGCGCTCGGCCCTCCAGATGCGGCGCAGGCAGCGCTCGGAGTAGGCTCCGAGGCCCGCGTCGCTTCGCTCCTGGTAGTGCTCGATGAGCCCGCTCGACAGGTACTTCACGTCGGTGGCGGCGAGATTGAGCCCCTTGGCCCCCGTCGGCGGGACGATGTGACCCGCGTCGCCGGCGAGGAACAACCGTCCGAAGCGCAGTGGCTCCGCGACGAAGCTTCTGAGCGGAGCGATGCTTTTCTCCAGCGACGGCCCCGTGACGAGCGCCGCGCGCGCCTGGTCGTCGAGGCGGAGCCTGAGCTCCTCCCAAAATGCGTCGTCCGACCAGTTCTCGACCTTCTCGCTCCGCGGAACCTGCAAGTAGTAGCGACTGCGAGTTCGGCTCCGCATCGAGCACAGCGCGAAGCCGCGCGGGCTGCTCGCGTAGATCAGCTCTTCGGAGACGGGCGGCGTATCGGACAGCAGCCCGAGCCAGCCGAACGGATAGACTTTCTCGTATTCGGTGACCGCTCCTGTGGGCAGGCTAGCGCGGCAGGCGCCGTGGAAACCGTCACAGCCCGCGATGAAATCGCACTCGAGCTCGTGCACGACGCCGTCTTTCTCGTAGATCACGCGTGGTCGTGTCCCGTCGTAGCCGAGGGGAGCGACGTTTGCGGCCTCGTACACGGTTTTTAGCCCCGCCGCGGCGCGCGCTTCCATCAGATCGCGCGTGAGCTCGGTCTGGCCGTAGACCATCACGTTCTTGCCCCCCGTGAGTCGATTCATGTCGATGCGGCGCCGCCGGTTCCTCCAGAGCATGTCGAAGCCGCCATGCACGAGCCCCTGGGCGTGCATGCGCGCGCCGACGCCGACCTCGTCCAGCAGATCGACACAGACCTGCTCGAGCACGCCGGCCCGAATGCGCCCGAGGACGTGCTCGCCCGTCTGCCGCTCGAGGATGACGGCATCGATGCCGGCCTTGGCCAGAAGCTGCCCGAGGAGCAGTCCCGAGGGACCGGCACCGACGATGGCGACTTGGGTCCTTTTTCGTTGCGTCATGCTGGCTCTCTCTCCGGAGGTTTCGAGGGTTAGGCGCGATCCATGCCCTGGCGCTTGATTGCTTCGAGCGCTGCGTCGGAGGCGAGGTACTCGACGAGCTCGCGCGTCGCGCCGGGGCGGGTGGAGCCGGCACCGAGCGCGGCCGAGAACGTCGTCACGATCTGGACTTCGGGTGGCAGCGCGCCAATGACGTCGATTCCCGCGAGGTGAATGAGCTCCGAGCGTTGCTGGAATCCGAGCTCGACCTCGCCGCGGGCCACGAGCGCGCCGACGGGGATGCCGGGCGGAGGCGTGACGATGCGGTCCCGTACGGACTGTGCGATGCCCCAATGCTCGAGGAGATGCGCGAGCTTGACGCCGCTCGGTCCCGTCGAAAAACCGATGCTGCGCGCGGCGAGGACGGCGCTACGGAGCTCGGCTTCCGTCGTGATCGACGGACGGGCAGCGCCCGCGCGGACGGCGACGGCGACACCCGAGGTCACGAGATCCCTCTTGCTGCCGGCCCCGAGGTAACCCGTGCGCACGAGGTCGTCGATCGCCTCGCTCGACAGCACGACGAGGTCGAACGTTTCGCCGGCTTGGACGCGTTTCTTGGCGTCGACGCCGCCCACCGACTCGACCACGACGCGCCTTACCGAGCGCGCCTCGTAGGCTTGAGTGAGCTCCACCAGCAGGGCCTTGGTGGCCATCGACGAAAGGACGCTGAGCGGCTCGGTCACGACGGCTGCTTCCAGCGTTGAGAAATACGAGCGTGCGCGGAGGCCGCGACGCCGGAAATGCCTGCCGGGAGGAACAAGACGGCGAGAATGAGGAGCGTCGCGTAGACCGCATACGAGAGGATGGCGGGTGCCGTATCCGGCATGCCCTGCATCGTCGCGAGGCGGCTCAGCACGTGGACGAGCAGGATCACGACGGCGCTTCCCACGACCCCGCCCGAGAGCGACCCAAGTCCGCCGATCGCCGCCATCACGACGTACTCGATCGACAGCAGCACCGGGAACGATCCAGGTGCGAGGTAGCCGATATGAAAGGCGTAGATGCCGCCGGCGAGCCCTGCAAAGGCAGCCGACAGCGCGAAAACGGCGAGCTTGTAACGTCCAACGGGGACGCCCGCAGCCGCGGCACCTTCTTCGCTGCTCGAGAGCGCGCGGAGAGCGCGCCCGGGGCGGGAAGCCAGGATGTTCTGCACCACGACCAAGACCGCCACCAGAGCGAACGAGCTCAAGAATGCGTAGCTTCGCAGCGACTCGAACGCGACGGGACCCACGCGGAGCCGCGGGATCCCTTGCAGGCCTACGTCGCCGCCCGCAAGCGGCATCTCGCCGACGACCGACAGGAAGATGAGGTGCGTCGCCAGCGTGGCGAACGCGAGGTGATGTCCGCGTAGGGTGAGCAGGGGCACGCCGACGAGCAGTGCGACCGCGGCAGCGACGAGCGGCGCAGCGATCAGGGCGAATAGCCCGGGGTACCCCTGCGTCGCGAGCACTCCCGCCGTGTAAGCGCCAGCGGCGTAAAAGGCGCCTTGCCCCAGCGATACTTGCCCCGCGTAACCCATCAGCAGGCAAACGCCGACGGTGACGATCGCCGTCAGCAGGAACAGCACGTAAAGTTGAAGCGCGCTCTCGTCGAGCAACGACGCGAGCGACAAAGCCCCGACAAGAAGCGCGACGAAGGCGTACCGACCCATCATTCCTCGGCCATGCGCGGACTGCGTTCGCGCGCGCCCTGCACCACGACGATCACCACCGTGAGGACCAGAGCGAAGGCGCTCTGGTACGAAGCCTTCGAGTAGCCGGCGACCAGCGCCTCCGAGACGCCGAGAGCGATGCCGCCGCCGAGCGCATACAAAGGACGCTTCAGCCCGGCGAGAATGGCCGCGGCGAAGCCGTTGACGAACAGGGAAACGTCGCTGTCGTAGGACACGGGCGACAGTGGCGTCAAAAGGACGCCCGCCACGCCCCCGAGCGCCCCGCCGAGCGCGAAGCCGCACAACGCCATGCGCACGACGTTGATGCCGACGAGCCGCGCGGCGTACGGGTTCGACGCGCACGCGCTCAGCGCCTTGCCCACGTACGTCCACTCGAAGAAGGCGTCGAGCAGGCCGAACATCACGAGCGTGACGCCGACGACGAGCGCGTACTGTTTCGGAAACTCGACGCTTCCGAGCTCGAAAGAACCGGCGAGCCCGTTGAACGAGCGTGGCTGGTCGCCCCAGAGCAGGATCTCGATGGCGTAGCCGAAGATCGCGAGCCCGAGCGTGGCAATCAGAGACGCTTGCGGCCTAGTCCCGGGTTTGGTTACCGCGACCACGCCGGCCAGAACGCCGAGCAGCGCGGCCACGAGCACGGCGACGAGCTCGGCGAGCCCGTGCGGTAAGCCGGACCCGAGTGCGGTCGTGGCAGTGAAGGCGGCCACGACGGCGAAGGTCCCCTGCGCGAGATTCACGACGCGCGTCACGCGGTAGATGATGATGAGCCCGCTCGCGAGCAGGGCGAACCCACAGCCGGTGGCGATGCCGTGGAGCAGGTACGAGAGAAACGCGCTCATGCGGGAGCCTGGTCCGCGCCGCCCAGGTACACGTCTTTCAAGACGGCACTCTCGGCGAGCTCTCGCGTGGTGCCGCTCGCGGCGACCCGCCCCGCTTCGAGCACGTAGGCCCTACTGCACAACCTGAACGCGAGCCGGGCGCTCTGCTCGACGAGCAGAACGGCAAGGCCGCGCTCGCGGTTCAGCTCCGCGAGAACCGTGATCAGGCTGCCGGCCACGAGCGGAGCGAGGCCGAGAGACATCTCGTCGATGGCCATCACGTCCGGTCGAGCCATCAGGCCGCGTCCGAGCGCGACCATCTGCTGCTGGCCGCCGGACAGGTTTCCGGCGTGCTGCTTGCGGGTCCGTTCGAGCTCCGGGAGGACCCGGTAGATCCAGGCGGTGTCCCGGTCGGGTGCACGGTAGGCACCGAGCCGCAAGTTGTCGTCGACGGTGAGGTCGGGGAAGAGCTGCCGACCTTCCGGCACGTGGGCAAATCGGCCCTGGATTCCGACGCGACCCGCCGCGCGCCGCAGAACTCCCGAGAGGGCGTTGAGCAGGGTCGTCTTGCCCGCGCCGTTTGCGCCCACGAGCGCGACGAGCTCGCCTTTGCCCACCGAAAGCGACACCCCGTCGAGCGCCGTCGCGGTCCCATAGCGGACACACAGATCCTCTACCTCGATCACGTTCATGATGGTTCGGTGCCGAGGTACGCGCTCACGACGGTCGGGTCCGCCCGAATCGCCTCGGGCGTTCCTTCCGCGATCACCTTGCCGAGGCTCAAGACCGTGATCCGATCGGAGAGCTTCATGACGAGTGGCACGTCGTGCTCCACGAGCAGCACCGTGAGCCCGCGCGCGCGCAGGCCTTCGATGAGCTCGGCAAGGCGCGCGCGCTCACCTTCGCGCAGGCCCGAGGCTGGCTCGTCCAACAAGAGGACCACGGGGTCCGACGCCAGTGCACGTGCCAGCTGCAGCGAGCGCTGCTGACCGAGCGGTAGCGCTTCCGCCGGCCGCTCGCCGAGTCCGCTCAAGCCCACCTCCTCGAGCAGCTTCGCGGCGCGCGCGCGGACTTCTTCGTCCTCCCGGCGCGCGAGCCGTGAACGGATCGCTGCCGCAAAGAAGCCGTGCCGCGTCAGGCGGTGCGCTCCGAGCATGACGTTCTCGAGCACGGTCATGCCGCGAAAGATGCTGGCGCCCTGATGCACGATGGCGACGCCGCGCGCCGCTCGCTCGTGCGCGCGCAGGCCGTCGAGGGGTTCCTGCCCGAGGTACGAACGACCGGCGTCGGCGCGCAACTGTCCCGCGATCAGATGAAAGAGCGTCGACTTGCCCGCGCCGTTCGGGCCGATGATGCCGCGAAGCTCGCCCTTTTCGACCGCGAAGCTCACGTCCTCGACTGCGTAGACGCCGCCGAACCGCCGGCTGAGCCCTTCCACACGGAGCATGACCAGCTATTGAGCGGCGACCGTGCGTGTGAGCTGCTCTTTGGCCCAAGGCGTCGGAACGAACTTGCCGCCGCTCACGACGTTGACCGAAACGAACTCGCGCGTGAGCCCGGAGTGATCCGTCGCAGAGTAGTGATATTGGCCGTTCGGCGTCAGGAGCGACATTTGCTCCAGCGCGTCACGGATCTTGCCGCGCTCCGCGCTGCCGGCCTTTTTGATGGCCTCGAACAGGAGAAGGCACGCGCTGTAGCCGTCTTGAGCGAACTGAGGTGGCGGGTAGCCGTACTTCTGCTGGAACGGCACCGACATCTCCGAGATGACACGCTTCTGCGCGCCGTCCGGCAAGTGGTCGCCCACGACGCCGATCGCGCTGAGGACGGTGACTCCCTCCGCGTCCGCGCCGACCGGCTCGAGCCAGAGCTTGCTCGCTTGCGATGGCGTCATGAAAAGCGGAATCTTCGGCTTGGTGGCGGCGTATTGCTTGGCCACGGTGACGCCGGACGGCCCCGTGCCCCAGAACAAGAACGCCTGCGCCCCGGAGCCTTTGACGTGCGTGAAGAGCGGGCTGAAGTCGGCTGTCGCCGTCTCGAACACTTCGTCCTTTACGATCTCCACGCCGTACTTGGGCGCGAGCGACTTGGTCGCGTTGTAACCGGACACCGCGTAGGCGCCCTTGCTGTCGTGGGCGACGGCGATCTTCTTGATCTTCTGGGCCTGCATGTACTCGAGGTAGCGCTCGGCAAAGGCCGTCGACAGCGCCGGGATCACGAAGACGTTGCGCTTGATCGGCTGCACCTGCTCCTCGGCCGGGGTGAGGGAGAGGTAGGGAATGCCGTCCCGCTCGGCGAAGGGCAGCGTCGCGAGCGCCGAGTTCGAAAACGCCGACCCGATGACGGCGACGACGTTCAGGCTCTTGAGGTCGTTGTAGGCGACGACCGACTTGTCGGGCAGCGTCTGATCGTCGCGCGTCGTGAGCAAAAGCTTCTTGCCGAGCAAACCGCCACTCGCGTTCACCTGGTCGATCGCGAGCTCTACGGCCTTCTTGTCCTCGCTGCCGAGAGCGGAGAATTTACCCGTGAGCGAAGCGATGAGTCCCACCTGGATCGTCTGAGCGGCGGCGGCGCTGGCACTCGGAGCTGCCTCGGACGGGTTCTCGCGGGCTCCCTCGCGTTTGCACGCGGTGACACCCAACGTCATCATCAAACCGAGAACCAAACGACGGGTCATGTGCATGGTGATTTCGGTCCTTGTTCGTGAGGGCCTGCGCTCTGTTCGGCGCGGCGCCGCGTCGAACGGGTCGTTCCGTGGCAGCCGGCGCAGAGCCTGATCGCACGGCGAAGCGACAACTCTTATAGTACATGTTCCGTGGCCCAAGTAAAACCAAACACGGGCGCGCCGGCCTGCCGGGATATCAGGTCGCCTGACAGAGCAAATGTACGGTAATTTTCGGAGAACTGCGACGCTTTCGCCCGACTGACTGTGGACGCCTCGGAGCTACTATAGTAGATGAGGCTTTGCCGCCGCCGAGAACGCAGCGTCCCCGCGAAGATGTTTGCCCCTGCTGCTCTTGAGATCGACCGCCGCGCCGGCGGCACGCTTTTGGTTCGGTCCCGGCAGTCGCTCGGCGCGTACGAGCGCTGCATCGGCGAGTACCTCCTGCGCTGGGCCAAGCTCGCGCCGCTGCGGTCGTTCCTCATGGAACGAGGGCCCGATGGCGGCTGGCGCGGCGTCACCTACGCGGAAGCGCTCACCGAGGTTCGCCGGCTAGGGGCGTCGTTGCTGAGGGCGGGACTTTCGGCCGACCGTCCCGTGATGGTGCTTTCGGGCAACAGTGTCGAGCACGGGCTTTTGACCCTCGCCTGTCTGCACGTGGGCATCCCCATCGCTCCGATTTCGCCGGCTTATTCGCTGGTTTCGCGAGACTTCGTCAAGCTCACCAGCATCGTCGAGACGCTCCGGCCAGGGCTGATCTACGTCGCCGATCCTCAGGCATTCGCTCCGGCTCTTTCGGCGCTGCGCGGCCGCCACGATGCGACCATCGTCGTGAGCGCTGACGCGCCGCGACACGACGGCGCGACCCCGTTCGACTCCTGGGCGGCGACGGGGGACGTGCGCGCCGCAGACGAAGCATTTGCTCGCGTTTCGCCCGACACCATCGCGAAGTTCCTGTTCACGTCGGGCTCCACGGACGAGCCCAAGGCGGTCATCAACACGCAGCGCATGCTGTGCTCGAACCAGTACGCCATTCGCCAGCTCTGGCCTTTCCTCGAAGAGCCACCCGTCCTGGTCGATTGGCTGCCGTGGCACCATACGTTCGGCGGTAACCACAACTTCAATCTGACGGTCTGTAACGGCGGCACCCTCTATATCGATGGCGGCCGTCCCGTCGTGGGCGAGTTCGAGCGGAGCCTCGAGAACCTGCGCGACGTGGCGCCGACGGTCGTCTTCAACGTGCCGCGCGCCTACGATCTTCTCGCGACGGCTCTCCGCGCCGATCGCGATCTGCGCGAGAAATTCTTCGGCCGGCTCCGTTTGATCTTCTACGCGGCGGCGAGCCTTCCACAAAGCGTCTGGGATTCGCTGCGAAGCCTCGCAGAAGAGACGCTGGGCCGAGAGGTGCCGATGGTCTCCTCGTGGGGGCTGACCGAGACGGCACCAGCAGCGACGAGCTGTCACTTTCAGGCGGAGCGCGCGGGAGTGATCGGCCTTCCGGTCCCAGGCTGCGAGCTCAAGCTCGTCGAGAGCGGCGACAAGCTCGAGGCGCGGGTACGGGGGCCGAACGTCACTCCCGGCTACTGGCGGCGCGCCGATCTCACCGCGGCCTGCTTCGACGAAGAGGGTTTCTTCAAGACCGGGGACGCCGTCTCCTTCGTCGACTCCGCGCATCCGGAGCTCGGCCTACTGTTCGACGGGCGTCTGGGCGAGGACTTCAAGCTCAGCACGGCGACGTGGGTGCGCGTCGGCGCGCTGCGCCTCAAGGCGATTGCGGCGCTTGCGCCGGTGGCGCTCGACGTCGTCGTCACGGGCCACGATCGCGACGCGGTGGGCCTGCTCGTGATCCCGAACCTCGACGCTTGCCGGAGGGTTTGCGGCGTGCCGAGCGACGGCGGCCACGGGGTGCTTCAGCACCCTCGCTTGCGCGACGCGGTCTCTTCGGGCCTGCGGGCGCTCGCGGATTCCAGCATGGGCTCGTCGATGCACGCTGCGCGCGCGATCCTCTTGGAGGAGCCGCTCTCGATCGACGCCGGCGAGATCACCGACAAGGGCTACGTCAACCAGCGCGCGGTCCTGACGCGCAGAGCCGCTCTGGTGGAGCGGCTCTACCGCAATCCGCCCGATGCGTCGGTCATCGTTCCGCGTGCCGCCGAAAGGCCAGACGCCGGGCCGCGAAGCCGTTGAGCGCCACCGTAACGTTCTAACTGCGCGAGTACGAACATGTACGAATCCTCCGAACAAAACGCATTGGTCGCCGCGTACGACGACATCTGGCTCGTGGACGGCGTGCGCACCCCGTTCGCCGACTACACGGGCGTGCTCAGCGGAGTTTCCGCCATCGATCTGGGCATTTTGACGGCGCGCGCCGTGTTCGAGCGGAGCGGTGTGCCCGCGACCGACGTCGACGCGGTGATCGCCGGCAGCGTCGCACAGACGAGCTTCGATGCATTCTATTTGCCGCGCCACATCGGCCTCTACTCGGGGGTCCCGCTCGGCGTTCCCGCACTGCTCGTGCACCGACTGTGCGGGACCGGCTTCGAGACCATCCTGACCGCCGCCGACCAGATCGCACTCGGCAGGGCGGAAGTCGCCTTGTGCGTCGGGACCGAGTCGATGTCGAAAAACCCGATTGCGGCCTACTCCCACCGGAGTGGTTTCAGGATGGGCCAGGTCGAGTTCAAGGATTTCCTGTGGGAGGCGACGCTCGACACCGCGTCGAACACCCGCATGGGCGAGACGGCGGAAAACCTCGCTCGCCGCTACGCGATCCGCCGTGAGGACGTAGACCGCTTCGCCGAGCAGAGCTTCCAGCGGGCGATGGCGGGCTGGGAGAGCGGGTTTCTGCCAGGAGAGATCGTGCCCGTCACGCCTCAGACCTGGAACCTCGAGGGCTACCAGTCGCGCGGCATCAAGCTGCCGCGCAACGTGGCGCGCTTCGAGCGCGACGAGCACGTTCGCGCGAGCAGCTTCGAGACGCTGCAGGGTTTGAAGCCCGCGTTCGGCAAGGACGGCGTACAGACGGGTGGAAACAGCTCCGCGATCGTCGATGGCGCAGGGGCGGTCCTCGTTGCGTCGGGCGTCTACGTACGGGCGAAGGGCTTGAAGCCGCTCGCGCGCATCGTCGGGGGCGCGACGGTGGGAGTTCCGCCGGAGATCATGGGCATCGGACCCGCTCCCGCGATTCGTGCCTTGCTTTCGCGCCTCGGTCTCAAGCAGCACGAAATCGATCGCTTCGAGATCAACGAGGCGTTCGGAGCGCAATACCTCGCAGTCGAGAAGGAGCTCGGCCTCGACCGCGCGCAAGTCAACGTGCACGGCGGGGCCATTGCCATCGGGCACCCCTTGGCCGCTTCGGGAATTCGACTGACGACGACGCTCGCGCGCGAGCTTCAGAGCTCGGAAGGCAAGCTCGGGATCTCCACCGCCTGTGCCGGAGGGGGACAGGGCATCGCCATCCTGCTGCGCCGGGCCGCGTGACGGTTCGAGCTCGAGCTTCCAGGAACGGGCTCACACCATGAAAATCCCGCGCAAGAAGCAGCCGGCTGGTTCGAAGCCCCGTCTTTCCGGAGTCGAGCGCGCATCGCGGACGGCGGAGGGGATCGAGCTCGATACGAGCGAGAGCGAGCTGCACGCGCTGCTCGGGCGGCACGTGCGCGAGGCTCGCGCCCGCCGCTTCATGACACGCAAGGCTCTGGCTCGAGATTCCGGCATTTCGCTCGCGTACCTGGCGCGCGTGGAAGCGGGCACGGGCAATATCTCGCTCGGCTTGCTCCAGCGGCTCGCGCTCGCTCTGAACCTCCCCATCGAGGGCCTGCTCACGTCCGAAGCGACGGCGAACCCCGACTTCACGCTGATCATCGAGTTTCTGAAGCGGCAAGCCCCCGAGCGCCTGGCGCGCATCCGGCGGCAACTCTTCGACGGGGAAGCCGACGGACAACGCATCGCGCTCATCGGGATCCGAGGCGTCGGCAAATCGACCCTGGCGCCGATGCTCGCGGATCGCTTGGGTATTCCGTTCGTGGAGCTCAATCGTGAGATCGAAGCGGAGGCGAACCTCGCCGTCGGCGAAATCTTCACGCTGTTCGGTCAGCGCGGGTACCGCGAGCTCGAGCGCGCCTGCCTCGAGCGCGTCATCGCAAAGTACCCGAACGTAGTGCTTGCCACCGGTGGCGGCCTCGTCGCGGAGTCGGGAACGTACGAGCTTCTGTTGAGCTCGTTTTTCACCGTTTGGCTTCAGGCTCGGCCGCGCGTGATGTTCGAGCGTGTGCTCGCGCAGCACGATGCGCGCATCGCCAGCGCCAACCTGCGCGACGAGGCGATTGAAAACATCGGGCGCACGCTCGAGGCGCGGCGCCCGCTGTACGAGCTCGCCCACGCGTCGCTCGACACGAGCGGAAAGTCCCTCGAGCAGATCGTCCCTGCGCTTTTGGCGCTGCTACCCGGCGCGGGCAAGCCGAAGCCGCGCGTGGTCACGGGATAGGAGAACGGAATGCACTCGTCGAGAACGAACTTGGACCAGCTCTTCGCGCCGACCTCCGTCGCGGTCGTGGGCGCGTCCGTGGCTACGGACAAGGCCGGTCATCAGGCTCTCCTCGCGCTCGGTAGCTTTCGCGGCGACGTGTTTCCCATCAACCCGAAAGCCGAGCAGATCGCCGGACGGCGCGTGTTCCCCTCGCTCAAGTCCTTGGGGCGCCCGGTGGATCTCGTGCTCTTCGCCCTCCCCGCGGCGGCCTGCCCGGCGGCCATGCAGGAGGCCATCGAGTGCGGGTGCGGAGGCGGGCTGATCGTCGGCGGGGGGTTCGCGGAATCGGGGCCCGAAGGGGCGCGCATCCAGGCCGAGCTCGAGGCGGCGTGCGCAAGGTCGCCGTTTCGCTTGCTCGGGCCGAACACCGCCGGGTTCGTCAACAAGGACCTGTCGCTGACTGCGAGCTTTCTGCTCGGCGCCGATCGGATCCCTGGAGGCTCCATCGCCGTGGTCGCGCAGAGCGCGGGCATTTGCCTGACCGTGAGCTTTCTGCTGGCGAAGCTCGGCTACGGCGCTTCGCTGGCCGTCGGGCTCGGCAACGCGATGAACGTCGACGCTTCGGACGTGCTCGAGTTCGTCGCGAATCAACCGACCACGCGCGCGATTGCCTTGCATCTCGAGGGGCTCAAGGACGGTCGGCGACTTTTCGACACGCTGAGGCGTGTCACGCCCAAGAAGCCGGTCGTCGTACTCACCGTGGGGCGCTCGGACATAGCCGAGTTCGCGGCGTCGCATACCGGCAACCTCATGGGTTCCTACGCGATACGCACGAGCGCGCTTCGCCAAGCCGGAGCGGTCGTGGTCGATTCGACGGCGGAGCTCGTCGCGGCGACGGCGCTCCTGTCACAGCACCGCCTGGCACCGAAACCGCGTCCTGGTATCGGCGTGCTTACCGCTCAGGGGGGAGCGGGGCTGCTCGTGCTCGATCGTCTCAAGCATCGCGGCCTCAGCGTGCCGGCTCTCTCCGAGGTGACGCGACAGCGGATCGAGCGCGAGCTGCCGCCCATGACGTTTCTCCGGAACCCGGTCGATACGGGGCGACCGCCGCCGTCGTTCCCGGCCGTATTGGAGGCTCTGACCGAAGACCCGGGCATCGACATGACCCTCGTCTACGCGATCCACGAGCCTGCCGTCCTGCGCGCCGAGCAGGTGCTGCCCGCGGTCGCAGAGCGCGTGAAGAAGCCGATCGTGTTTGCCACGGTGGGACCCCCCGGAGACACCGACGCGACGCTCGAGCAGCTCCGGACCGCGGGGATCTACGTCGCCGGTTCGCCAGAGGAGCTTGCCGACGCCGCGATCACGCTTTCGGAAGATGCTTCCGCGCAGTATCGGCTCGCGCGCGCGAAGCCGGAAGGCCGCGCCGAGTTGGGCGTTCCGGTGGCGCTCGCTTACGACGAGCCGGGCGCCAAGGAGATTCTCGACGGTATCGGCATTGCGACGCCGCGGCGGGTCGTCTGCTCGTCGCACGAGGAGGCTCGCGCCGCCCTGCGGCAATTGACGAAACCCGTCGTCGCCAAGATCGTCGCGTCCGAGATCCTGCACAAGACGGAGGTCGGCGGCGTCGTGCTCGGCGTCAGCGACGAAGCCGGCATGAGCGCGGCGCTCGCCAAGCTCGACGCGATTCCGGTTCAGTCGACGCGCCGGTACCTGATCGAAGAGACGGCTCCGTCCGGGCTCGAGCTCATTGTCGGCGCCGTGCGTGACGCGACCTTCGGCCCTACGCTCATGGTGGGCCTCGGCGGCACCGTCGCCGAAGCACTACGAGACACCGCGTCGCGGCTCGCTCCGGTGACGGAGCTCGAGGCCGAGGAAATGCTCGACGAGCTGCGTTCGAGCGTTCTGCTGGGCGGTTTTCGCGGCAGCCCACCGCTCGATCGAGCGGCGGTCGCCCGCGTGCTCGTGAGCCTCGGCGCGTTCCTGCGCTCGCATCCCACGCTCAACGAGGTCGAGATCAACCCGCTCTGCGTCTACCCGCAGGGCGTCCTCGCTTTGGACGCACTGCTCCGCTAGAGCGCGTCTCATCACCCCGCCGGGGAGATGCGACGCGCCCAGGTCGGCTAGCTCCGCGGCTCAGGGCGGTCCCGGCTCTGCGGGTGCAGGCACGGGCGTCTTGTCCGAGCCTTCGGACGACGCGGGCTCGGCTGGTGGAGGGGCGACCGCGGGCGGCGGCGTGGTCACGGGCGCCGGAGGAGGCGCAGGCTCGGGCGTCTCGGGCTTCCCGCCGAACTTCGTCGTGACGTCGAAGATGAACATGAAGCCGAGACCGAAGGCGTGGGTCGTCGTGCCTGGTGCGAGCGGAACCACCGGCGGAAAGAAACCGTACGCCCCGGACCGAGCGTTGTGCATCTCGTAATACGACGCGTAGATATCGAAGGTCTTTACGGGGCTGAAGGTGTAGCCCACCGACCATTGGAGCGCGTTCAGGCCGTTGGTCGTGCACGGCGTGCTGCCAAACGTGACGCAGCGGCCTGCGAACCCGACGCCCAATCCGCCCCAGATCGTGTGCTCGGCGATGTGCTGCTGGATGGCGCCGTAGATGGAGTCGCGCTGATAGCTTTTGATGTTACCGACGATCGTTTCGTCGGTCCGATACGTCAGGCGGTCGACCACCGCCGCGAGTCGCGTGCCGGTCGGTGCCGTGTACCAAGCCACGAGCTCGTGAGCATCGTCCTTCGATGACTTGTTCGTGAGGCTCGCGCCGGGCGTGCCGCCGACCCAGTTCGTCCCGAAGTAGTCGAGGTGCTGCTCGTAAGCGTACGTCGCCGAGAAGGTGCCGATGGCGTAGGTCAGCGAACCGCCCCACAGGACGGGGCTGATGGACGGCTCGATCGGGGTGGCTCGCGTGCGGCCTTCGTTCACCGAGACCACGGCTCGCGCCGAGATGCCGTAGAAGGTCGGCGTCCAGTATTGAATGCTGTTGCCCTGCCTTCGATTGAACGCCGCGTCGGCGCGCGCGGATGCGCGTCCATTCTGGGTCGTCGTCACCGGCACGTTGAACCCCGGGGTGCCGCTGATTGCGTCGTCGAACGGGTTCAGTCCGCGCACGGGACCGACGAAGAGCGTCGGATGCTTGAACGGCGTGTCCCAGTTTCCGAAAAAGAGCGTGCCGTAGTCGCCCTTCAAACCCACGCCGCTGTTGCGTGATGCCCAAGGGCTGAGGAGGACTTGCGGATCGCCGTCGGGGTTGACGTAGTTCTCGACCTGGAAAAACGCGGAGAGGTGCTTGGTGATCTTGATGTCACCCTTGAAGCCGATGTTCGAGGTGCCCGAGGTGATTCGAAACCGATTGGGCAGGTCTTCCCCCGTGTACGCCTCCAAGGGAACTTGAGTCGCACCGCCGTTGGCCGGCGAGAGGCCGGGGGGTGTCGCGTCGCTCGTGCGGAAGTTGTCCAAGAAGGGTTGCAGTGTGCCGTAGACGGTCACGGAGCCCTCCTGCGCGTGCGCCGACAAGGGGAGCGCGAACACTCCGAGCGCCAGGAGGAATACGCTGAATTTCATCATCTCGTCCCTAGAATGCTTCCGCTCGCCGCCGAATTCACTTCACGATAGTCCACGCTCGATGACGGGGCAGAGCCGCCTTTTCGCCCGGCCGAGCCTCGTCCGAAGGAGGCCCGGCTCTAGCGATCCGTCGTGAGGTTTTTGTCTACTGCGCGACGCAGTTGGCGACCATGGTCTTCCAGATCGCGTCGCCCGTGGCCTTGCTGCCTTCCGTGGTCGGATGGATGCCGTCGGACGTGTATTCGGCGTGGCCGTTCCAGGTGTCGCGCAGGTCGAGCCAGTAGCATTTCGGCGCCGTGAGCCCGTCGCACAGAGCCTTCATCGACGGCCGGAGCTTGTCGAGGCACGACTTCAGCGAAGCGAAGTTGCTCCCGATCGGGTCGGGATAGAAGAAGTAGACGATCTTCTCCGTCTTCTTGTCGGCCATGTTCTTGAACAACGTGGTGGCCGCGGTGAGCGCTGCGTCGCCGTTGTTGTTGATGAGGCAGTCGTTACCGCCGCCATCCATCAGCACGTACTTGATGGTACCGGAGCTCGAGACGGCCTTGTCGTATTGGCTCGGGATCTGGTTATTGGCGAGGGTCGTGCCGCTGACCGAGTTGTCGACGTACTTGTCGCTTTGCGGCAAGGCACCCGCTGCCTTGGCGTTGGCTTCGATCTGCTGAGTGATGCCGTGGGTCGCGGCAATGAACGATTCGCCGATCACGGCGACGTCCTTGCCCTTCGTCTGCCCTTTGACGCACTCGCCGGGGTTCGACATGCCCGCGCTGCCCGACATGCCGCCCGCACCCGTTCCCGCTCCGCCACCGTCACTGCGGCCGCCCATGCCTGCGGACATTCCGCCGCTGCCGCCCTGCGCTGCGCCGGCGCCTCCGCCGGTCGCGCCGGTTCCGCCTGACCCGGCAACGACGCCGCTGCCCGCCATGCCGGCCGTGCCGCCGTTGCCACCCTTGGCCATCGTGCCGGCAGCGCTGCCTGCCGAGCCGCCCATCGTCGAGCCGCCGGTGCCGCCTTGCGTGCCACCGCCGGTACCGCCTTGCGTGCCACCGCCGGTGCCGCCTTGCGTGCCGCCTCCAGTCGCCGAGCCGCCGGTACCGCCTTGCGTGCCACCGCCACTGCCACCCATGGTGCTACCGCCCGTTGCCGGACCGTCGCCGCCGGTTCCGACGGCGGAGCCGCCGTCGTCCATGCAGGCTCCGAGCGCGAAGCTCGAAGCGGCCGCCATGCAGAGCCCGCCGATGAGTGTCAATCTTGTGGATCGCATTGTTGCCTCCTAAGCGCGATGGCGCCGAAGTTCGCTACTCAGCCAATGTGTTGTCGCCGGAGCGTGCTTCGTGCAGGCGCCCGTCGTTGAATTCATTGCTTCCCGCGAGGGAAGCGAGATCGTCGACGCGGCCGATAGACGAATCGGATGCGCAGACTTGCGTCTGCTTTGCGCCGTCGACCAGCCGACCCACTCGGCGTTGCGAGAGAGTCGCGTCGAGCGTGACCGCGGTGCACCGTTCGCTGTCGGTCATCATCACGTTATCAGGTTACCTGATATCATCGGCACTGCAACCGAGCAAGCGACTTTCCGTTCAGCGCGCCCCACGAACGCGGTGTTGTCGAGCTGGCACAGTGTGGCGCGCGCCGTCCCGCCGCGAAAAATACATGGCGAGTAGATCGCGTCGTACGATCTGGCGGCTTGCGCACGTGTCGTGTCGATCATGAGTGTAAGAAATATGCGCTCGCTACACGTGGATGACGGGCCGCGTCACCCTCACGAGAGCTCCAACTTCGGCAGGCGAATTCCGCTCGGCTGAAGGTGCGCGGCGAAGCGCTCCTGCCACACCGCCGCGATCGCGTCGGCATCCCAGCCGCCGTCACGAAGCTCCGTCACGAGCTCCGCCGGATGCGAATAGAGGCACAGTCGATCGCCGCCGATGCCGATCGCCTGCCCCGTGATCGCCGCGGACGCGTCCGACACGAGAAAGACGATCAGCCCCGCGCAGTCCTCGGGCATTCCGATCGCATGCTCGCGCCGCACGACGGCCGGCAGCGGCTCGCCCGCCGCGACCCGCGCAGCGAGCGGCTGGTAGATCGGGATAGTAGAGGTCATCGCCGTCCACGCCGTCGGCACGATCGCGTTGACGGTGATTTGCGCGCGCGCAAGCTCGAGCGCCCAGGTGCGAGCGAGTGCCACGATGCCCGCTTTGGCGGCAGCGTAGCTGGTCTGGCCGAAGTTGCCGTGCTGCCCCGCGGGCGAGCTCACGACGATGATACGGCCGCCTTGCGCCTGCTCGCGCATGCGGACTGCCGCCGCGCGAGCGCACAGGAAAGTCGCGCGCAAATGCGTGCGTACCACGAGGTCGAAGTCGTCGTCGGTCGTCTTCCACAGCACCGAGTCGCGCAGAACGCCGGCGTTCGTGACGATGGCATCGATGCGCTCGAACCTGTCGACGGCGCGGGCGACGAGCGCGTCGGCCGTGCTCCGATCTCCCACGTCGCCTGCGGCGACCGTGGCTCGGCTGCCGCACAGGGCAGCGGTTTCTTCGGCTGCCTTCTCGTCCAGGTCGTTGACCACGACGGCGGCGCCTGCGCGCGCGAGCGCTACGGCATACGCGCGCCCGAGACCCCGGCCGGCGCCCGTGACTACGACCGCCTTGCCGGTTAGATCGCTTGCCTTCAACGGTAGTACCTGAGCACGCACTCGGCGACGAGC
>DATMCL010000630.1:0-4984 GCA_035558375.1 Polyangiaceae bacterium
GGGAACGGAGTTCGACGTCCCCGTGATCGACCTGCACGCGAAGAGCGTTGCGCTCTACACGTCGCTCGGCTTCTGCCCGCTTTCGGGCGGTGACGTGAGTGCCTCCACGACGGGACCGGTCGGGGACTTCTTCTGCGACGACCACACGCACTTCGACACGCCCGGCGCGAAGCAGATTGCCGGCCTGGTCACCGAAGCCATCGTCGAGCAGGGGCTCCCGCTTGCGGCGTACGTGAAATGAGCCCGCGCAGCGCGCTCCTGCTCGCGATCGCGACAGCCGTCACCGTCGGTTGCGCAGGCGACGAAAGGCCTGACGCGAATGCTGCGGGCGCGCCGTCATCAGGCGCGGCAGGACAAGAGCCGGGCGCAGGCGGCACCACGAGCGCGGGAAGCACGAGCACCGGCGGCGCGAGCAGCGGCGGTGCCGGCGCCGGAGGCACCACGCAGAGCGCCGGCGCGGGCACTCTCACGGGTGGCGGCGGGACGGCGAGCGGCACCGGCGCTGCCGCGGGAGCTCAAAGCAGCGCCGGTACGGCAACGAGCGGCAGCGGCCCGACCGGCGGAATGAGCGCCGGACGAGGCGGCTCCGGGCCCACAGGCCCCGGCGGACGCGGCGGCTCGGAAACGGGTGGCAGCGCCGCCGGCGGAAAGAGCGGCGCTGCAGGCAGCATGAGCGCCGGCACCGGCCCCACGGGCAACGCCGGCGCTCCGAGCGTTCCTCTCACCATCTATCTCGCGGGCGATTCCACCGTATCGACCTACAAGGACACGGCGAGCACCACGGACCAAGCCGGCTGGGGTCAGATGCTCGGAGCCCTGTTCGGGGCCGGCGTCACGGTCTCTAACCGAGCCGTCGGAGGCAGCACGGCGCGGCGCTTCATCGACGAGGGTCACTTCGACGACCTCTTTGGAGACGCCGGGGCCGGTGATTGGGTCTTCGTCCAATTCGGCACGAACGACGGCAACAAAACGGCCACCTACGAGCACGACGGCGAGACCGTCCCGTACTACCTCGACCCCGCGACCGACTTCAAAACGTACCTCCAGCGCTACATCGATGCCGCGGCAGGCAAGCAGGCGGGGATCGCGTTCGTCACGCCGCCGCCGCGCAACTCGGCCTATTGCACGGGCGGCAATGGTACGGGTGGACACGCGGACGCGATGCGGCAGCTCGGCGCCGACAAGAGCGTGCCCGTGCTCGATCTGAACAAGAAGAGCGTCGATTACCTGAAGGCGATCTGCCCCTCCCCCACGCCGGAGGACTTCTTTCTCCTGAAGAGCGACGGGAGCGTCGACGGCACGCATTTCCAGGAGAATGGCGCACGAATTTTGGCAGGGTTCGTCGCGGACGAGATGCGTCGCGTGAGCCTCCCGCTCGCAACGCTCTTGAAATAGTCCGCGCGACGCGGGCCGCGCTCGTGGACGGCGCCGGCCTCCGTGTTAAGCTCCGCCGCGGTGAAGCGGGAGCGTGAGCCGTCGGACCAGGCTCGATTGCTTGTCCTATCGGCGGGCTTCTGCCTCGCGGTGTACTGGTCCGTGCTGGTGACGCTGGCTCCGGCGGAGCGCTTCCTCAGTGCGAACGAGCTCGATACACGAGCTCGCCTCGCCGCCGCGCTCGGCGCCGTGCTCTTGCCGCTCGTGACCGTCGGGGCCGTCGTCCTCGGCGCACGCCGGCGTCCGGAGCTCTGGGAAAAGCTCGACGCGCTCGGGGAAGCCGTGCTGCCGGCCCTCGCGCTCCCCTTCGTCCTTGCCCTGCTCTCGCGCGCCGGGTGGCGCGACGCGACGACCGAGCTCCTCCTGCTCACTGCGGCGGTCGCCGTGTTCCTCGAGTTCTCGCTGCGGCGCGCCTTGCCGCGCTGGCGCGAGCTTTGGCCCGCGACCCAAAGGCTCGATCAGCTGGCGGGCACGCCGTGGCTCCGCTGGGTGCTGCGCGGCCTGCTCGCGGCGTTGGTGCTCTTCTATGCGACGCGCGTCTCGTCGCTCACCGTCATGAACCACCGGCGGCTCGGCACGTTCAGCGCCGATCTCGCCGAGTTCGACAGCTTGTTCTTCAACACGCTGCACGGGCATCCGTTTCGCTCGCCGCCCATCGACGGCACGCTCCAAGATTGGAGCGCGCTCAAGGTTCACTTCGAGCTCTTGCTCTATGCCCTCTTGCCCTTCTATGCGGCGCGCCCGGGGCCCGAGACGCTGCTCGTGCTCCAGTCGGCCATCGTCGCGCTGACGGCGATCCCGCTCTACGCGTTTGCGGCGCGACGGGTAGGCGAGCCGCTCGCGCTGGTACTCGCGCTCGCGCTGCTCCTGATGCCAGCGGTAGAGCAGCCGAACTTCTACGATTTTCACTTCCTTCCGCTCGGCATGCTCTGCGTCATGCTCGTGATCGCGGTGGCCGATCGCGTCGCTTCCGGCGCGAAGCCGCAGCGGCGCTGGTCGGTGCTGCTCGCCGTCACCTTCGCGCTCGCCCTCTTCTCGCGCGAAGATGTCGCGTTCGGGCTCGGGATCCTGGGTCTCGTGCTGTGGGCGAGCCGAGGCGCTCCACGCGCAGGACTCGCGATCGCGGCGATTTCCTTCGGCTGGTACGGTGTCGTGCGCTTCGTCGTGATGCCGCGCTTCGGCGAGATGTGGTTCGTCGAAATCTACGGGGCGCTCCAGGCTCCCGGAACGACCGGAGCCGGCGGGGTGGTGGCCACGCTGCTCACGAATCCCGGCTTCGTGCTGAAAAAGCTCTGGACGGTCGAGCGCTTCCGCTACCTGCTCGAGCTGACGGTACCGCTCGCCTTCCTCTGGGTGCGGCGGCCGTGGCTCTTGCTCGCCGCGCTGCCCGGCTTGCCCTTCACGCTACTCGTCACGGATCGCGCACCGCTCTTCAGCACGGCGTTTCAGTACGTCTACCATTGGATCCCGTACATTTTCGCGGCCAGCGTGCTCGGCCTCGAGGCGCTCGGCAAAGAGTCGCGCACGCACCGAACGGCCGCGGCGGGGGCGCTCTGCTTCGCGACGGTGATCGTGAGCTACCACCAGGGGGCGTTCCTCGGCGCGCGCTCCATCCGCGGCGGCCCGCTGCAGGTCCAGCTCCGCACGACGGCCGCGGAGCGACGGCGTGCCACGCAGCTCGAGCACGTCCTCAAGAAGCTTCCACCCGACGCGTCCGTAGCCGCGACGGAGCACGAGGGGCCGCACGTTTCCACGCGGCTCCTCTCCTACACGCTCTACGCCGCCCGCACGCACCGCCCGGAGTACCTGCTCTTGAGCGAGAAGAGCATGCTGAAGGACGAGTACCCGCTCTTGCTCGAGCTCGAGCCGGAGCGTTACCGCGTCGTGAAGCAGGACGGCGAGTTCGCCCTGCTCGAGCGCGGCGCCCCGGACGACGCCACCCGAGAGCTTTTCGACCGCCTCGCCGAACGCTACGACAAAAAGCGCTAGATCTTGATGGCTTTCCAGTCCCCAGACCGGAACTTCAAGACCATCAGCGCCGTGAGCAGAACCACGTAGACGAGCGCCGAGCTCCAGATCCCGATGAGGCCGAGCTTGAGCACCACGCCGAGCAGCCACGCGAGCGGCACGAGGCAGCCGAAATGGAGGATGAGCTCCGCGATCATCACGAAGCGGGTGTTCCCGGCGCCGAAGAGCGCCTGCGTGAGGATCATCCCCGTGGCAATCAGGGGCGTCGCGGCGCCCATCATGCGCAGGGGCACGAGCGCGGCATTGAAGACGGCGTCGCTCCGCGTCACGACGCCGAGGATGGCGCGGGTGAAGACCGCACCCTCGAACAAGCCCACGACCCCGAAGATCATGAGACCGAGCGAGACGGACACCCAGCCGAAGCGTTCGGCCTTCTTCGTGTCGCCTTCCCCGAGCGACTGGCTGACGAGGGTCGCCGTGGAGGTACCGAACGCCAGGCAGGCCGTGAAGGTGAGCTTCAGGATCCCGACGATCACCGTGGTGGCGGCACTGTTCACGGCCTCGGTCGACTTCAGGAGCGGCGAGGTCGCGACGCCCGAGGCGTGATCGAGCTCGCTCACGATCGCCGAAAAGAGGGCAAACCCGGTCATCACCGCCATCGTCGCCACGGCGCTCGGGATGGACAGCCGCAGGATATCACCCACGAGCGAACGCGACAGCCCGCTGAAGTCGAACGGCCGGTGGTCCCGCTGGTACCGCGGCAGCACGATCCACACCACCATGACCACGAGGCCAAGCCAGCTCGAGATACACCCGGCGAGACCGGCGCCCGCCATGCCCATCCGCGGCGCGCCGTAGTTGCCGAAGATGAGCGCGATGCAGAGCACCACGTTCACGATGTTCATCGCGAACGACGCGACCATGTGCACGTACGTCTTGCCGATCCCGTCGAAAAAGGCCTTGAGCGAGAAGCTCACGACCATCGAGATCATCCCGAGCAGCCGCCACTGCATGTAGCGCTCGGCCTCCGCCCGCACGGCCGGCACCTTGATCAGGAGCCCGAGCGCGCTCGGAAGCACGAGGTACGCGAGCATGGTGAGGGTCACGCTCGAGACGATCGCGAAGCTCATCGAGTTGAGCAGGACGGCACCGGCTTCGTACGGCTTACCCTGCGCGAAACGCCGAGCCGCGATGGCTTGCGTGCCGACCGAAATGGCCGAGAGCGACCCGCCGAACATCCAAAGCAGGATCAGGCAGGGCAGGAGCGCGGCCTGGGCGTTCGACGACTCCGGCTGCGGCAGCCGGGAGAGGAAGATGATGTCGACCTCGTTCACCGCGCTCTGGGCGAGCATGGCGAACACGGTCGGCATGGCGAGCTTCAGCACCACCTTCTGAGGTGAGCCGCTCGTCACGATGTTGCCGCGCGTGGCGCTGGCCGAGAGATCCATGCCCGGGGTCGCCTTACCTACAACCAAACCGTGCGACTTGCACGGCTCGGCCGCCGGGCTGACGGAAGCCTTCCGTCGTGCGCGCCGCCGAGACGGCGCGCCGCTCAGCGATTCACGGCCAGCCGCTGGTCGCG
>DATMCL010000631.1:0-5016 GCA_035558375.1 Polyangiaceae bacterium
GCGGCAACAGCGGCGACGCGACCGATTTCGCGTCCGTCTACGACTCCGTTGCCGACACTTGGACGGAGCTCCCGAAGCTCCCGGAGACGCGCGAGCATTGCTCGGCCTACGTAACGGGCGGCAAGATCTACATCTGCGGCGGGCGCACCCACACGATTCCGGAGTTTCGCCCCAGCACGCTCGAGTTCGACCCCGAGGCCAAGACGTACAAGCAGAAGACGCCCATCCCCACGCCACGCGGCGGCGCTGCGGGCGCCGTGCTCGCCGGGCGTCTCTTCCTCTTCGGCGGCGAGGGCGCGGACAACCAGGACGGCGTCTTCCCCGACATTCAGTCGTACGACGGCGCCACAGACACCTGGGAGTCGTACCCGCCCATGCTCGTGCCACGTCACGGCTACGGCGGCGGCACCCTCGGCGACAAGATCTACCTGATGGGCGGCGCGACCCGCCAAGGCGGCGCCGCGAGCGACGTCGCGACCGTCTTCTACTTCCGGTAGCGAGCCGGCGCGGGCGGCGCGCTCCTTGGTTGCGGGCCTTCGGCGTCCGGCCTACTGAGGACGTCCATGTTGAAGCCGGGCGAGTACATCCGCGACCTTCTAACGTCGGATCCTGGGCGCGTGGTGACGGCGCGCGGGTGGATCAAGACGCGACGCGACAGCAAGGGCGTCCACTTCCTGCAGCTGAGCGACGGGAGCTCGTTTCGCGACCTTCAAGTCGTCGTGCCGAGCGGAAGCGTAGCCGAGGATGCGCTCGCGCTCGCGACCACGGGCTCGTCCGTCGAGGTGGAGGGAGAGCTCGTGCCGTCGCCGGCGGCGGGTCAGCGCGTCGAGCTCCAGGCCAAGGCGCTCCGCGTGATCGGTACGGCGGATCCGAAGACGTACCCGCTGCAGAAGAAGGGGCATTCCTTCGAGTTCCTGCGCGAGATCGCGCACCTTCGCCCGCGTACGAACACGTTCGGCGCGGTGTTTCGCGTGCGCAGTGCGCTCTCGTTCGCGATCCATTCGTTCTTCCGCGAGCGTGGCTTCATCTACGTGCACACGCCGATCATCACGGCGTCCGATTGCGAGGGTGCCGGCGCGATGTTCGGCGTGACCACGCTCGACCTCTTGAAAGTCCCGCGCTCGCCCGAGGGGCAAGTCGATTTCGCTCGGGATTTCTTCGGCAAGCCCGCCTACCTCACGGTGAGCGGTCAGCTCGAGGGCGAGATCTTCGCGCTCGCCCTCAGCAACATCTACACGTTCGGGCCCACCTTCCGCGCCGAGAACTCGAACACGCCGCGTCACCTCGCCGAGTTCTGGATGATCGAGCCGGAGATGGCGTTTTGCGATCTCGCGGGGGACATGGACCTCGCCGAAGATTTCTTGAAGTACATCATTCGCTACGTGCTCGACCACTGCGGTCCGGATCTCGAGTTCTTCAACGAGCGTATCGACAAGGGTGTGCTCGAGACGCTCGAGCACGTGGCGACCTCGGCTTTCGAGCGCATCACCTACACCGAGGCGATCCGCATCCTCGAACAGGCCGGCAAGACCTGGGAGTTCCCGGTCCACTGGGGCGCCGACCTGCAGAGCGAGCACGAGCGCTACCTCACGGAGGAGAAGTTCAAGCGCCCCGTGATCGTCACGGACTACCCCAAGGAGATCAAAGCCTTTTACATGCGAGCCAACGACGACGAGAAGACGGTGCGCGCGATGGACGTGCTCGCCCCTCGCATCGGCGAGATCATCGGCGGGAGCCAGCGCGAGGAGCGCACTGACGTGCTTCGCCAGCGCATCATCGATCAGAAGCTGAACCTCGAAGCGTACTGGTGGTACCTCGAGCTACGGCAGTACGGCTCCGTGCCGCACGCCGGCTTCGGTCTCGGTCTCGAGCGGATGCTCATGTACCTCACGGGCATGAAGAACATCCGCGACGTCGTGCCGTTCGCGCGCACCCCGGGCTCAGCCGACTTCTGACGTTCGACGCGAGCCGCTGCTACGGCGCATCGCGCTTCGCAATGCGGTAGATCGCGCCCTGGTTCGGCGCCGGCGCTCCCATGTAGGTGGAGGCATTGTCGCTCGAAACGTAGAGTGCACCGTCGACAGGCGAGATCGCGAGGCCCGTGGGTCGCACCGGGTATTCGCCGTCCGAGCCGGAGGCCCAACCCCACGCGCCGTCGCTACCCACGCCGCCGAAAATCACGTCGTGATAAAACGTCATGCCCGACGCGTCGGCCTTCGGCATGGTCGTCGTCCCGTCGCTGGCGAACGGCACGCGCACGACTTGGTGACCGACGGACGGCGTCGTGTCCCAGGAGCCGTGCAGCGCGACGAGCGCGCTCCCTTCCCATTCCGCAGGGAGCGCCGTCGCCCCGCTGACGAACGTGATGTCGAGCGGCGCGGAGTGGGCCGCCATGAAAGTGAGAGGCTCCGCCGAGTGTTCACTGCACCAGGCGTCGTCGTGCGGGTTCACGAAGTCGGGGTCGCCCTCCAGCGTCTTGACCGCACCGGCGAGCTGCCTGCCCGCCGTCATCATACTGCCGCCGACCTCGAGCTCCGCCGCGGTGAAGCAGTACGGGTAGCCGTGAGCCTTGCCCTGATCCAAGCGGATCAGATCCTCACCGGGATTGTCGAGGTGTATGTCCACGTCCCGGTAGACGAGATCGTCGAGTCCGTTGACGAC
Organism: Polyangiaceae bacterium; assembly: GCA_035558375.1. Classification (GTDB taxonomy): domain Bacteria; phylum Myxococcota_A; class Polyangia; order Polyangiales; family Polyangiaceae; genus PMG-095. Next base: position 2,662 of record DATMCL010000631.1, read on the forward strand.
GCCGTAGAGCGCCGCATCGCTCGGATTCTGCGTGAAGCCGACCATGTTGCGGATGCCGGCGTAGAAGAGCTCGCCGTCGGACCATTCGAAGGGCTTGCCCCGGAAGTCGGCGAGAGGAAAGCGCTTCAACACGGCGCGCTCCGTGTCGTAGCTCGGGGCCGCGGGCTCCGCGGCGTTCATTTCGGAGCCAGAGTGCACGTAGAGGAAGCCGTCGTAGATCTTCACGGTGTGAAGTTGATGGGTGCCGGTCGACGGCTCGCCGACCACGACGGCTTCGGCGGCTCCGAGATTGTCGCTCGCCGAATACCGAAAGCGCACGACACCCGCGGGAGAGCCCGAGTAGAGGTAGGTCTCGTCCGCGTCGAAGACGGCGTTGCTCCCATTCTTGCCGCCCGTGTGCGCGATAGTCTTGATCTCGGCGTTCCCGGAGAAGATGCCGTCTTCATTGACGTCGCGGTAGCGCACGATCGCGCCTTGGCTCGTGACGCCGATGAGGTCCCCCGCGGCGGAGAAGGTGAGCTGGCGCAAGCTGCCTTGCTCGAGTGCGACGGCGCGAACGCAGAGCCCATCCGCGACGAACGCTTGATCGTCGGGGAGCGCGATGCCGCGACAGAGTCGCGTCTGATCGGTGGCGAACGGATTGTCGGGCCCGCCGTTGTCGTTCTGCGACGTCGGGCTCCCGCCCGAACCGCTCGAGCTGCATGCGGGTAGGCCCATGAGCAAAAGGAGGCCGAGTGTTCGAGTTGCCATGCCAAGCGGACACGCAAACTCGGTGCCGCGTCGAAGGCCGTCCTCGGGCGCACGAAACCGACTTCCAGCGTTGCTCGGCAGGGCGAAGCGCCTCGGCGAGGCAACCTGTCTCGACGTGCCCTCGCGTTGCCAGCGTCGGCGCCGCCGCGGCAGAATGGCCGTATGAATGCCGCGCGACTCTATCTGGTGTGTGGATTGCCGGGGGCGGGGAAGACGACCCGCGCGCAGAAGCTCGTGGAGAGCGTTGCGGCACTGCACCTCGCCGCGGACGAGTGGGTCCTTGGCCTCGGCCGCAGTCTGGTCGACTTCGAGTTCCGGATCAGGATGCAGCGCTGCCTGCTCGCGCACGCGGGTGAGCTCCTGCGTCGCAAGCTCGACGTGGTCATCGAGTTTGGCTCGTGGCATCGCGAGGAGCGCGAAGCCATCCGGCAGGTGGCAGTAGGGGCAGGCGCGAAATCCGAGCTTCACTTCGTGAACGCCCCGCTCGACGAGCTCCTTCGACGCGTTCGCGCCCGGGGAGGCTCCGACGCGGAGGCGCTCGCGACCAATGTGCTCCTCAAGGACTACGGAAAATTCGAGGAGCCGACGCCCGAGGAGGTGGCGCGCTTCGATCGCTACGTCGGCCCCGACGACGACTGGTGTCCGCGCTAGATAACCAATAATTCTCGCCTAGTAGCCCCTCCCGGACTCGAACCGGGACGCTCTTGCGAGCAAAGGATTTTAAATCCCGCGCGTCTGCCATTCCGCCAAGGGGCCTTGGAGGGCGATCCTAGTAGCACAGCAGATGCGCAATCCTTGAGGATGGTCGCTTCGAACGCAGAGGAAGTTTGTAGTTGCGCCGAATGCCGAGCCGGGAAACTGCGCGCCGTGTGTTGCGAGCGGGGCGAAGGTGCATGCTAGAGATCAGCCCGCAATGCCCGCGTGGAGCCTGAGCCGTGCCAAAGGTGAGCTGCTCGCCGCAGCCGTGCTCGTTGCTTGGGCGTGCAATCCGCCGACGAGCGTGACGGCTGGTGACGATGACTCGTCGGGCGCGAGCGGTGGGAGCGGCGCCCGGGCGAGCGCCGGACGCGCGGGCTCGGGTGGGCAATCGACGGGGATGGGCGGGACGACGGCGACGAACGGGGGCTCGACGACCCTCAACGGCGGCACGACCGCTACGAACGGCGGCGGTGGCGGCATGACGAACGCCGCTGGCAGTAGCGGCCGAAGCGCTTCCGGCGGTGCGACCAGCGCCGGACGGGCCGGGACTGGCGGAGCGGCCGCCGTAGGCGGCGCCGGAACGACGGGCGGTACGAGCACGACGGGTGGCGCCGGCGCCGGCGGAGCTGCGAGCGGCGGCATGCCGGGCGGTGGCGCGTCGAACGGTGGCGCATCGAACGGTGGCACGACGGGTGGGACGGGCGCGGCCGGCGTGCCGAACGATCCCAACTGGAAGCCGCCGGACATGACGGCGACGGCGAAGCTCATCGTCTACTACCAGGCGTCGCAGACCGCGGCGAGCTCGACCGACATCCGCTGCACGCTCACGATGAAGAATCAGACGGACGCGGCGTACGATCTCAGCAACGTCACCATCCGCTACTGGCTCAGCATGGAGCCACCGCC
>DATMCL010000632.1:0-5933 GCA_035558375.1 Polyangiaceae bacterium
CCGCTCGCCGAGGCGCGGCCCGGGACACCCTGCTGCGCCGTGCCCGTGCCGACCGAGCGGCGCCCACCGAACATCTTCTGGAAGATGGGGTTTTGCGGGTTGAAGAACTCGGCGCTCCACTCGCGCGCGGCCTGATGGCGCGCGGCGTAGCGCGGCGCCGCGGGATTTTGCGCGCGCATCGCGTCGTAAATCGGCCGCTCGCGCTGATTCAACATGTCGAACATGTCGCGCGGGTTGTCGACCTGGTTCGGTTTTCCTTGCCGTTCGAGGAACGAGCCGAAGAAGCGGTAGCCGTCGTGCGGCGACCCGTAGAACATCGTGATGCCGCCCGTGCCGAGCACGAGCGCGAGGTTGAACTTCTCGAACTCGTCCTTCGCCGGCTGGTGGATGGTCGTGATGATCGTCTTGCCGGTCTTCTTCGCGAGATCGTGCAGGAGGCTGACGAGCGCGGCGGTGTCGTCGGCGGCGAGACCGCTCGTCGGCTCGTCGAGGAACATGATGACGGGATCCGTCACGAGCTCCATCGCGATGTTGACGCGCTTGCGCTGCCCGCCGGAGAGGATCTTCTTCTCGGGGCGGCCGATCTGGAGGTGCGCGACGTTTTCGAGGCCGAGCTGCGCGAGCGTCGTGTCGACGCGGCGCGCGATCTCTTCTTCCGAGTAGTCGGGCGGCAGCCGGAATTTGGCGCTGTAGCGCACGGCTTCCCACACCGTGAGCTCGGGATGGACGATGTCGTCCTGCGGCACGTAGCCAATCGAGCCGCGGAGCGCGTCGTAAATGGCGTAAAGGTCCTCGCCGTTGATGCGCACCTGGCCCGCCGTCGGGGGCAAATAACCGTTCAACGTGAGGAGGAGCGTGGTCTTGCCCGCGCCGCTCGGTCCCATCAGCGCGATGAAGTCGCCGGGCAGAGCCTTGAAGCTCACGTGGTCGAGCAGCGTCTTGAGCTCGCTCGGGTTGTCGCGATCGGGCACCTGCGAGAGGAGATCCCAGGCTTCGATCTCGTAGAGCGGGCGGCCCTCCCACTGCGCCGCGTCCTCGACGACGACGGCGACGCCCTGACCCTCGACCTGCAGGACGAGCGGCATCGGGCCGATGAAGACCTTCTCGCCGTTCTGCACGGGAACGCGCTGCGCCGGCGGAATGCGCTGGCCGCGCACGTAGGTACCGTTGGCGCTGCCGCGATCCTCGAGGAAGAGCTGGCCGCCGATACTGTGCAAGAGCGCGTGACGACTCGAGATCTGCGGGTTCGCGATCACGATGTCGTTGTCCGGCGTACGGCCGATGGTCTTTTGGGAGCCGCCGGGGCCGTCGAGCTTGAGCTCGCCGATGACGGTCTTGTGCTTGGGCTTCACGGGGCCCGAGTCGGAGGGATGCGCGCCGGGCGTCGGTCCCGAAGCCACGCCCGGGGGTAGGTGTCCGGCGGGGGAGGGCGCCGGCGAAAACTGCTGGGCGGCGCTCGTCATCGCGGCGGGAGCACCCGCGCCGCTCGCGACGCCGAGTGCCTGTGCGAGCTGAAGCACGAGCGCCGCGGGTAACGACACCGGTCCGAGAGCGACGAACGCATGCTGCCCGAGCGGGTGCGGCTGGTTCGGCGTGACGCGCGCGTTGTCCACGTACGTGCCCGACGTGGACGTGTGGTCGATCACGGCGAGCGGCTGGAGCTGGAACGTGGCGTGGCGCGCGGAGACGTTCGGGTGATGGACGACGACGTTGCTCTGCGCCGGCTCGCGCCCGAACACGAGCTCACCGGGCTTCGCGGGCGCCTTGCCGACTTCGAGCAGCATCAAGCTGACGGCCGGATGCGCATTGGGAATCGACGTCTGGCCGACGACGAACTGCGTTCGTAGGTCGAACGGAACGGTGGAGCCCGGTGCGACGGGCCCGCCATTGGCATACGTGGGTCCCGCTCCGAGATCCTGGAGAAGCAGCGTGCCGCCTCCCTGGTGGACGATGCGAGCATGCTCTGGCGCGACACCCGGCCCTCCCAGGCGAATGTCGGCGTGTGGCGCGCTCCCGATCGTGATCGTCTGTTTGCCGAATCCGGGGACCATGGGCGGAGGAGCTTAGGCCACGCGCGCGGCACTGGGAACCCTCACGGCCTCGCGGCCGAAGCCTGTTTCCCCTGCGTGGCGAAGGCTTGGAAGGCGCCTTACGTTGTTGGTTATGACGGAAGCGTTCATCGTCGATGCGGTGCGAACGCCGCGGGGGCGCGGCAAGGCCGGCAAAGGGGCCCTGAGCGGCATCCACCCGCAGGAGCTCCTCGCCCAAACCCTGGTCGAGCTCGTGCGGCGCACGGGCGCGCGGGCCGAAGACCTCGAAGACGTCGTCGTCGGCTGCGTCTCGGAGGTGAAGGAGCAAGGCGCGAACCTCGCGCGCAACGCCGTGCTCGCGGCAGGGCTTCCCGACGTCGTGACGGGCGTCACGTTGAACCGGTTCTGCGGCTCCGGCCTGCAGGCAGCGAACTTCGCCGCCATGGGCGTGATGAGCGGCCAGCAGGAGCTCGTCGTGGGCGGCGGGGTCGAAAGCATGTCGCGCGTCCCGATGGGCTCGGACGAAGCCATGATGGACGGGTTGAACTTGGAGCTTCGGAAGAAGCTCCTCCAGGTGCCGCAGGGCATCAGCGCCGATCTGATCGCGACGCTCGACGGCACGTCGCGTGAGGACGCCGATCGCTTCGCCTTGGAGAGCCAGCGGCGTACGGCGATCGCCGTGACGGAGGGCCGCTTCCAGAAGAGTCTTTTTGCGGTGAGGGATGCGGCGGGCAACGTCGTGCTCGAGCGCGACGAGCACCCGCGCGCCGACACGACGCTCGAGGGCCTCGCGAAGCTCGAGCCCTCGTTCGCGAAGATGGGTGCGGCTCCGGTCGGGCCGAACGGCGAGACGCTCGACCAGATCGCGCTCGCTCGCTACCCGGGAACGCGCGCCATCCAGCACGTTCACCACGCAGGCAACTCGAGCGGCATCGTCGACGGTGCGGCGGCCGTGCTCTTCGCGTCGAGCGCCTACGTGAAGAAGAGCGGCCTCAAGCCACGCGCGCGGGTGCGCTCGATGGCAACCATTGGCAGCGAGCCGATCATCATGCTGACGGCGCCGGCCCCCGCGTCGGAGCGCGCGCTGAAGAAGGCGGGAATGGAGGCGAAAGACATCGACCTCTGGGAGATCAACGAGGCTTTCGCCGCCGTGCCGCTCAATACGATCCGCCGCCTCGCGATCGACCCGGAGCGCGTGAACGTGAACGGCGGCGCGATCGCCCTCGGTCACCCGCTCGGCGCGACGGGCGCGATGCTGCTCGGCACGGCGCTCGACGAGCTCGAGCGGCGCGGGCTCGCGACGGCGCTCGTCACGCTGTGCATCGGCGGCGGCATGGGCGTGGCGACGATCATCGAGCGGGTCTGAGCGCGGGACGGCGGGCTACAGCCCTTCTGCCCCGGTCTTGCAGTACTCGAGCGCGAGTGTGCCGTGCACGGCGCAGCCGGCCTTCGTGTCGTCCGACGCGATGATGATGGCACAATTGAAATCGGTGAGAACGGCGCCCACCTTATACGTCGTGACGGCGCCTACCGAGCAATTGGGGGTGCGAGCCGCTAGCGCCACCGAAGCCCGGCTGAGCGCGCCGCCTCCACAGGGAACATGCTAAGCACTCATTGATGCTTCGGTTGACTTGGTGGGTAAGCGTCGGTGTCGCGGCATTAGCGTGCGGCGGCGAATCGATCACGCATCAGGGTCACGACTCCGGCGCCCACGACCATGGCGCGGCACCGGCAAGCGGCGGAAGCCAGCAAACGCCCGGCGCTGAGGCGGGTGGTTCTTCGGGCGCGCCGGGCACGACGGCTGGGCGTGCCGGTCGCCCGGGTGATTTCGACCCCCCGGCGGCTCCGGTTGTGGGGGCTGGAGGTGAAGGAAATGAAGAGGGAACGGGCGCGCGCGATGCAGGTGTGCCGACCGACGCGGGCGTCACGACCGATGCCGGCATTCCGAAGGATGCCGGTCAGCCTTCGGACGGCGGCACGCTCAAGGACGCGGGTGAGGCGGATGCTCTCCCTCCCGTCAACGAATGCACCGTGAGCTCCAGTCCCGCCATCCTCGAGCTAGCAGACTGGGACGAGCCGATGCCGAAGCGGACGCAGCAGGAGGCGTTCGATACGGCTACGGAGTACATCGTGGGCTCGTGGCGCGGCCTCGTCACGACGCCGTGGATCCCGGACTACGAGGTGTCGCTCTGGTTCGACGCTTCCGGGCATTGGGGCGGGAGCTGCGCGGTGGAGTCGGAGATGTGCTGCGTCGCGTTCTATTACGGCACCGATCTAGATTGCGACTTGAAGCGGTACTCGATCGACGATGCGACCCTCTCGGGCAAAGCGACTGGGACGATCGACATCCCGTTTTGGTACGGCGAAACCGGCTGCGGCCTTCCGAGCTGGCAGGGTGAGCTCTCGAGCGTCGCCCTCGATGCGGACCTCGATCGCCTGCGTTTCGATTTCAGCAGGAGCGACGGCTACGGTCCCGTGCATTTCGAGCTCGAGCGCACCGACGACTAGCCGCGCCACCGGGGCCTAAAACCAGTTGGGAAAGAGGCGCGCCGTCGCCGCGCGCAATGCGGCGGCGGGGTTGTGGCCGGTGGCAGGCCGATAGAGCTCGCCCCACGAGCTCACACTCGCGTCGAAGAGGTACTCGGAGACGAGCTTGCCGCGCGGCGCGAGGTAGCGACAGAAGTGCAGGTAGCCGGCGTCGGCGATGCGCTGCGCTTCGTCCAAATGATCGAGGTACCAACCCACGCGCTCCACGAGGGTGTCGTGCCGTGCGTCGCTCTCGACGTAGTGCACGCCGGCCCTCAAGCCGCCGTGCAGGAAGTCGATGTCGTCGAACGGCTGCGTGATCACGAGGCAGCGCGCGGCGAGCCCTTCGAACAAGCGGTAGGTGAGCTTGTGGTTGCCCCAGGGCGCCAGGCAGATCTTCGCGTCGGCGAGCCGTCGCGCGTGGTCCTTCGGCTGAATACGCGGCACGGTGAGCCCGGGCGGCGGCTCGCGCGGGCATTGGGGATCAGGGGAGAGCCCGCCTTCGAAGGGCAGCCCGGAGCCGCGCAGGAGCTTGATCAGCCGTTCGCGACCTTCGGGGAAGTAGAGCTTGCCGGTGGGCGTGCCGTAGAAGATCGCACCGCCGCGGCGGTCGGTGAGGCGCACGCCCGGGTGCGGGGTGATGGGCCGGATCATGGGCGGCAGGTAGCCGAGGCGCGAGACGAGCTCGCTCGGGACCCCATGCTTGTCCGTGGGCCAATGGTTCCGGAGGAACAGGCGCGCCTTCTCGCGGAGCGGCGGTAGGAGCTTCTGGAACGACATGCTGTCGGAGTCGCAGAGCTGATAGATGACTACGTCGCGCGGGAAGGCGACGAGGCGCGCGTTGTCTGCCTCGTCGGCAGGCGCGCGCAGCGTCGCGCCTCCGAGGCCGTGAAACCACACGTCGGCGCGCTGCGGAACCGTCTCTGTCGGTGCTCCCTCGCTCACGCGGTGACCGGCGTGAACGAGGGCTGCGCGGATGTCGCGCGCGCGGCGACTGGTTCCCCTATCTTCCGCGCTGAAGTGGAACCACATCGGACCCGTGGCGCGGGCTCAACCGATGCGCGCGCTGAACTCCACCGGTCCGAAGCGCACGATCGAGCCCTGCGGCACCGGTGACCAGACACCCGGCGAGAGGCGATTGCCGTTCACGAGCGTGCCGTTGTTGCTGTTTTCGTCACGAACCCAGAGCTGGCCGCCTTCGAGCTTGAGCGTGGCGTGCACGCTCGAGACGCGGCCCTCGCTGAGGACGATGCCGCATTGCGCGGCGTCGCGTCCGGCGCGCATCTCTTGCCCGGCCATGACCGTGAAGATGCCGGCCTGACCCTGGAGGGTCGCGGTCGTCGCGCCGCCGTACGGACTCGGCGGCTGCGCTTGGGG
>DATMCL010000633.1:0-9055 GCA_035558375.1 Polyangiaceae bacterium
CCGCGCCGTTCCTCGGCTCCCTGGCCGCACGCGGCGTGAAAGCCCAAGCCGCCGCCTCGCCGAAGCGCCTGATCATCATGTTCACCCACTACGGGTGCATCACGACCCGCTTCTTCCCGACGAACTCGCACGGTCCGCTCAGCGCGGCCGACCTCCAGCCGACGACGCTCCGCTCCCTCGTTCCCTACGTCGACAAGCTGCTCATGCCGCGCGGCATCCGCACGATGAACGAGTGGACGACGAACCTCGCGCGCGGACAGGGGAACGATACCTACCTGCAGGCGGTCGCCTCGTACTTCACGTGCTGCCCCGTCACGCCGAACAGCGACGACCCGTACAGCTTCGATCAATCGACCAAGTTCCAAGCCAAGCCGACCGGTCCTTCGCTCGATCACGTCATCGCCGCACAGCTCAGCAGCGATGGGGCCCCGCTCTTCATGCGCGTCGGTAACTACAACGACAGTCCCGCATCCGGGATCAGCTACTCGGGTCCGACGGTCAGCTATGCGGGGCTCGGCAGCCCCGCGCAGATCTTCAGCACGCTCACCGGGCTGTTCCAGGGCGGCGGCATGTCGCAGGACACCTACCAGCTCGTCCGTGGCAAAAGCGTGCTCGATCTCGTGCGCGACGATCTCGAAACGCTCGAGCGCATCGACATGAGCCAGGTGGACAAGGACAAGCTCGAAGCCTGGAAGAACCTGCTCCACGAGACGACGGGGGTCATCGTCCCCGCTCAGTGCAACGAGAACGCGGCGAGCGCGCTGTCGCTCACGCAGCCCAACGTCGATGCGGCCAGCAACTTCGGGCTCGGCGCGGACCCGCTGGTCGAAAAGGTCACCGACAGCCTCGACGGAGCCGATCTCTATTCGAATCTCGCCGCGCTCGCGGCCGTCTGCAACGCGAACCCGGTCATCGTGCTCAAGTACCCGGGGAGCTACATCTTCAAGGGGCTCGGCATCACGATCGACAGCGCGAGCCTTTCGCACCGTGGAGACAATGCCAACCTCACCGGGCCGTGCGTCACGGGCGCGGTCGACCTCCTCTATTCGATCGACGACTACTACACGAAGAAGTTCGCTCACCTCGTCGATGTCTTGAATAGCTTCGACGAAGGGGACGGCACGGTTCTCGACAATAGCGCCACCGTTTGGTGCCAGGAGGTCTCGGACGGGTGTGCCCGCAACCTGAACAATCTGCCTATTGTGCAGGCCGGCAGCATGGGCGGCTACTTCAAGACGGGCGCTGCCGTGAACGTCTGGGACGGCTCGCCCAATCTCTCGCGCGGCAACAGCGAAGTGCAGTGCATGTCGAACAACTCGAATCAGTACAATGCGCTCACCCAGGAAACGGGCACGGATCCGAGCGTCGCGAACGCCCCCATCAACAAGTACTTTTGCAGCCTGATGAACGCGATGGGCGTCAAGGCGGGCGAAGACGGGTTCCCGGGAAAGGGCGGGGCGCTCGAGGTCGCGAAGTACGGCATGTACGATCGCACCGAGGACTTCGTGCATGGCGGCACGGCTCCGCCCACGATCCACGATCCCGGCGAGTTTACCGCGCTCAAGGCGGGCGCCTGAGGGCGAACGCGGTACCGTGCACTTCGTGAAATCGACGTTCGTCTTCGTCTGCGCTTCGGCGCTGCTCTCGACCGCAGCGTGCGGGGAGCTCCGCAAGCCGAAGGGCTCGGGCGCGACGCACGGCGCCGGCAGGAGCGGCTCGGGCGGCTCGAACGGCGTGAGCGGCGGCGCGGCGCTGGGCAACGCCGACAGCGGCGAAGGCGGGATGCCGCCCGAGGCCAGCGGCGGAAGCGCCGGACGAGGGGGCGCTCCGACGGCCGGCGTCGGTGGCGGCGCGATCGCGGGGGGTGCCGGGATGACGGGTGTGTCGGGCGCGATGAGCGCGGCCGGAACGTCGTCCGTGGGTGGTTCGCCAGGCCTGATTGTCCCGGAGGGCTGTGAGCTCGTGAACGAGCACGCCACCAGCCTCTACTGCAGCGCGGAGCTCACCTGCGACGACGACCACCTGACGGTGTCCTGCGCTCCCGAAGACTCGGGCGCGTGGTTGTGCTCGTGCCTCGACGGGGCAACGAGCACGATGTTCGAGTTTCCCGAAACGTCCGGCATGCCGACCTGCAGCATCACGGCCAAGGCCTGCAGCCATCCTGAGCTCCTGACGGGCGAGGAGAAGTGCGTGCTCGACGACGAGCCGACCGACTTCGACTGCGTCGCGACCGACACCTGCCGGCGACAGCACCAGATCGACGGCGTGAGGCTCGAGACGAAGACCGAGTGGAAGGCGTCCTGCGAGCTGCTCTCCGACACCCAATACGCCTTCTGCAGCTGCAGCGACATGATCAAGGTCGATTACCATCTCGCCGACGCGAGCTTCTCCGGGGGCTGTCAGTTCCTCGATGCGCTGTGCCGCGGCGCCGAGCCCACCCCCAAGAGTGATTGGGACTGCAGCATCGACTTCGAAGACGCAGGTCCCGGCTACGGCTGCCACAGCGGAAAGACCTGCACCCAGGCCGTCACCCTGGAGGACGGCAGCGACCTCGACTTCTGGCAATCGTACAACCTGAACTGCCGGACGATCGACGGCCGCACCCGCTGCACGTGCGAGGACATCACGGGCCAGGAAAAGCTCACGCTACGCCTCGGTATCTCCGCCGACGACATCGGGGCGTGCCAGGTCACCATGGACGCGTGCTCGGGGGTCGAAACGCTCGAGCTCGCGGACACGCCCGAGTGCACGACGACCAAGGACGACACCACGGTCGACTACTGCGAGCGCGTCCTCGACTGCACGGAGGAGGGCGTGACAGCACGAACCCAGGTCACGGCGTTCACGCGGATCGGCGCGAGCTGTAGCCACCGGGAGAACGGTAAGTGGCTCTGCAACTGCAAGAGCGCGAGCGGCCTGCTCGACGGCATCGAGCTCGGGGCCGACGATTCCGAGGGCGCCTGCAGCGCGGCGATGGACGTGTGCCCGCGGTTCGCGCCGGGGCTCGACTAGCGGGTCGGCTACACTCCTTCCGCGGTGAAGACCCCGAAGACCTCGCGGGACGTGTTCGAGCAGGCGCTCGCTTTCGAGCAGGGCGGACGCTTCGACGAAGCGTTGGGGCTCTATCGCGAGGTCATCGCGCGCGACGCGAGCCACGACCGCGCGCTCTTCCGGGTGAGCGTGATCCTGCTGCAGGCGGGCCTCACGGAGGAGGCCATTGTCTACCTCGAGCGCGCGGTCGCCGTGCGTCGCGATGAGCCGAGCTACCTCACGAACCTCGGCGAGGCGTACCGGCGAGTGGGCAAGCACGAGCTCGCCTCGGCGGTGCTCGCGTACGCGCTGAAGATCGACCCCGACTTCACGGACGCGCGCCAGAACCTGGCGCTCGTCCAGATGCAGACGGGATTGGACGCGGAGGCGATTCGAAACCTCGAGCGCGTCGTCGAAAAGAAGCCGGAGGACGCGCGGTCGCACGTGAGTCTCGCGTGGCTTCTGCTGCGGAACCAGCGCCCCAAGGAGGCTCTCGCGCGCGCCGAGCGGGCCGTCGCGCTCGCCCCGAGGCTCGCCGCTGCCGAACGCTGCGTGGGGGACGCGCTCGATATCCTGGGCGACAAGGTCCGCTCGATCGCGAGCTACCGGCGCGCGCTCGAGCTCGATCCGAGCGACCACGTCTCGCACAGCAACCTCATCATCTCGATGCTCACTGCGCCGGGCTACGACGCTCGCGCCATCGACGCGGAATCGCGCGCGTGGGCAGCCGCGCATGCCGAGCCACTCCGCGCCCAGATTCGACCCCACGACAACGACAAGACTCCCGAGCGCCGGCTCCGAATCGGCTACGTGTCGCCGGACTTCCGCGTGCACCCGGTGCGGCACTTCCTCGTGCGCCTGCTCGAGCAGCACGATCGAGCAGCCTTCGAGGTCTTCCTGTACTCGTCGGTGGAGCGGCCCGACGCGCAAACCGAGTGGTACCGCACGTTCGCCGGCGACCATTTCCGCGACATTCGAGCGATGAGCGACGTCGACGCGGCCGAGCTCGTGCGTCGCGACGGCATCGACCTTCTCGTCGACCTCGCGGTTCACGGACCGGGCAATCGCTTGCGCGTCTTCGCGTGCAAGCCGGCGCCCGTGGCGCTCACGTGGCTCGGCTTTGCGGGAACGACGGGTCTTTCCAGCGTCGACTATCGCCTCACCGATCCGTACCTCGATCCGCCCGGCACCGATCTCTCCGTCTACTCGGAGACATCGCTCCATTTGCCCGAAACCTTCTCGTCGTACGCCGCGCTCGAGTCGGAGCTGCCCATCGCTCCGCTTCCCGCTCTCGCGCAGGGCGTCGTGACGTTCGGTTGTCTGAGCAGTCCCCGGAAGCTCCACGCGGGGACCTTTTTGCTCTGGGCTCGGGTCCTTGCCGCGGTGCCTGGGTCACGCCTGCTGCTCTATTTGGAAGAGTACGGGCGCGAGGACGCGCTTCGGACGCTCGCGACCGGCGGGATCGAAGCGGGGCGCGTCGAATTCTGCGGGCTCGTGCCGCGCCGGGCGTACCTCGAGCGATACCATTCGATCGACATCGCGCTCGACACGTTCCCATTCGCGGGCGGCACGACGACGTGCGACGCCGCGTGGATGGGCGTCCCGGTCGTGACGCTCAGCGGCCCGACGGTGTTGCACCGCGCCGGCGTGAGCATCGCGATGAACCTCGGGCTTCCTGAGCTCGTCGCGCGCACCGAGGACGAATTCGTCGAGCGCGCGGTCGCCCTGGCGGCGGACCTTCCGCGCCTCGGCGCGTTACGTGCAGCACTGCGCTCCCGTCTCGAAACGTCACCGCTCGGAGACGCGCCGCGCTTCGCACGGCATCTCGAGGCGGCGTACCGAACGGCGTGGCACCGGTACTGTACGAACGGGTGAGCGCACCCGATGGACAGCGCGCGAAGACTCGTGCCAGAGTCCTCTGCGGGCGGCGCATGCGAGGCAAAGGCTACGGACTCGCGCTCACTCTTTTCGGCCTCTTCGCCGCCTGCGGCAACGATGCGGACGACGCACCGGGCCCTGGCAGCGGCGCGACGAGCGGAGCGGGGACCGGCGCAACGAGCGCGAGCGGCGCGGGTGGCTCGAGCGCAGGCCGCGGGGGCGCGGCGGGTAGCTCGGGAGCCACGTCCACGAGCGGCGGCGCTGCCGGAGTGGCCGGAGCAAGCGCCGCGCGCGGTGGCACGGCAGGACAGCCGGTGACGGCCGGCACCTCGGGAAGCGCGCCCCGAGCGGGCGCAGGAGGACGCGGAGGCAGCGCGGGAGCGTCAGGAGCCGGCACGAGCGGCTCGGGTGGCTCGGGCGCGATGAATCAGGCTGGCGCGGCGCCGGACGACGCGGGCGCAGCCGGTGCGAGCGGCGCGAGCGGTGCACCCAGCGAGCCCGTAGGTCTCTCTTGGCCGATCGACTGCATTCCGAACGAAACCTGCGCGAGCCTCGGGTATCCCGACACCGACGACGACGGCAAGGCGCACGACTGCGGCGACCCGCAGTACGTCGGGCACCAGGGCACCGACATCGGCATCACCTTCGACGCGGAGGCTGCCGGCACCGCCGTGCGCGCCGCGGCGGACGGCGTGGTGTTGTTCGCCTTCGACGGCAAGTACGACCAATGCCCCGACGCGAACGAGCCCGACTGTCAGGATCCGCCGAGCCTCGAGCCCGGCGGCATGACGGGCAACACCGTCTGCACGCCCGTCGGCCCCTATTGCGGAACGGGTCAGCCCGGCTGCTTCTGGTGCTTTGCCGGCGGCAACGTGATCGTCATCCGCCATGAAGGCGTCCCCGGTGTCTTTGCCACGCGCTACGACCACCTGAAGAAGGATTCGGTTCGGGTTCAGCCGGGCGACAGCGTCACGCGCGGCCAGAAGCTCGCCGAGGCCGCCAGCGCCGGAAACTCGACCGGTCCGCACCTCCACTTCGAGGTGTGGGGCACGGGCTTCTACGAGCTCGCCGATCCGTGGGCAGGTCCCTGTGGCCCTAACACCGGTCCGAGCCTCTGGGCCTACGACCCGCCTTGGTCGGGCTAGACCCGCAGCGTCACTTGACCTGCACTTTGGCGGTCGTAAATTCGATCGTCCCGGTGCTGTCCTGCGACTCGAGCAGGATCTTGGCTTCGTAGAGCTTGCCGAGATCGAGGCCCATCTCCGCCCACTTGGAGAAATGCTCCGAGATCGAGATGTGGCCGCATTGGCGCGCCGTGCGCCGAATGCTGAAGTACTGGTCGAACGTCATGTGATCGCCCGTGATGGCGGGCTTGTCCGTGCGCGTCTTCTTCCACACGTCGTACGTCTCACCGTCGGCCGTGAGGGTGCCCACGCTTTCGCGCGGCGTGCCGTCGGAGGCGGTGCCGGCCGGCTTCGTGTCCCCCCAATCGTCGAGGATGTAGTACTCGCGCAGCGGGCTCACCGTCCAACCGTAGATGCCGACGTAGACGAGGCCGTCGCCACCCGTCTTCGTCTCCGCGAAATCGGCGGACAGCGTTCCGATCTGGGAAGGCGTCTTGGTCTGGTCGAAGCTCAAGCCGATGCGCGCGAGGAAGTCTTCGACGCCAGTCCAGGTCGCGCCGAAGTTCGCGTCCTTGCCGTAGACGGTCATGCAACCGGAGCCGGCGCCCTCCGCCCACAGCTCGTAGGAGTAGCCGCCAGCGACGGTGCCCGTGCTGTTCGAGCAGTACTTGTTGCCGCCCGTGAGCGGCGCCACGGTCGGACAGGTCGGCGGCGCGCCGCCCGCACCGCCGCCCGCGTTGCCCATGCCGGAAGCGCCGGCTTTCCCGCCATCGCCACCAGCGGCTCCGCCCGCGGCCATCACGCCGCCGCTCCCACTCATGCCGGCTTTGGACGATCCGCCGGCACCAGCATCGCCACCCGCACCAGCGCCGCCGCTCGGGGTCGTCATGCCGCCCGAGCCCGCGCCGCCGCCCGGCGACATCTTTCCGCCCGTGCCGCCACTACCGCTCGAGCCCGTTGCGCCGCCCGACCCACCAGCACCGCTCGAGCCGCCCATGGTGCTCGAGCCGCCCATGGTGCTCGAGCCGCTCGAGCCGCCCGTGCTCTTGCCGCTCGCGCCGGCGACGCTGGTCGAGCCGCCCATCGAGGCGCCCGCGCCACCACCGTCACCGCCGGTACCGCTGTCGGTAGAGCAACCCGCGAGCGTTGCTGCAACGAGACAAGCGGACACGGCGCCGAACGACCGAAGAATCATCCTTTGTGCATGCCCGCGTCGGGTTGTCCTGATCAGGCGAGCCGGGGCTTTCCGAGACGCGTCACGTCGAGCAAGAGCGAGAGGCGCCACAATCGATTAGCTTGAGCTGAGCGCGCCCAACGCGCAACCAACGTGCGGCCGCGCGGACGGCCTCCTGCACGCTGGCTCAGTGAAACTTTCTAGGGCGCTTCAAAACCTGCGAAGCGGGTTTCGAGATGAGCTGATGAGCTCTACGGCTGCGGCAGGTTCGTGAACGTCACGGTGTGATTGAGCGTGCCGGTCTTGAACGTGATCTTGGCCTGCGTCACCGGAGTCTCTTCCGGGTGGATCGTGACGTAGGTGAGCGAGTCCGGAGTGGGGCAGCCACCGTTCGTGAATTCGCCCGCGTTCTGGACCGTGAGGTACGGAGTGTCCGACTCATACGTCGTGTCGAGCGCCATGCCGAGCATCTCGCCCGTGTTGTAGAAGGCGTTGATCCCGATCGAGACGAAGCCGTCGATCGTATCGCCGCCACTGAAGCGCGAGAAATCGAAGGTGGACGCATCGCCGTCGAGGCGCTTCTGAAAGCGCGTGCGTTCGCCGTCTTTGTCGAGCCAGACTTCGAGCGTGTAGTGGTCGATCGCGGGTGTGACGTCGAGTTTCTCGATGTCGAGCGTCATGATCGCGCCGGGCGCCGAGACGTTGCTGATCTTCCAGCCGCCGTGCGTGAACGTGTCGTTGTGGCCGGCGAGCGCGTAGATGTCGCACATCGTGGGCCACGGATCCTCGTACTCGGCCTCCGTGGGCTCCGGCGCGTCCGACAACCAGAGCGGGTTCAGGTACTGAGCGACCTCGTCGACGAAGATCGCGCCTTCCTCCCCGTCGCAAAACGGAATGCTGAGGTCGTAATCCCAGCCGTGGCGGTTATCGATCAAGAGGAACCCGCCCGCGACCGGAAGCTTGAGCACGTTGTACTGCTTGCCGAGCTCGGGCCCGTAGAGCTTGACGCCCTTCATGCTGCCCGTGACCTCGGTCGGGGTCACCCAGCCGGCGCGCACCTTGTGCATCGCCTTGAGCTGCGTCGGTCGCGTCGCATTGAACCAGTTCGGGTCGTGCAGCGTGGAGACGACCGGATCCGGGTAGTACTCGCCCATGCCCATCAGGTCGTGGTCCGTGGGCGACGGCGTGTGATCGAGATCCAGAATGTGATGCCCGAGCTCGTGCATGGAGATGCCGATGCTCGTGTGCAGGTACATGTCGCGCGCGAACTTCTCGAGCGTCACGCCCGTGCCGGCGATGGGGTGATTGAGAATGATGTTCGCTTCGGCCGGCGCGTTGGCGATCTGCTCGAACTCCCAATTGATGATGAAGAGCACGCTGAGCTCGGTGTTCTTCAGGATGCCGTCCTTGTCCTTGTCGAAGCTATCGAAGTCGACGAACTCGGCAGCCTCGTCGAGCGCTTCGGTGAGCCAAGGTTGTTCCTGCGCCAGGAGCACGCCGCTGGTCGGCTTGGTCTCCGTCACCTTGATGTGCACGACGCCGTTGTTCGGCGTGAGCTGTGTCTCGGCGGCAGGCAGAAGCTGGAACTGACCGCCCGAGGTCTCGTACCAGTAGTTGTTGCCGTTCGAGTGCTCATGCCCGAAGATCATCTTGCCCCAGGCATCCTCGGCGTTCGGGACGAGATCGTTCTGATCCGAATCGGCAAAATCGAGGAGCAGGACGAGAACCTTCGTCGAGGTCGCGCCTTTCTCCGCCTCCTCGTACGTGGGCCAGTCTCCGGTCATGTCCATGCCGCCCATCGCTCCCATGCCGGCGAAGCCGCCCGTCGCCATGCCGGCTGAGCCGCCCG
>DATMCL010000634.1:0-4177 GCA_035558375.1 Polyangiaceae bacterium
CGTCGCCCACCGCCGCCACTTCGGGCACGGCTGCCTCGTCCGAGCGCATGGCGACGCGCGCCCGCTCGACCGTGACGCGACCGGTGGCGTCGACACCCGCGAGATCGAAGCTGCGCGTGTCGCCGTTGCGCTCGGCGGGGCTCTCCCAGGCGACCCAGGCGCGCGACGCACCGGGGCGCGCCACGAGCCGCACGAGCGCTTGCTCGCCGAGCGGCGGCGTCAGGGGCGCTTCGGGCACCTTCACGCTGCGATCGGCGCCGATCAACGCTCGGTAGACGCGGCTCTCGCCATCTCGCGTATCCGACCACGCGACGACGAGCTCGGAGCCGAGCTGCGCGAGATCGAAATCGAGCTCGGCATGCCCGGCGCTGCTCAGCGTGACGGGCTTGCCCTTCGGATCGCCGCGGCCGTCGAGAAAAGTGACCACCACCTTACCGTCGGCGCTGACGCTGCCGAGCGCCGCGCTGCCCGCGAAAGGCGCCGTTTGCCACGCCTTCGCGCCCGTGACGACGACAACGGGGTCGCCTTCCGGCTCTGCGCGGGCATTCAGCGCGACGGCGTAGATATCGGCCGCCGTATCGTTCGGCATCGCCCACAAGACGAGCCGGCGTTCGCCGAGCGGCACGACCTCGACCCAAAGCGCGCGCTGGCGCAGCTCCGCGAGGGCGCGGGGACCTGCGACGAGCTCACCGCGCTCGTTGAGGAACGTGACCTCGACCCATTCGGAGAGCGCGGTGCGGCGCGTGCTCACCAGCGTGTAACCGCCGTTCTCGAACGAGCCGCGCACGACGACCAGCCCGATGTCGGGCGGCGCGTCGGCCAAGCGCCGCACGGGGCCGCGCGGCGCGCCGTCCGTTCCGAGCAGCGAGAGGTACCAGCCGCGCTGCTCGCCTTCCGCCGCGGCCCACGCAAGCACCGCGCCGTCCTTCCCTTGCCCGAGGTACGGACCGAAGGTGCCGTCGGGTACGCGCGCTATCTGCGTGGCGTGGAGCGCGGGCACCATCGGAGCGACGGGCCGCGCCGGGCGCGCGGGCGGATGAGGCACGGCCTTGTACGCGGGAACGGACGAGCCACCGCAGGCCGCGGCGAGCGCGAGTCCGAGTCCGAGCGGCCAGATGCGCCTCGACATGCCGGATCCGCTACCACGTTGCGGGCGGAATGCGGAGCGCGAACCGGGCGTTTCGTAAGCTGACAGCCATCGCCCCCTCACTGCTATCGTCTCGCCCGTGACGCTCGCTCAACGCCTGCTTTTGGCGCTCGCGGCCGTCATGCTGGTCACGGCCGCCTTCGCCGGCGTCTCGGTGCGCGAAGCATGGCGTCGTGCCGAGGAAGCGCGCTTCGAGCGCGAGTTCGGCGACGCCAAGCGACTGCTCGCGCAAGAGCTCCGCACGGCACCCGCCGCCCTCGCGCGGCTCGTCGAGCCCGTCTGCCAGCACGACCCCTTGGTCGACAGCGCGCTCGTCGGCCTGCGCGCCGGTGATCTCGAAGCGCGCCGTCTTTCGATCAGCGTGCGCGTGCCGGAGCTCGCTCGCGCGCTCGAGCTCGACGAGCTCCTCCTGATCACGTCGAGCGGCGAAGTCTTGGGAGCGCTCGGCGAACGCCCGGCCCCGGCCCGCGCTGCCGAGATCCGCACGCGCGTCGAACGCGGGGGCCCGCCGGGTTTGCGGCCGGAGCCGCTCGCCATCGAGCTCGGCTGCCGTCGCGGCGACGGCGCGACGTGGGTGGGCGTGTACGCTGCGCGCCACCTCGACCCGCTGCTCGCGCGCGTCGGCACGGCGTTCGGCTTCACGCTCACGCGCGACGCGCCGAAGCCCAGTCGCCGCACGCTGAGCGAGCCCCTCGAGCTGCCCGAGCTCGGCGGCATCGCGCTCTCGGCGTCGCGCCCGCGGCTGCCGCTCATCGAAGCGCTCGAGCAGCTCGACATCACGCTGCTCGTCATCAGCGGCGTCGCGCTGCTCGCGGGGACGTTCGTCGCCTTGCTGCTCGCACGCGGCCTCTCGCGCCCGATCGTCGAAATGTCGCGCCAAGCGGGCGAAGTGGCGCACGGCGAGCCGAAGCCGGTCGCGCCGGGCGGCGGGCGCGAGCTCGTGGAGTTCGCCAACGCCTTCAATCGCGCCATCGCCGACCTGGTTCGGCTGCGCAAGCGACTGGCCGTGACCGAGCGCATCGCCGCACGGCGCGAGATCGCCCGGCGCGTCGCGCACGAAATCAAAAATCCCCTCGCGCCCATCCGCGCGGCGATCGAAACCTTGCGGCGGCTCCGCGCCCGCCAGGACCCCGCGTTCGACGAGTACTTCGGCGAAGCGACGCGCACCGTGCTCGACGAGGTGCGGAGGATCAGCAACATCGTGAGCGAGTTCACGCGCTTCGCGCGCCTGCCGCCGCCCGCGCCCGCGCCGATGGACCTCGTCGAGGCGGCGCGCTCGGTCGTGAAGCTCCACGAGAGCCAGAGCGCGCCCGTCGAGCTCACGGGCGATGCGCGCGTCGAGCTCGTCGCCGACAAGGACCAGATGGTGCAGGTGCTCACGAACCTCGTGCAGAACGCGCTCGACGCCGTGAAGACGACGCCCGACGGCCGCGTCCGCGTCGACGTGAAGCGCGACGGCGACCGCGCGCGACTCACGGTGAGCGACAACGGTCCCGGCTTCGACCCCGAGGTCGCCGCGCGCCTGTTCGAGCCGTACCTCACGACCAAAGCGGAAGGCACCGGCCTCGGGCTCGCGATCGTCGAGCGCATCGTGGTCGAGCACGGCGGCGACATCGGCCTCGAGCGCGCCGTCTCGCGCGGGGCGACGCTAGCCATCAGCCTGCCGCTCGAAGGCCCAACGCTCCTCCCGGACGCCGTCTCGCCACCGAGCTCCGAGCCGTGAGGGGAGCGCTCTGGAGGCAGAATTCGCGCGATTCCTCACTTATCGAGGTACGGATCCGCCGAGCAGCTGCCGAGAGCCTTGTTCCGCGGGGGCCGGTCTGAGTACGATTTCAACCCCTCGCCGGGGTTTTCTGCGCTTCCGTAAAGAGGGACCCGATGGAGAGCATCACACCGCGACACGTTCAGGGGATCATCGCCGTCGTCGCCGCCTTCCTGTTGGCGGCTTTGATCGGCGGCTTCGAGCAGCGGTCGCTGATGCTCGGCGGAATCGTCGCGCTCGCGGCCGTCGGCGCGCTCGTGTTCACGGGCGGTGGCGGCGGCGGACTCTCGCGCGGCGTGCTCGACAAGCTGCACGGCGCAATGCAGGAAGCGCTCGAAGGTAAGCGCACGACGACGCCGGCCGGCTCTCCCCCCGACGTCGCGCGCCTTTACGCAGCGCTCGGCGAGATCGCCGACGCTCACGCCGAAACAACCGCCGCGAGCAATCGCCAGCGTGAGACGCTGGCGCAAACGGTCACGAGCCTGCTCGATGCCCTCAAGCAGCTGAGCCAAGGCGTCAGCACGCAGATGACGGCGGGCGAGGAGGTCGCGAAGTACGTGCGCGAGACCACCGAGGCCTTGCGCGCTATCGGCCAGAACGTCGAGGTGCTCGCCACGAGCGCGGAGGAGTCGGGCTCCTCCATCATGGAGATGACGGCCACGAACGAGACCGTGGCCGAGAACATCGTCGAGCTCGCGGGCAGCGTGCGCGAGACCGTCGCCTCGATCGAGGAGATGGCTTACTCCATCAAAGAAGTCGCCAAGAACGTCGACGCCCTCTCGCTCACGGCCGAGGAAACCAGCTCGAGCATGAACGAGATGGACGTTTCCATCGACCAGGTGCAGTCGAACGCCAACGAGACGGCGCGCCTGTCGGAAGAGGTGGCCCAGGACGCCGAGCGGGGCGCCGAAGCCATCCTGAAAACCATCGGCGAAATCTACCGCATCAAGGAGAGCAGCCAGGAAGCGGTGTCGGTGATCTCGAACCTCGGCTCGCGCATCGACGCCATCGGTCAGATCCTGAACGTGATCGACGACGTGGCCGAGCAGACGAACCTGCTCGCGCTGAACGCCGCCATCATCGCTGCGCAAGCCGGCGAGCACGGCAAGGGCTTCGCCGTCGTCGCCGACGAGATCAAGGATCTGGCCGAGCGCGCCGGCGCCAGCACCAAAGAAATCGCCGATCTGATCAAGACCATTCAGTCGGAGAGCAAGAACGCGATCCTGGCCGTGGAGCGCGGTGCCCAGAACGTCGACCGCGGCGTGGAG
>DATMCL010000635.1:0-4648 GCA_035558375.1 Polyangiaceae bacterium
TGGCGCTCGCGACGGCGGCGACGCTGTGGGCTGCCGTGATGGCGGGCGGGCTGCTTGATACGTTGCGCGGTGCGCGTGACGGCGTCGAGCTTCCGGTGCTCGACGAGCCGTCATCACCCTTTGGGGTGTTGTTCGGGCTCGTGGTCGCGCTCGGATTCCTCGAGGCCGGCGGCGCCGAGCGTCTCGCGACGGCGCTCGGCGAGCCACGCCTCCACACGACGTTCGCCATCGCGGCCGAGCGGCTCGCGGATTCCGTGGGCATCGCGGTCGCCGTCGCGACGCCGCTCGTCGTAGGAGCGATCCTGCTCGAAATCGGCAGCGCTCTCGTCGCCCGTGCGGCGAATCCCGCCTACATCGCGCCGCTGCTGGCGCCGCTGCGGGCGCTCGGCGTGTTGGTGGTCGCGTGGATTGCGCTCGATCGTGTGGTCGAGCTCTTGGTCGTGCTCGCGAGCCGAGCCTAGGGGGTCGGGATGGGGGCGCGAGGGGCGGTGCTCGCGCACTGCGGAGATGGGGCGTGACGCGCGGCTAGAGCGACGCCCGATACGCGATCCCGAATCCCAGCATCACGGCCGTATTCGCGCCCGTGAGCGATGCTTCGCTGCCGAGTGGATCCGTTGCGGGCTCCCTTGGCAGGAACCACTCCGATAGCCGCAGGCTGCCGAGCAAGGACCAATGCTCGCTGAGGCCGTAAGCGAATCCGCCTGCGATCCCGAGTGAGCCGCCCTCGGTACGGATCGTCACGCCGCGGCCGCCGAGCAGGGCGCGATCGTCCGTCTTGTCGATCACGTCGAAACGGTCGCTCACGACGACGAGGCCCCCGAGGATGCCCCCCCACGCCTCGAAGTCCTTTCCGACGTACGGGTAGTAGCGAAGCATGCTCTCGAGCGTGAAGTAGCTCCGGGTGTGATCGCGCGGAACGGCTTCAGGCGGCTGCTTCGGGTGCGCCGTCGGTACCAAGCCGACCACGACGCCTGCGCCGAAAGCCCAGCGCCGTGTCGCGCGATACATCTCCCACCCTTCGAGCGCGAAGACGACGTCGCCCTTGCTGCAGCCTTCGCTGCCGCACACCTCGGAGCCGGGCAAGGTGAGCACGCCGATATTGCCTTCGGCCATGCCCGCGGGTCGCGTCTGGGCGGCGAAGCCGGTGAGCAGACGGTGGGGATCCGGGTTCGTGGCGTCGACCGTGTCGGCTTCGGTCGCGTGCGCCACGCGAGTGCCGACGAGCAGCACCAGCGCTGCGAGCGCGACGAGAGCGAAGGGGCGGTGCGTCACGGCCCGGTCCCTCCACAGCCCCCGACGTGCGTCGCGATGCCGAGCGCGCCGAGCACGCCGAGCGCAAAGCAGGCGAAGATCACGGCGAAGCGCCCAAGGCCCGCTGCGCGCGGGAGCGAATCCGAAGAATCCGCGCCCGGTTGCGCGCGGCTCGCTCCGGCGGAGCTGCCCATGGCAGCACGTGGCGCGGACGCTGGTGCTGCGGCGGGAAGGCTCACGGGACTGCCGAGCAGCCGCGTCCGCGCCGCCTCGGGCAAGCGTGACGCGGTGCGCGTGCCGAGCAGCGTCGGGCGCACGAAGAGCTCGCTTCCGGCGACGCCGCTCATGACGGCAGCGCGCCCGAGCTCCTGCCCGAGCGCTCGTGCGTCGCGCGGGCGCTCGGCGGGATCGCGCGCGAGGCTTCGATCGATGAGCGCAGCGATTGCTTCAGGGATGTCTCGGTCGCGCGCGAGGCTCGCGAGGCTCGGCGCCGGCTCGCTCGTTTTCTTGACGAGGATCGCGACCGGCCGATCGCCGTCGAACGGCGTGCGACCCGCGAGGCATTCGAAAAAGATCGTGGCAATGGCGTACACGTCGGCAAGAGGACCGACGGGCTCGCCGCGGCCGCCCTCAGGCGACAGGTAGCGAGCGGTGCCGAGCACCGCGCCGGCGTGGGTTTCGAGGCCCGCCTCCGCTTCGCCGAAACGGGAGAGACCGAAGTCGAGGAGCTTCACGAAGTCGGGATCGTCGCCGCGCCGGACGAGCATCACGTTCTCCGGCTTGAGATCGCGATGGACGATTCCGAGCTCGTGCGCTTCTCCCACGGCGTCGCAGAGCTCGAGCACGATCCCGAGCGCTCGAGCGAGGGGAAGTGCGCCGCCCGCAGCGCTCAGCGCGGACCTCAGCGTGAGCCCATCCAGATATTCGAGAACCAGGTACGGTTGGCGCAGCGCGTTACCGACTTCGGTCTCGAGGCTTCCCGCCCCGATGACCTCGACGACGTTCGGGTGCCGGATGCGCGCCGCGGCCCTGCCCTCGCGCTGGAAGCGGCCGACGAGGAGCGCGTTCGACACCAGCTCCGGGTGGAGGAGTTTGACCGCGACGTCCCGCTCCACGCCTGCCTGGCGCCCGCGGAAGACGCTCGCCATGGCGCCCACGCCGAGCAGGGCCTCGAGCGTCACGTCGCCGTGGACCGTCTGGCCCACGAAACGCTCCACGTCGGCGGCGACCGGGCGGCTTGCGAGGGGCGTCCCGTCGGCCGGGCAAAAGAGGACGTCCCCGCCGTAGGTCGCCCCGCATTTGGGGCAGCGCCGTTCAGGCTCAGGCATGTAGCTCGGCTCGGCGCCCTAGGTTAGCCCGAAAAGGTGCGGCTTGTCGCGCGGGCAATACGGTGATGTAGGCTCCGCCGACCATGAGCGAGCCCTTGCCGCCGGATGCCCCGAGCCCAGAGCCCGGTGAAGCTCCGCCGACCCCCGAAGCCGGCGCGGCTCCGCTCGCTCCCGCCGAGGCTCCGCTCGCCTCTGGCGCGGCTCCGCTCGCCCCCGACGGGACTCCGCTGGCTGCGGAGGTGGAGGGGGTCGGAGGTGCCGGCGGCTACCGGGTGGAGCTGCCTACCTTCGAAGGGCCGCTCGACCTCCTCTTGCACCTCATCGAGGAGCACGAGCTCGACATCTTCGACATCCCCATCGCGTTCGTAGCGGCGAAATTCGTCGAATACGTGACGTTGATGCAGGAGCTCAACATCGACGTGGCGAGCGAGTACCTCGTCATGGCCGCCACCCTGGCGCACATCAAATCGAAGCAGCTCCTGCCGGTGACCCCCGAGGATCAGGAGGACGAGCAGGAGCAGGAGATCGATCCGCGGGCCGAGCTCGTCCGGCGCTTGCTCGAGTACCAGAAGTACAAGCACGCGGCCGAGCAGCTCTCTTCGTCGCCGGTGCTCGGTCGTGACGTCTTCGCGCACGGCGTACCCGGTCTCGAGGCCCATGGGCCGGCACGCATCGCCGGTCTCAGCTTGTTTCGACTGCTCGACGCGTTTCAGGTCGTGCTCTCGCGCGCCAAAGCGACGGTCGACCACCAGATCGATCTCGAGCGCTTCTCGATCACCGATCGCATCAACCAGCTCTCCGAGGTGCTGCGTGACAAGAAGCGCATCGCTTTCATCGAGCTCTTCGACGGGCAGACCACGCGCGTCGACCTCATCATCACCTTCCTTGCTCTGCTCGAGATGACCCGCCTCCGTTTGACCCGCCTCTTCCAAGACGACCCGCTCGGTCCGATCGAGATCGAGCTTTCGGTGCAGGACGACGCGTCCGAATCCGCGACCGAGGACGAGACCGCCGACCACGCCGATAGGAACTTCGAATGATGTCCGACGAAACGACCACGGAAGTAGAGCCGGAAGGCACGGAGCGAGAGGCCGAAAGCACCGAGCGAGAGGCCGATGGCGAGCCCGAAGCGGCCGAAGCCGCGCTGATCGGGGAGGCGGAGGGCGTCGTCGACGAAGGGGAGATCGCCGACACGGGGGTGTTCCTGAAGGGGCTCATCGAGGCGTTGATCTTCGTGTCGGACAAGCCGCTCGAGCTCAAAGAGATCGCGCGGGGCGCCCGGGTCGATCGGGCGCGGGCCGGCGAGCTGCTCGACGAGATCCGGCGCGACTACGAGGAGCGCGGCCTTAGCCTGACGGAGGTCGCGGGCGGCTATGCGTTCCGCTCGAACCCGCTCTACGCCGAGCGGCTGCGCCATTACCTATCCCTGCGCCCGACGCGCCTGTCGCGCGCGCAGCTCGAGACGCTCGCCATCGTGGCCTACCGGCAGCCGATCACGCGGCCGGAGATCGACGACATCCGCGGCGTCGATTCGGGGCCGGTGCTGAAAGGCCTGCTCGAGCGCGACCTCATCCGCATCATCGGTAAGAAGGACGAGCCAGGGCGGCCGATGCTCTACGGGACGACCCCGAGCTTCCTCGAGGCGTTCAGCCTGAAGTCGCTGCGCGATCTGCCGACGCTTCGCGAGTACACGGAGCTCAGCGAGGAATCGCGGCAGACGTTCGAGTCGGAGCTCGGCGAAGCTGCGCCCGAAGGGCCGATTGAGGATCCGGCTGCCGCTCCCGGGTCGGAGAACGCGCAGGCGCTCGCGGACGCCATGCTCGGGGCGACGTCGGGGGAGTCGGAAGCGCCGGCGATGTCGGGCGTGATGACCGAAGCGGGTGAGGGCGAGAGCGAGAGCAAGGGCGAGGGTGGGGGTGACGAGGGCGAGGCGTCGGACGGCGAGGAAGACGAGTCGGACGAGGACGAAGACGAGTCGGACGACGAGGACGA
The DNA here is from genome assembly GCA_035558375.1 of Polyangiaceae bacterium. GTDB lineage: Bacteria > Myxococcota_A > Polyangia > Polyangiales > Polyangiaceae > PMG-095. Next base: position 4,572 of record DATMCL010000635.1, read on the forward strand.
CGACGAGGACGACGACGACGAGGACGAGGACGACGAATCGGACGAGGAAGAGTCGGCCGAGGGTGAGGGCGAGTCGG
>DATMCL010000636.1:0-2700 GCA_035558375.1 Polyangiaceae bacterium
GGGCTGGCTAGAAGTTCGTGAGCGCGAGCTCTTTGGCACAGACGCCGTCGTTGCCGCAGTCGAAGTGGCACGTGTTGCAGCCGTTCGTCGAATCGCCGCCGTAGGACTCGCCGTCTGGCGGACCGAAGCCGTGCCAGACGATGTTCACTCGGTCCGTGCCGTCGTCGATGTTCTCGAGCTCGAACCACTCCCATCCGGGGAGGCCATTGTTGAAGCCGCCGCCACGCTTCACCATCCCGAAGATCTCGTGCGGGATCGTGCCGCCCGTCGCTTCCTTCACGATGATGGTGCGGACGGGAAACTCGGTGAGACCGCTCGGCGGTGCGTGATTGATGTATTCCGTGACGGTGCTGCCGTCGTGGATCCCGGCGAGCTCGGCGGCGCCGGTGGTGTCGAAGGCTTTCCACGAGTGGTAGCCTTTGAAGTCCTTGGCGAACGCCAGGAAAACCTCGCCGTCGGTGCTGCCGCCGTCCGCGCCGCTCGAAGGGCCACCGCCGCCGCAAGCCGTGAGCGCGAGAGCCGCGACGCAAGCGTACGCGAAACCCCTCGGAGCTCGGGGGCGCGTCATTCCTCGGCGAACTCTTCGAAGCCGAGCTTCACTGCCGCGCGATTCATGCCGTCCACGGCCGAGCCCGCGACGTTCGGGTCGACGGAGCCTTGGACGGCCGTGTAGAGCTTGCCGAACGGCGTCGCGAGATCCTTCTCCGACGGCTTCTCGGAGCTCCAGTCGGCGGGCGGCTGCGGGATGGCGTCGCCGGTGACGGCGGCGTACGCGGCGTCGAGTGAATCGAAAGCGGCCTGCACGTCGTCGTCGATCGTGATGCCGCCGTCCTTCGAGTGCAGCCACGGCCGGAATAAGCCATAGATCTTGACGGTCCCCGCAAGGTTGTCGCGAATGTCGGCCATCGTGCGCTGCGCGTAGCGGGACTCTTCCTCTTCGCTCGCGGCCTTGTTCACCTTCTCGCGCTGCTCGTTCATGAGCGAGATCAGGCCGCCGTACGCGCCGTCGAGGTCGATGACCTGCGGGGTCCACTGCTTCTCGAGCCGAGCGGTGTCGGCGACGAGCGTCGCACAGAGCTCTTGCTTGAACTCGAGCGCTTGCTCGTCCGTTTCGGGCCAAGCTGCAGCCTTGTAGCCGGGGAGCGACGACTCGAGCGTGACCACCGATTTCGGCGTGGTGCTCACGAACAGGATGCGCTCGATGGCGTGCATGCCGGTGACGCCTTCGCCGTCGAACGGATCCTGGTCGCCTTCCTGGCCGAGGTCGGCCAAGAAGTCGTCGTAGCGCGCGTCGATGGCTCCGTCGATGTCGGGGAAGAGCGGCGCGAGCGCGCCCTCCGTGCGCTCGTAGGCGGCGCGCGCGTCGAGCCAGGCTTGAGTCATGCTCGCGATGGCGTCGGCGTCCGCGTCCGCGTCCCACGCGTGCTCGGGCGCCGCTTTGCCGATCTCGATCGCCGCTTGGTGCAGCGCCTTGATGTCGGCAAGCAGGCTGTCGTGCATACCCTGCGTCACCTCGTTCTCGTACTGAGCGTCGGTCTTCGGTCCCGCGTCGTCGGACGAGCAGCCGGCGAGGGGCACGGCGAAGGCGAGCAGAAAGGGCGCGTTCCTAAGCATTTTTCCGTACATCTTCGTGATCTCAGAGTCCGTGAACGAACGTGACGAGCGTCGCTTGATCGGCGGCGTCGAGGGCTTCGAAAGCGTCGACGGCCGGGTTCGCTTCCGAGCCTTCGCCGCGATGCATCCGGATGGCCTCCTCCACCGTCTTGGCGCGTCCGTCGTGGAGGTAGGTGCGGTTGAAGCGCAGGCCGATGAGCGGGGCCGTGCGCCAGTCGAACGAGTTCGCTTGCCCGTCGATGCCCGGGTCTGCGGGCAAGCCGTCGGCGAGGTCGTTCCCCATGCGGTGGAGCAAGAGATCGGTGTAGACGGGCGCGTCCAGGTCGGCGAGCTCCGGCACCGGGTAGTCGGCGCGCGTTCGCAGCGACGGCACGTGACACGCCGAGCAGAGCGCCGCGTCGAAGAGCGCCGCGCCGAGCTCGTCCGCCTTGCGCTCGGGAATCGCGAGCAGGCGAATGTAGAGCGCCCGCAGGTTCACGCTGTCGAAAGAGACGTCGATGCCGGGCTTCGCGTCGTCGTCGAGGCCGTCGGGGTTCTTGAACTCGGTCGGGCGGAGCGGGCTCGTGATGCCCATGTCGCCCTGGAACGCGTCGGCCGAGAAATCGTCGAGCGCGGGAACGCGCGCTTTCAGGCCGAAACGGCCGATCAGCGTGTCACCATGCTGGTAGTCGTGGAAGCGCTTGTCCTCATTCTCGAAGGACGCGTACTGGACGCGATTCACGCGCCCGTGGATGCCGTCGTCGCGCGCGGCCTGCTCGGCTTCGACGCGCTCGATCTCTTCGTCCATGATCGCTTCGAGGTAGCCACGGCCGAGCACGGGAGGTCCGAAGCGGGTCGTCACCTTGACGCGCGGATCGTCCTTCGGCGCCAGGATCGGCGTCTTACCGCCGCCCGCCGTGAGCGGGTGCAGGGTGTGCCCGTAGTCGAGCTCGGACTGATCCTTGGCGGGCGTGACTCCGTCGTCGTCGACGACCGACATCTTCTGAACGAGGCCCGGTCCGCGAACGCCCGTCTCGTGGCACGACGAGCATGCCGCGCGCGTGTAGAGCGGGCCGAGTCCGTCGGCTTCGCGCAGCGGCGTGCTGA
>DATMCL010000637.1:0-38186 GCA_035558375.1 Polyangiaceae bacterium
CGGCCGCACGCCGTCGCCCGTCTGCGGTTACCTGCGCGATCTGGCGGGCTGGTGCGACAACGTCGTTTCGCTCAAGCAGCCCGGGGAGCTCGTGGCGAAGCACGGCGACTACAACACCGTGATGAAGTACGAGACGGGCAAAGCCAACGAGTACTTCATCATCGAGAACCGCACGCGGCGCGGCCTCGACGCGGGCCTCCCGTCGAGCGGCCTCGCCGTGTACCACTGCGACACGCTCGGCTCGAACGAGCTCCAAGAAGGGAGCGCGACGCGACACTACCAATGCGCGCTGCTGCAGGCAGATGGCCGGCGCGATCTAGAAGGCGCCGTGAATCGCGGCGACGGAACGGACCTGTTCGGTGCCGTTCAGGGCACGGCCGTCAGCGCGGAGACCAATCCCTCGAGTCGCCTGTGGGATGGCTCCGACTCGGGGCTCGAGATCTCGGGTGTGAGCACGCCGAGCGACAACATGAAGTTCACGGTCGGAGGCAGCGCTGAGCCGGCTGAACGCATTCGCGCCGAAGCGTCCCCGAAGACGAAGATCCCCGACAACGAGCCGAAGGGCATCACGAGCCTGCTCCCGATCACGCAGCCGGGTAACGCCGGCACCCTCACCGTCGCCGTGGACATCACGCACACCTGGGTCGGCGACCTCGTCGTCGAGCTCAAGAGCCCGTCAGGCAAGACGGCGGTGCTCCACAACGGCACCGGAGGCAATCAGCAGAACCTCTTGGCGACGTACACCTCCGCCGACAACACGAGCCTCGCGGGCCTCGTCGGCGAGCCGATTCAAGGCAACTGGACTCTCTCCGTTCGCGATCGCGCGGCGGACGACGTCGGCGTGCTCAATCGCTGGAGCCTCGAGCTCACGGCACAGCGTCCGTCGGCTCCCGTGACGGCGAGCGCCAAGCCGAACATCGCCATTCCCGACGCATCCTCGGCCGGGGTGCAAAGCAGCGTCGCGCTCGCGGGCTCGGGAGTCGCTGCGCGCGTCAAATGCAGCGTCGAAATCAGCCACACCTGGGTCGGCGATCTCCGCGTGCAGCTCGTGGCTCCGAACGGCCGCACGGCAACGCTGCACGGCCAAGTGGGTGGCTCGCAACGCGATCTCAAGATGACCTACGACTCCGAAACACCGAGCTCGCCGCTCGCACCCCTCATCGGTCAGTCCGTCGCCGGCAACTGGACGTTGCGCGTCGCCGATCTCATGGCGCGCGATACCGGCACGTTCAAGAGCTGGTCGATTGAAGTGACGCGGACGTAGGCGCGCATCACGCGATCGGGGGAGCGAACCCCCTGCCCCAACGGCGCCTTGCCCTTCTGGAGGCGCCGTTGGCACAGCGTGACACAGCCCCATAGTCAAAAACCTCGGCAAATCGCCAATGGTGCGCTAGCCGTCGATTGGTTCGCCTCTTGCTTCTGATCCCGCCGTGCCACCGAGGGTTCCAGAGACGGGCAGCGGCGGAGCCGATCCACTGACGCCCGCCGAGCGCCAAGCGCTCATGGACGCGCCGCGCCCGCGGAGTCTGAAGCTCGCGCCGATGGCGCCGCAAGCGAAGCGCCAATTGCCGCTCGCGCCCACCGTGCGCGAGGTCGATCAGGTGCGGCCCATCTACTGCGTTTGGGAGCTGACGCTGGCTTGCGATCTGGCGTGTCGACATTGCGGCTCGCGCGCGGGCAAGGCGCGGCCGGACGAGCTCACGACCGAGGAATGCTTGGAGCTCGTGCGGCAGCTCGCCGAGCTCGGTGTGAAAGAGGTGTCGCTCATCGGCGGCGAGGCGTACCTGCGCGACGATTGGATTCAGGTGATCGAAGCGATCACGGCGCGGGGTATGCTCGCGAATCTCACGACCGGCGGGCGCGGGATGACGCCGGAGCGGGCGCGCGCCGCGTTCGCTGCGGGCCTCCGCGATGCAGGGATTTCGATCGACGGGCTCGAGGCGACGCACGATCGGTTGCGCGGCGTTCCCGGCTCTTTTCAAGCGGCGCTCGCGGCGATGGATAACCTCCGCGCCGCCGGGATTCGCGTGAACAACAACTCGCAAATCAACCGGCTCACGCTGCCGGATTTGCCGGGGCTGCTCGACGTGATGATCGAGCACGGCTCGGCCGGGTGGCAGCTCAACGTGACGGTACCGATGGGTCGCGCCGTCGACGAGCCGGACGTGCTGCTCCAGCCCTACGACCTCCTGAAGCTCTTCCCCCTCCTTCCGAAGCTCAAGGCGCGCGCCGACGAGGCCGGTCTCGTCATCTGGCGCGGCAACACGCTCGGCTACTTCGGACCGTACGAGACGCTCATCGCTCAGTGGATGCCCGATCAGCACGCGGCGGGCTGCGGCGCGGGGACGACGATCATGGGCATCGAGGCCGACGGCACCGTGAAAGGATGCCCTTCGCTTCGCACGGAGAAGTGGGGCTCGGGCAACGTGCGGGACGTACCGTTGAAGGACATCTGGGAGCGCGGGGGCCCGATGCGCTACACGCGCGATCGCAGCGTCGAGGATCTGTGGGGATTTTGCCGGACCTGCTACTACGCCGACACCTGCCGCTCGGGCTGCAGCTGGATGGGCGACTCGCTGCTCGGTAAGCCGGGCAACAATCCGTACTGCCACCATCGCGCGCTCGAGCTCGAGCGTGCGGGCAAGCGCGAGCGCGTCGAACGCATCGCGGAAGCGCCCGGCCTGCCTTTCGACGCAGGGCGCTTTCGCCTGATTCTCGAAGACATCGAAACCGGGGCGAGCACCTCGGTCACGGAGCTAGCACCATGAGCCACCAACGCTTCCTTCCTTGTCACGACTGCAATCGTCACGTCCTCGCGCGCGCTACGGACTGTCCGTTCTGCGGCGCCGTGCTCGACGCGCGAACGCGCGGCGCGGCCGCGATCCTGTTCCAGCCGCGCATGAGTCGAGCCGCGCTGATCGTTTTCGGAACGACGCTCGCGAGCAGCCTGGGCACGGCCTGCGCGGGTGCCGCCGACGACGACGCTGCGAACTCGGAGCTGGGCGGCAGCGCCACGGCCGCAACGACCGGTGAATCGACGGGTGGCGACGCGAAGAGCGGCTCGTCCGGCGCGACGACCGCGGGACACGGCGGCAACGCGGGCATGAACGCGGTCACCGGCGGCAACAACGGCATGTCCGGCAACGGCGTCGCCGGCACCGTCTCGGCCGCCGGCCGCATGTACAACGGGTCAGGCGGAACGTACGGCTCGTTTCCCGCAACGGGCGGCGGGTTCACGGCGGGAAGCGGCGGGTCCAATGCGGGCAGTAGCGGCGCGTCGCAGGGCGGCAAGGCGGGCGCATCGGCAAACGCCGGCAAGTCGGGTGCACCCGAAGGTGGCGCGGCGGGTCACGCCGGGAGCGGCATGGCGGGCTCGGCATCCGGCGTCGGCGGTGAAGGCGAGCTCGGCGGGCAGGGCGGGCGGGGCGGACTGGGTGGGCAAGCCGGGCGGACGTGACGCAAAGCGCGTCCGCGACGCCGTTGTCGGAGCACGAGCAGCGCCGCACCGAGCACGAGCCAGCGCGCTCCGTTGCCGTTCGCGCTTCCCCTCGCGGGGAGCGCGCAGTGGGGAGCACTGTGAGTCTGTGTGGTGGTGCCCCCATCGGCTGAAGCGGGGGCAGTGCCGCCGGTGCCGCTCTGCGTGACGTTCCCGCTGCCGCCCAGCGCGGGGCTCGCGCTGCCGCCGGTGCCTCCGACGGCGCCGGTGCCGTTGACCCGCGCCGCATATTCGGCTGCCTCTCGAGTCAACCCGAGCGCCATGTACCCGTCGAGCACGCCCTCGAACCAGCGCACTTCCGGATAGAACGGGCAGTACGACGGAGAGGTCTCGGTGTGCTGGCCGTCGGCACAGGGCCCGCTCGTGGCCATCACGGCGCCATTATCCAGCGGCTCGATCGTCGGCTCCGCACCTGGCACACAGCGCGGCTCGGATTCGAAGCTCGCATCCGTGAGCGGCGAGCTGACGCGCCAGGAGGCGCAGTACTCCGGAGCGCAGAGCCACTGCTCCGAGCGCACCTCCGTGGCGCCTGCGCGCGCGACGATCGAGAGCGCGTTGGGCGGGGCGGGGTTGGCGTTGACGACGAGCTCCGTCACGAGATACGCGCTTTGCGACGCGGGCGGGACAGGAACGACCACCTCCAGGCTCACCGCGCTCACCCAGCAGGCGAAACACTGCGCCGGATCGGTGCAACGCGACGTGTCGCTCGCTTGGCAACAGGACGCCTGCGTGGGCGTGCGGACCCAGTCGAGCGTCACGGACTCGACCATAGGCACCGCGTCCTTCACCCGCTCGGGCAGCGGCTCGTCGGCGACCACGAAATCGTACGTCGCCATCGGGTGCGCGTACGGCTCACAAGCCGGCGAGTTTTGCGCGTCGATCTCCACCCGGTAGCGCGCGCCGGCAACCAGCGCTCGACTGCTGATCCATTCTGCGAACTCTCCGGTCTCGCCGGTGCCGACGAGCCCAGCGAACGTCGTGACATAGCCGGGCATCGATTGCCCGTCGGCGTCGTAGACCTGCACCAGAATCGCGGGCGTGCCGAGGCTGCCCGGCTCGTTCAGCGCTGCCCCCGGCACCAATTTGAAGGGCAGGATCACTTTGCCCTCGAGCGGAACACCGTCGAGAAACGGCGTGATGGACGGCTCCTCGACCCACACGTTGCACGGCGGCGTTGTGGGCAGGCGCGCGTGCGCGGTCGACGCGAGCGTGAGTCCGAGTGCGCAGCCGAGAGCGGCGCCTCGCACTCTTAGCCTCACCATGAGGCCAGTCTAGCACTGACGGCCTCGCGAACGAGCGCGCTCGAACCTTACTGTGCCGCTGCGCGCCCGGAATGTGCGCGACGCCACACGGGCTCTTGCTGCTGCTCGACTTTCGCGGTCGCGCGGCGCTTGCCCATGAGCAGGCTTTCCCACTGCCAGCGGCGAAGAAATGCTCGAAATTCCGGGTCGTCGTAGCGCGGCGTCTGCGCGAGCATGCTGCGCACGTAGCCCATCCACATGCCGAGCCCGCCGACCACGAGCGGCGGTCTCGTCATGCGGTAGATGGCGCTGACCGTCATGTAGGGGAGGCTCGTCCCCATGAACCATTGTCCGCGTCCGTGGCGATCGCGGCCTGTCAGAATGCCTTTGTGACTCGAGCCCATGGGACGCAGGTGAAGGAACCGGATCTCGGGCAAGTCCTTCGAGCTCGCGATCCAGCCGAGCATGCGACAGCGGTGGCAGTCGATGCCGTCCCACATCACTTGCGACACGAAGCCACCGATCTCGAGGAAGCACTCCGTGCGGTAGAACTTGATCATGCCGACGGACATCTCGTCGCCGCCGACCTCCGGGATGAGCTCTCCGTCGAACGTCTTCTTGACGTTGCTTGGCCCCGGGAAATAGGCCTTGCCGGAGCACGTGCCGAGCCGCGGCTCGCGCTCCATCCAGTTCATCATCAGCTCGAAGTATCGAACGGGTAGCTCGAGATCGAGGTCGATCTTGCAGACGTAGTCGAAGTCCTTCGGATTGATCGACGCGAAGCCCGTGTTGAACGCTTCGATGACGCCGGGGCCGACGGCTCGCGCGCCACGATTGGCACGGCGTATGATCTTGATCCACGCGTGCTTCTGCGCGTACTCCTCGAGGATCTGCGGCGTTGCGTCGGTGGAGCCGTCGTCGACGACGACGAGCAGCGTGGGCGGCTCCGTCTGGGCGACGAGCGAATCGAGCGTGCGGCGCGCGAACTCGGCTTCGTCGCGACAGGGAGCGATCAGGCAGTAGCGGCGGCTCGGAGAAGACGACATGCAGCGCTCACCTCGTGTGCCCCCGAGTGTCACGGCTCTTCCCAGCGGAAATCAACCGGCGAAAATTCAGCGGCGGAAAGGTGCGGTCGCAGGGCCGGCAAGAGGCCCAACTAATGCCCCGCGGGCGCCCTTTCCCTCCCGCGAGATCTACCGCACGATTGCGAGCGTGAGCTCAGAGGGCTTGAGTAGCGATCCGGCGAACGGCACGAACGCCACGCCGATCACCGAGCCGCCGGGGCGCCGCAAGAAGCATTGGCGCCTCGTCTCGTCGCTGGTCGGCTACGGGCTGATCATCGCGCTCGCGCTGCGCACGATCGACAAAGAGCGCTTCATCGCCGTCTTGAGCCGCCTGGGGTTCACCGACTTCGCGATCGTGCTCGGGCTCATCGCCTGCCACATCGGCATGCGCGCCCTCCGCTACCACGCGCTCACGCTGCGGGCGCGCCCCAAGCACTACCGCCTCTTGGATGCCGTGCGCATCTTTCTGTTCGGGCTGAGCGCGTCCGTCGTGACGCCGGCGCGCGCGGGCGACGTCATCAAGGCGGAGCTCTTGCACGAGCACGGCGTGCGACGCGCGGTCGGATTGGGCATCGTCGTGATCGAGCGCTTGCTCGATCTCTTGGTCGTCACGGTCACGATCGTCGTGAGCGCGGCGCTCCTTGCTCAGAAAGCGAGCCGGCCGGGGCTGCAGCTCGGCGCTGCGATCCTGTTCACGTTGCTCGTGCTCGGTGGCATCGGGATCTCGGTGCGCTCGGTGCGCGCCGCCGTGATCAAGGTCGCCGCCGGCGTGGTCAGCAAGCTCACGAAACGGGTGCGGCTCTCGCGCATCGAGGACGCGTCCCACCGCCTGTTCGACGTCTGGGACGAGGTTTTCACGTCTCCCGACACGCTCGCACGCTATCTGATCGTCACGATCGCCGCCTGGCTGTTCGACTTCGCCAAGCTCTGGGTGCTCTTGAACGCGGCGGGCGTGAAGGTGGACTTCGTGAACGTGCTCTTCACGTATCCGACCTCGCTCGTGGCCGGCATTCTCACGATTCTCCCGTTCTCGGAGGGCGTCGTCGGCGTGACGGCGGTCGCCCTGCTCTCGTCGCTGTCGCACGTCGACGTCGACACCGCGGCCGCAGCGGTAGGGGTCGATCGTGCGCTCTCGACGCTCGCCCCGCTGGCGCTCTACTTGGCGTTCGCCTTCTCTTCCAAGACCCCGTCGCCGCTCTCGCGCCGCTGAGGCGCTGCGCCGAAGACGGCGAACGTCGCCGCCAGCCAGAACCCGGCCCACGCCGCCAGAAACGGCTGCGCCGGCAGCATGTAGCGGTTGCCCCCGACGATCACCACGAAGGGCAAGGCGACTAGCCCGCATGCGTACGCGAGCACGAGATCCGGCTTCCCGAGGCTCTTCCGCCGCGCGCGCAACCACACCGCCGCTGCCGCGAACACAGAGAGCGCGTAGTAGCCGAGCGAGCAGGCGATCTTCGCGACCTTCACCGCGCCGGGCCCGTAGCGCGCTTTTAGCCCGGGCTCGTTCCAGGTCCCGGCGATGGTGTCCGAGCGCAGCGTGAGCCACGTTCGCCGCGCGGCGAGGCGAACGAAGCGCACGGGATCGGCCTTGATGTACTCGCGAGCCACCTTGCCGAGCTCGGCGTCCATCTGGGCGAGCGGCAGGCGCAAGTACTCGGGCGGGACGCTCGCCGCCATGCCCGTGGTGCCCGGGTGATTACCCATCCACAGGTTCGCGCCGGCGTTGATCGACGTGATCGTAAACGAGCCGAATTCATGCTGGTTGCGGAAGCCCCACGGGAGCAGCAAGAGCACCATGCAGCCGCCGACGACGACCGTGCGCCGGACGGCGACGAGCGGCTGTCGGAAGCTCAGAATCAACGGCAGCGACGCGAAGAGCAGCGCCGTGCCTCGCACGTAGCCCGTCGCCGCCAGCACGACACCGGCGAGCGCATCGAAGAGCGCGGGGTGTGGCCGCTCGGGCGCTTCGAGCATGATCCAAACGGCACCGAGCAGGCCCGGCAGCATGGCATTCTCCGAAGCGACGCAGGTCGTGTACGCGATCGACGTCGGAAGCACGGCCCACAGCCAGGCTGCGGCGCGCCCCGCCCCTTCACCGAACAGGGCGCGCGTGGTCGCGTAAAGAAGGTAGATCGTCGCCAGCCCGAGCAGCACGTTCACGAGCTGGGCGACGAGTACGTGCGGCCCGAACGCCGCGTAGAACGGCCAAAGGAGGGCAGCGTACCCGACGGGCCAGAAGCTCGCGGCCCTGCCTAACTCGTCGACGTAGCCGAGCCCCTGCGCGAGCCAGCGCGCGGAGTCGTGATAGATGATCTGGTCGGACGTGGGCTGGTTGGGACACGCAGCGATCCACACGATGCGCAGCGCGAGCCCGACGATCAACGCCTGGCGCAGGCCGAAGCCGGCAGTGAGACGTTGGATGCCTGTCGCCACTGCGGAAAGAGGCTAGGCGCTCCGTCGGCGCGCGGTCAAACTTGGCGTGCGAAGGGGTTCCGGCAGGGCGCTCGCATCGGATCGTAGAACGTGACGTACTGGATCGGCCTGCGCTCGTCCGCGCCGTGGTGGAAGAAGTCCGTCGAGAGGAGGTACTCGGAAACGACGTTGTCCTCCAGCCGCCGGAACGCGTGGCCCTGCTTCACCCAACTATAAGGGCTGAAATACCCGAGCGGAACCGAGAACGCCGACAGGTGCTGGAGCTGCTTCAAGTACTCTTGGCGGAACGCGAGGTAGCTCTTCGCGAACGTGTGAAAGCTCTCGCGGTCCACGCTCAGGAAGCCGACGCGGCGCTTCAAGATGGACACGATGACGTCGGCGGGATCGCCCCAGCGCCATTTGACGGCCCCGTAGAGAGCCGTGACGCCGAGCCCACCTCCGACCGCCAAGAGCTTTCGCCGCGTGAGCTTCATGTCGTCCTCAGCTGAATAGGCGGTCGGCGGCGCGCAGGGACAGCGCCGACAGGGTGAGCGTCGGGTTGGCTGCCGGGCAGGTCGGAAACACGCCGCTCCCGAGCACGAGCAGGTTGCGGAGGGAGTGGTGCCTCAGATCGCCGTCGACGACGCTGTCGGCCGGATCGGTGCCCATGCGCGTCGTGCCCTGGATGTGCGCGGCGCCGGCGAATCCCTTGTGCGGGATGATGTGAAACGATTCGATCGGCAGCCCCTTCAATAGCTCCTCAACCCGGCTCTGAATGCCCGCGAGCCCTTTTTCCATGTAGGTCGAGAGCTTCGGATAGAAGAGCGCGGGCTTGTTGGGGTCCTCTTTGGCGATCGCCACGTGGTTTTCGAAGGACGGCAGGTCCTCGAATACGAACTTCAAGAGCCCGCGCTGGCGCCAGCGACGCGGCTCGGCACGCAGCCACGGGACGTTCGAGTTCTCGACGACGCAGCCGGGCTGATCCTTGCGGCTCGGGCCGTCGACGAACATCAGTCCGAGCCCCGTCACGCGCTGGCCGCCGTCGAAGTTCTCGACGCCGTCGAGATCGAGCTGGACCGCCACGTGGATCTGCTCGTTCAGGTACCGACCGAGAGCACGATCCGTGAGGCCGGAGCGCAACAAAATGAACGGGCTCATGATCGCGTGCGCGCCCACGACGACGAGGTCGCCGCTCACGAGCTGCTCGCGGCCGGCATTCTTGTACTGCACGCCGGTGACGCGACCACCCTGGACGTCGACGCGCCGGACCTCCGAGTCCATCCGTAGCGTGATGCGCGGGTCGTCGTAGAGCGACGCCATGTGCGGATCGATCTGGAACTTCGCCCCGATGGGACAGGCCGTGCAAACGCCGTTGCCGCAGCAGAGCGGTCGCTTGGTTTTCACGTCGCTCGAGCGTGCGCTCGGCATCGGGATGTATTGATTCGGGTACTTCTTGGCGAGAACCTCGTCCAAGGCGTTGAAGCGGTGCGGCGGGCAAGGGTACGGCTTCGAGCGCGGGTAGGGTCCGCCGCTCGCGCCAGCGATGCCCATGACGTCTTCGACCGCTTGGTAATACGGCTCGAGGTCGTCGTAGGTCATGGGCCAATCGGCGCCGACCCCGTGCAGGGTCTTCGTGCGGAAATCCGTCGGGTGGAGGCGTGGGGTGTTGCCGGTCCAGCAGGAACCCCCGCCGAACGCGATGCGCTGGACCCAGTCCTTCTGGGGGGTCTCGTTGATGCTGAGCTCGGTGAAGGGGACGCCCTCTCCCGCTTTCTGTTTGTGCCCCCACTCGAGGACGAGGATGCGCTCGTCGGGGCGGGCGTGCTTCAGGTACTGGAGCAGGAAGAAAGACGAAGCGAACCCCGTCCCGACCAGCACGACGGAGTAGTTCTCTGCCATGCGACTATTCGAGCGTGGTTAGCATCTAGGTCGATGCGTAACAAGAGCATGACCTAAGTCCCTCGGCCCGCTCGAGATGCGCGCGGCAATGACGTGCATCATGAGCAATCACTGCGCACGGTCATGCCGTTCGCACGCGCAATTATCGCGCCAGCGTAGCCGTGCCATGCGCCCGCAACCGGCCAGCGTTGTCGAAAGCCCAACGCGTGAAGCGACGCGTCATTTGGCCCCGCCCTCGGGTCGCGTTGGGGCGGCTTGTCGCGCCACGTGGTGCCGGCGTCAACGCGCGCCGAGCCGAGCGCGAGTGCAGCACTTCGTCCGAGCGAGCGACTAGAGAACGCTACGGGACGCGCGCTGGACCGAGCTCACATGGCCCGCACCGCGGAGCACGCTCGCCGCCGTCGCGGGATCGTCCGCCGACGGCTCGACTGAAGCGACGAATTCGTACACTTCGCGGAGCTCCGCGACGCTCGCGACGTCGGAGTCCAGGGCGAACAGGGCGTGATCGGCGCAGAGCAGCACGTCGCGCGGTCCGACGGCGACGCCGATGAGCTTCGGGTGGTGGCCGCGTGAGGAATCGGCCCCGAGGGCCTCGCAGAGCTCACATCGCTGGCGCATTCTCGGGACCTTGGCCCTCGCACTCCAAAGGGCCAACTTTTCGCGGATCCTGGGGGGTAGGCAGGCCGGAAACGGCCCCTTCTGGCCTGTTCGGGGGGCTCGTGTTAGGCATCGCCCCGAAACGCCATGTACCTCGCCACGCGCAACAAGCCCCGCAAGACGAACCGCAAGCGCTCGGCGCGCTACAAGGCGAAGCTGTCCGCCAAGAATCGCGGACGCCGCCAGGGCCTCAAGAAGTAGCTCCGTGCTCGGCTCTCGTGGCCGGTGGGGCGGCCTCCTCGCGCTCGGCGCCTTCACCCTCGGGTGCAGCGAGGACACGAGCTCGGGAACCCTGGTCGTCAGCAAGCCGACCGACGACACGACCGAGCTTCGAGCGCACTGGCCGTACACGAGCTTCGAGGTCGACGTCGACCTCACGCTCGTGACACGCCTCTCACCCGACGGCTGCGTTTCGAACGGAACGCTCACCGTCGACGAAGCGCTGAGCGCCGCGACGCACTACACGCTCGCGCCGACCGATTGTCTCGAGCTCGAGCTCACGGCGGCGGGCGACATCGTTCTTCACGGCGAGCCGACGAGTCACGACTGGGTGAGTGAGTCGCTGAGCGTGGACACCGACAAAGAGGTGATCTCGCTCGGCCCTGCCACGGGAACCAACATAGACGGCGAGCCCGAGACGTACACGTTCACGCTCTCGTCGCCGCCGTGCCCCGACGACCCGAGCTGCAGCTGCGGCGTGCTGCGGCGCGCGGGTGGCGCTGCGAGCGTCGAGCTCTCGCTCGGCAAGCGCTGCTGAGCGGCGACGACGCCGTCCGCCAGGTGCGGAATCCACGGGTCCTGGCATGAGTTTTCGCGCGCGTTTTTCGCGCGCTTCGCCAGCGGGCCTGCGCGCGCTCGCGTCTCTGCGATAATCACTTTTTTGGAGGACTTAGTGCTTAATCGCTTTCGTCTCATCTCGACGGTGGGGCTCTCACTGCTGGCCGCGACGGGCTGCTCGGGCTCGAGCTCGATGCGTCCCTCGGACGACGACGCCGATGCGCCCAGCGCAGGCGGTACGTCGGCTGGCTCGGGCGCGCGGAGTGGCTCCGGCGGCTCGGGAGGCACGCGCGCGCAGGGCGGCTCCGGCGGCTCCAAGGCGACCGGCGGCTCGGGAGGCACCCAAGCACCGGGCTCGTGCACGCTCGGGCCTGCCGACGTCCTCCACGTTGCCACGACGAACCTCGAGGGCGCACTCAAAGGTGCGATCTCCGCCAGCGCCTTCATCGAGGGCTCGGCGTTCATCGGACGCGCGCTCGCTCTGGGCGACGAGCACGACCCGCCGGTGTTCGTGAACGACGCCACGAAGAGCGTCGACGAGCTCATCGACTGGCTGTCGCGGAAGGTGCTCGCCGAAGGCAACGCGCTGGACAGCGTGGGCCCGACGCTTCGGTACGCGCTCAAGAGCGACGTGTACTGCGCGCCCGAGCCCGACGACCTCGAAGCGGATCCGGAATGGGCGAAGGAGCAAGCGGCGGACTGCGCGCAAGATCTCGCCGAGCATCCGGTGACCTTCGAGGCGGCGTTCGACTCGTGCGACGACGCGCGACGACTCACCCTAACGCCGACCTTCGGCTCGGCTCAGGCGACGCCGTTCGTCCTGAAAACCGCTCCGCAATGGCTCAGCGTGAGCTTCGACGTGGCAGAAGCCGTGAAATACGCCGCAGAGCAAGGCTCGGACATTGCGTTCGACGGGGATTCCTACGGAACACCCGGCGTGATGCTCAGCGCCGAAGAGCCGGATCACGTCATTCTCGACGTCACGCTGAGCGGTGGTCTCGGCGTCGGATTTACCGACGACGGCAAGCACGTTCGGCTCGAGAGCGAGGGGAGCGACACGTTCTTCCGCGGTACGGTCGACGCCGCCACGCGACAGCTCTCGGGAGACTTTCAGCTCGGCGCGGCGAGCTTCATGAGCTCGTTCAAGACGTTCGTCGAGGCGGTGTTTGAGCGCCACGTGACGCCTGCGGTGCCGCCCAACGACAGCGTGTCGGTCGACGTCGCGGCGAGCAACATCGGCTTCAATTTCGTGAGCGAGACGGACCATTTCGCGATCTGGCGCTATTCCCCGACGGAGGAGAGCGAGCTCGCGAGCGTGAAGCACGGGGACGATACGCTCATGCTCGCCAACTTGCGCTCGAGCTCGGACGACGCGAGGGTCGGCAGCGTGGGGTTCGACGTTGACTGGGCGGCGGGTGGCGCCTTCCAGGTCGTTGCGGAGCCCGATTTCTCGCTCGATCTCACGTTTGCGATGAAGAGCGTCGCCGACAAGATCGAGAACCTACAGTCCTTCGCCAACGACGACGTCGTGAGCTTCGTGCTGATGCCGGGGCCCTCGGCCGGGTCGACGCCGGAAGGCGCGTCGGGGAGCGTCGCGCTACTCGTGAACGATGAGCTCGATCTCGCGCTCACGCATCGCACGCCCGGCCCAGAGCTGCTCGTGAACACCGGGACGTTCGTCATCTCGAGCAAGTCAGCCGGGCTGAAGACGACCGTCGAGCCGGGCCAATGCCTCGTCTACGATCCGAACAGCCAAGTGGCCCACGAGATCCTGCGCGGCTACGGCGCCGCGGCGTGCCCCTCCGTCTTCAAGTAGCTTGAGGCACGCGCCTCAGAAGTCTTCGTCCGACCCGTAACCGAGCGCGCGAATCGCCGTTTCGTGATCGAAGCCGGTGCGGGCGAGAGCAGCCAAATCGCGCCGCCGATTCTCCTGCCGCTCCTCTTCGGGACGGAATGGGCCGAGCCTTCGGCGCCGCACGTAGGCGCGCGCCGCTTCGAGCTCGCTCTGCGCGGAGGTGACGACGGCGGCCTGCGCGACGCCGCTCGTGATGCCGCGGCGACGAAGCTTCTCGACGATCGCGCGACGTGACCCACCGCGCTCCTGCAAGCGCCCGGCGAGGTTCTCGGCGAAGCGCGCGTCGTTCAAGACGCCGGACGCCTGGTAACGCGCGAGCAACGTCTCGAGGTGCGCCTCGAGCGCGGCGCGATCCCCTCCACGTCGCCGCACGAGCGACGCGAGGTGCCGGCGCAGCTTCTGCACCGAGCAGTCGAACCGGTTCAAGTAGCGGAGGGCGGCGGCTTCGAGCTCGTGGGGCTCGAGGGGACCAGGCGCGCGCGCCTTCGAGGCGGCGCGCCCTGCGTCCCGCGCCCGCTCCGTCATCCGCCGCGCCGGAGCTCGTTCAGGACGAGGCGGCTCACGGCCTTCAGCGTGTCGAACACGCCGACGCCCGAGCGCGCATTGGCCTCGAAATCCGGCACGTTCATCGGGTTGATGAGCGAGCGCAGCTCCTCGACCGAGACGACGTTCGGCAGGTCCCGCTTGTTGTACTGGATCACGTACGGGATCTTCTCGAGCGAGTAGCCCTGCTCCGCGAGGTTCGTGCGCAGGTTCTCGACGCTTTCCTGGTTCGCTTCCAGGCGCTCCATCTGCGAGTCGGCGACGAAGATGACGCCGTCGACACCCTTCAGGATGAGCTTGCGGCTCGCGTCGTAGAAGACCTGACCCGGCACCGTATAGAGGTGGAAGCGCGTCTTGAAGCCGCGGATCTCACCGAGCGAGAGCGGGAGGAAATCGAAGAACAGCGTGCGCTCCGTCTCGGTAGCGAGGCTGATCATCTTGCCCTTCGCTTCCGGATTGGTGCGCTCGTAGATGTACTGAAGATTCGTCGTCTTTCCGCAGAGACCCGGACCGTAATAGACGATCTTGCAGTTGATCTCCCGGGCCATGTAGTTGATGAAACTCATGGCCGGGGCACCTCAGAGCTCATCTTGCGCCGACGTTCCATCATCAATCGTTGAATAGGTTGTCGATGTCCTCGTCGGTGATCTCGGCAAAAGGCGAGTCTCCGCCCGGCTCCTGAACCTTGCTGAGCAAGGCCTCGAAGATCCGATTGAGCTCGTCGCTGGCCTTCCGAACGCGCAGGCGCACCAAGCCGAGGCTCGACTTGGAGTCGAAGATGACGACCAGGATGACCCGGTTGCCCACCAGCTGGATGTGGATGTTCGCCTTCTCGCCCTCGTGGAATTGAGTGGCGAACTCGTTCTCGCGCAGGAGCTTCGCGATGCCGCCCGTGGCCGCGATGTTGCCCGCCGTCAGCGACGCCAGCGACGTGGTGTCGATGTTGTCGACCTCACCGCTCGCCGCGATGAGCTGCCCGTTCTTGTCGACGATGAAGACGACCTTGGCGTTCGCTTCCCGAACCAGACGGTCCACGACCGCCTGGATCTGGTTGAACTCCTCTTCGTACATCACCATCTGGGGATTGACCATCACGCCTCCAGCAGCCCGGCCGACCTCTTGGCAAAAGCCTTTGTTGTCGTCAGCCTGGGCATCGTTCTGGTCCGACCTCGCCGGAAACCAGAACCCGTCTCCGCCGTGCGCGGAGCGTTTCTTCTTCCTACGTTTTCAACTCTACAGCGAAGAACACTTCTATCTGACCCCCCTCGGGCGGACAAGGGTGACAGCGTGCGCAGCGCGCCTACAAGGCTCCCGGCCGAGCGTCCTGAGGCACTGGGCCTCGTTCTGGGCCCTTTGCTCGTGACCTTCTTGGCGCTACGAGGACCAACGAGGAATCGGCCTTGAAGCACCGCTCGCCCCTGATCTCTGCCGTACTTCTCGCCGCAGGCCTGGCGAGCGCCCAAAGTCCGTCGTTCCACGCCGATCTCGCCAAGCGCCAGGACGAGCTCGAGAGCGCCCGCGGCCCCGAAGCCTACGCGGCGCTCCGCCGCATCTGGTCGAGCTGGGATCGCGCGAGCCCGGCGCAAGTGGAAGAAACGTTGGAGCATGCGGCCACCGACAAGCGCTTGACGCCGCCGGTACGCACGTACGCTGGAGCGCTCGCGGCGTTCGCCAGGTTTCGGCGGGGTGACATCAAGGCGGCGCACGATCAGATCGCGGCGCTCGGGTTCGTCGACCGCTTCCTCGTCATTGGTCCCTTCGACAACGAGGGCAAGTCCGGCCTCGACACCACGTTCGGTCCCGAGCTCGCGTTCGAGTCGCCGATCGTCCCGGGCAAGGCAGAGTCGGGCAAGGAGCGCCCCGTGCGCTGGCGGGCGATCCCGCGCGAGTTCCCGCAGGGGTTCGTGAGCTTCGGCTCGCTGCTTCGCCCGGAGCAGAAGGTGTGCGCCTACGCGACGACCTTCGTCGAGTCGCGTTCGGGCCGCAAAGAGCCGAGGAAGATCAGCGCCTGGATCGGCAGCGGCGGCGCCTTCAAGGTGTTCTGGAACGGCGAAGAAGTCCTCGAATCGAGCGTCTACTCGAGCCACGACTTCGACCGCTACGCCGTGCCGCTCACGCTCGAGCCGGGCAAGAACGGCCTCACCGTGAAGATCTGCGGGGAGGAGAGCGCACCCGTCCTCTCCGTGCGCCTCGCCGACGAAAAGGGTGCGCCGGATCCGGATCTCGTCGCGACGAACGACGTCGCAGCGAGCGCTCCGGCGGCGGAGACGGCGGCGCGGCTCGCCAAGGCGAAGAAGCAGCACACGCCGAAGGCGAAGCCGGCGAGCGCCAAGGCCGACAAGCCGAAGCTCGAGAAGTTGAAGCTCGACAAGCCGATCGGCGACACGACGCCGGCCGACAAGGACGCGCCCGCGACGGCGGCGAGGCCTCCGGCAAAGCCCGCCGTTCTGGCGAAGCCCGGCTCGGTGGAAGGCCCCGTTCAGACCTTCGAGCGCCTCACGGCGCGCGATCCGAGCGCGGCGAACCTCGAGCAGTACGCGCGCTACCTCTACGAGACGGACGGGGACGATCCGGCCGTGCACCGCGCGCGCGACCTCGCCGTGAAGGCGAGCGACAAGGCGCCGACCGTGCGCCGCCTGCTCCTCGCGGCCGCGCTCGCCGAAGATCACAACCAGCGCGGCGACTGGATCACGAAGGCCGAGGCGCTCGACAGCCGCACCAATCCGAGCCGCGAGGTGCTGCTCGCCCGCGCGCTCCACCGGCGCGAGAGCCCGAGCTACGAAGAGGCCTTCCCCATCTTCGAGCGCCTGATCAAGCGCGACCCGGACGACGTCGTCGCCGTTCAGGGCCGCGTGGAGCTCTACGCGATGGCCGGGCTGCCGCGCACGGCGCTCGCGACGCTCGACGCCGCCCTCGCGCGCAATCCGCATGCCGTAAACCTCTTGAACCTGTACGCGTCCACGCTGCGCTCGCTCGGCCGCACGACGGAAGCGAGTGAGGTCGAGGCCCGTTACAGCGGCTTGCGCTTCGACGACGGCGGTTTCCTGACCCAGATGACGGCGCTCGCCATCGCACGGCGCGATCGCAAAGCCGCCGAGCACTGGAGCGACCGGCTCGTGGAGTCGCATCCGGGGGATCTCTGGGCGCTCAACGCCGCGGCACGCGCGTACCGCTCGCTCGGGCAGAGCGACCGCGCGATCGCGACGTACCAGCGCGCGCTCGAGCTTGCGCCCGAAGACGTGGGGACGCTGCGCACGCTCGCAGACCTTTATGGCGAGACCGGCAAGACGGACGCGGAGCTCGTGCTCCTGCACGAAATCTTGCGGATCAAGCCGCAGGACAAGGCCGTGCGCGAGTACGTCGAGCACGTGGAGCCGAAGAAGGCGCGCCCGGACGAGGCGTACGCCTGGGCTCCCGAGCGCTTCCTGCCGCTCCGGCACGCGCCGCCGCAGGGGCAGAACCGCCGCACGCTGCGCGATCTCACGGTCTCGACCATGTTCGAGAACGGGCTTTCGAGCCAGTACCGGCAGATCGTGTTCCAGCCCCTTACCGACTCCGCGGCGGCAAACGCGCGGCAGTACGGCTTCGTGTACGAAACCTCGACGCAGGTCGTGCAGCTCCGCGGCGCCAAGGTGTACCGCGGCGACGGGCGCGTCGACGAAGCGGTCGAGTGGGGCGAAGGGCCCGCCGACGATCCGTCGATCTCGATGTACACGACGGGGCGCGCCTTCTACGTGCAGTTCCCGCGGCTCGAGGCCGGCGACGTGGTCGAGCTCCGCTACCGCGTCGACGATGTGACGCCGCGCAACGAGTTCAACGACTACTTCGGCGAGATCACGCAGCTGCAGAGCTCCGATCCGACCGCGAACGCCGAGTACGTCGTCGTGACGCCGAAAGCGCGCACCCTCTACTTCGACACCGACGTGCCGGGCCTCACGCCCACCGTCACGGAGGCGGGCACCCAGCGCACCTACCGTTTCTTCGCGGAAAGCGTGCCCGGCCTCGACCCCGAGCCGGCGATGCCGCCCGGCCCGGAGGTGCTCGGCTTCGTTCACGTCTCGACCTACAAAACCTGGGGCGATCTCGGCCGCTGGTACTGGGGTCTCGTCAAAGATCAGTTCGACGTCGACGAGGACACGCGGAAGCTCGCGCGGAAGATCACCGAAGGCAAGAAGACGGAGCGCGAGAAGGTCGAAGCCGTCTACGACTGGGTGATCCGAAACACACGCTACGTCGCGCTCGAGTTCGGCATCTACGGCTACAAGCCGCACCGCTGCGTGCAGACCGTCACGCGCGGATGGGGCGACTGCAAGGACAAGGCCACCGTCATCACCACCTTGCTCAACGAGCTCGGCATCCCGGCCACGATGGTCGTGCTGCGCACGCAGATGAAGGGCGGCCTGCGCTCGAAGGTCGCGAGCTTCGCGCCGTTCGATCACGCCATCGCGTACGTGCCGTCGATGAATCTCTACCTGGACGGCACGGCCGAGCACACGGGCATCGACGAGCTGCCGCGCATGGATCTCGGAGCCGTCGGCTTCCGCGTGAACCAGGGCAAATCCGAGCTGATTCAGATCCCGCTGCCGCCGCCCGACAAGAACTACGTCGCGCGCGAGGTGCACGCGAAGGTCGTGAAAGCGGGCGACACCAAGCTCACGCTCGACTACTCGACGGCGGGCTACACGTCCGCCGAGCTTCGCCGGCAGTACCACGCCGAATCGGCGCGCCGCGATCGCATCAACCACGACATCGGCGGGGAGCTGCCCGGCTTCGTGATCGCGCCCGGCGCGCAGGGCCTCACGACCAGCGACCTCGACGACAACAAGCAGCCCGTGCGCATCCACCTCGAGGGAACGGCGCCAACCTTCGCGCGGCGAGAAGGCGGCCAGCTCTCGATGGCCGTCACGAACTCCTTCCGCCTCACGCCGGCGTACGCCTCGCTGTCGCAACGGCGCCAGGACGTGTGGCTGCTCTCTCCCGCCGAGCTTCGTGATTCGTTCGTCGTGGAGCTGCCGGCGGGCGCGAAGGTGGTTGCGCTTCCGGAGAACGTGAACCTCGACAATCCCTTCGGCTGGGTGAAGATGACCGTAGAGAAGCAGGGCGATCGCGTGACCGTGACCTCGCGCGTCGGGCTCCGGACCGATCGCGTGGTGCCCAAGGATTACCCCGCATTCAAGCGCTTCTGCGAGGACGCCGACCGCGCGCTCAGCCGCCGCCTGGTGGTCGAGCCATGAGGCTCCTCAAAAGTCTTCGCCGCTCGCGAGCCGCGCTCGCGGTGCTCGCCTTTGCCGCGGCCGCTTGCGCCGGTCAGGAGAGCGTCGGCCCGCCGCAGGTCGCCGATCTCCGGAAGAGCTCCGCCTCCTCGAAGGACGGCGAGGTCGTCGGGCGCTGGCTGCTCGGCGAATTGGTGTCGCCCGGCGGTGACACGAAGCAGGCCGAGCGCGCTCGCAAGCGGCTCGACGAGCTCGCTGCGCACGGCTTGATCGCGGATTTGGCGCGCGGCTTCGACGACTCCGTGCACGGCAAGCTCGCGAGCGTTTCGGCGTCGTACCTGGCTGCCGTGGAAGCGGCGCGCGACTCGAAGGATCCGCGCGCGCCGCTCTTCGCGTGGCTCGCGGCGCACGACGCGGCCGGCTACCGCCACGCCGTGCCCGGCTTCTGGGCGAAGAACAAGGACCGCGTCGAAGGCCTGATCAAGAGGCCGGGCTCGATCGGCTGGCGTGCGCGGCTCGAGCTGTCGCAATGGTGGGCCGGCGAGTCGCACAACGCGGCCCTCGCGAACTTGGAGAAACTCGTCGCCGAGCAGCAGGGCTGCGTGACGGCGCTCAGGCTCGCGGGGCCGTTCGGTCGCAACGCGCCACGCGACACGCTGCGCGCATTCCCGCCGGAGCAGCCGGGAACCTGGGCAGAGCGCTGGGCGGCCGACACGGAGACGGGCGAGGTGCCCCGCATCCTGAAGACGGTGACGCACGGCTGCACGGTGACGGCGGACGAGCCGGTGCCGGACGGCATCGTCTACGCGGAAACGTTCGTCGACGTCGACCAGCCGGGAGAGCTCATCGTCGCGGCTCAGGGCGCCTTCTCGGCGTGGGTCGACGACACGCCTGTGCTGCGGCGCGATTTCCGCGAGTGGGGCTCGTGGCTGCGCTTCGCCTCGCGCGTCGAGCTCGAGCGCGGGCGGCACCGCATCGTCGTCAAGCTCGGCGCACCGAGCACGGCGTTGCGCATCATGTATCCCGACGGGCGGCCCTACGGGGCGCCCGGCAGCGCCGAGCCGTCGCGCCCGTACGTGACGCGCGCGCCGCGCTCGATCCGCCCCGACAACGCCCTCGACGCGCAGGTCGTGAACGGCAAGGTCGTGGACTCGCACGACGATCTGTCGCGCTATTTCGGCGCCGAAGTCGCCGAAATAGACGATCAATCCGACGTCGCCTCGGTGCTGCTCGAGCCGCTCGTCGCAGACGTCGCGAAGGCGACCGGGCCGTCGCTCTCCGCCGCCGCCACCTACGTGCAGGACGATCCGATCTTCGCCGACAACCAGCGGCGCGACTTGTCGCGCGAGCTCGGGGAGCGCGCCGTGAAGAAGGATCCGCGCCTCTGGCAGGCGCGCCTGACGCTCGCGGCCGGCCAAGCCGAGCGCTCTGGCCCGATCGAAGCCGCCAGCGACGTGGCAGCCCTCGTCGATCAATTCCCCGAGGTCCCGGCCGTCCTCAGCGAGCTCGCCGACCTCTACCACCAACTCGGGTGGTCGGCGGAGTTCGCCGCGGCGACCAAGCTCCTCGAGCAGCGCTTCCCCGAGGATCCGGACGCGCTCGAGCAAGCCGTCGCCGTGTACGACGCGCAGGGCGACTCGGCGAAGGCCGATCTCCTCGTCGCGCGCATCCTGAAGCTCGATCCCGACAACGAGGTCGCGCTCGGCCGCGCGCTCGAGCGCGCCGACTTCAAGGCAGCGCTCGCCGAGCTCGACCGGCTCGCCAAGCGCCGCCCCGATCGCAAGGACATCGCCGCGCGCATCCACGACGTGATGGTCCGCGCGGGCAACGAGGGCGAGACCTGGAAGAAGCTCGAAGCGGCCATCAAGAAGAACCCACGCCAGGACGAGCCGCGGCTCGCGCTCGCCGACGCGCGCTACGCGACGGGCGACCGCATGGCGCTCGTGCAAGCCGTGGTCGAGTCGGTGCAGAAAGGCGCCCCGACGGGCCGGCTCGAAGCGGCGCTCGATCTCGTCGAGGGCGCGACCGAGCTCGCGCCGTATCGCATCGACACGAACGCCGTGATTCGCGAGTTCGAGCGCAAGAACGAGGCGCTCGGCGGCACGGCGGCGCGCGTGCTCGATTACTCGGCGCTGTGGGTCCACGACGACGGCTCGAGCCGCCTGCTCGAGCACGAAATCGTGCGCGTCCAGTCCGCCGAAGCGATCGGCGACATGGCGGAGCAGCCCATCCGCAACGGCAGCTTCCTCAAGCTCCGCGTCCTGAAGCGCGACGGCAGCGTGCTCGAGCCCGAGCTCGTGCAGGGCAAGCCGACGGTCACGATGCCGCACCTCGAGGTGGGCGACTACATCGAGACCGAGCGCATCGAGAGCAACCCGGGCGACGGGCGGCACGGCTTGCGCTACGTCGGGCCGCGCTGGTTCTTCCGCGAGGAGAACATCGCGTACGCGCGCAGCGAGTTCGTCGTCGTCTCCCCGACCGACAAAGCGCTCCAGATCGAGACGAAGAACGACGTCCCCGCGCCGATCGTCACCGAAGGCAGCGGCCTCACCGTGCGGCGCTGGCGCGTGGAGCGCAGCCCGGCGGCCCCCGTGGAGCCGTTCGGCGCTCCGATCACGGAGTTTTTACCCAGCGTTCAGGTCGGCTGGGGCATCTCGCTCGACGCGACGCTGAAGGCGCTCGGCGACTCCGCCGACGACCTCACGCCCATCGATCCGCGCGTGAAGAAGATCGCCGACCGCATCGTGGAGCCGCTGCCGCCCGAAGCGAGGGCGGAGCGCGCCCGCAAGCTCTACCACTGGGTCACCGCCAACGTGGAGGAGGGCAACGAAGCCGACGGACGCCGCGTCGTCGTCAGCAAAAACGGCAACCTCTGGCGCGGCTACCTCGTCTTGTGCCGCGCGCTCGGCATTCAGGCCGACTACGCCGTCGTCCAGAACCGCCTCACGCTCGCGCCGAGCGGCCCTTTCTCGAGCTCGATGATCTACACGCAGCCGCTCTTGCGCGTGCGCGCGCAGAAGAACGACCTCTGGCTCACGCTCGGGAGCAAGCACGCGCCGTTCGGCTACGTACCGGCGGAGGTGCGCGGCATGCCGGCCGTGGTTTTCGGCGGTGACGGTTGGGAGCTCACGCGCTCGCCGGCCGCGGGCGCGCTCGACAGCGCCCTCACCGACGGCAAGGCGAAGCTCGCGAGCGACGGCTCGGCCGCGGTCGATCTGGTCCAGACCTTCCAGGGCAAGTACGCGACTGGGCTCCGCACCGTCTTGAGCCAGCTCCCCGAGCGGCAGATCCGCGACGCGATCGAGGGACGCCTGCTCGGCGCGGCCCTGCGCGGCGTCGAGCTCCTCGAGTATCGCATCGAGGGCGTCAACGATCCCGACGCGCCGATCAAGATCGTCACCAAGTCGCGCGCGCGCTCCTTCGCGCAGCAGATTGGCGCGACGCTGATGATCCAACCGCCCGGCTTCACGCCGCGGCTCGGTCAGTTCGCGACGTTGCCCACGCGACAGACGCCGCTCTTGATGGTCGAGTCGGTGTCGCAGGACGTGCACATCGCCGTCGAGCTGCCGCAGGGCGCGAGCGTCGAAGCGGCCCTAGCGCCGCAGAAGCTCACCGACGGCGAGCGCCACGTCGAGGTGAACGACGCCCTCAAGGGTCAGACGCTCGTGTTCGAGCGCCACGTGCGCTTGCCCGCCGGCCGCATCCAGCCGAAGGAGTACCCGGCCTTCCTCGAGTTCACGCGCCGCGCCGACGAGGCCCTCGCCGGCAGCGTCCGCGTTCGCGGCGGCAAATAAGCTCGAATCAGGGTCGCGAAGCGAGCCGCGGGGGCAAGGCCCCCTGCGAGCAGCGCGAGCCCGCGAAGGCGGCGGGGGAGCGGTCGCGAAGCGAGCCGCGGGGGCAAGGCCCCCTTGAGTAAGTCGCGCTCGGGCGCTACTTCGACGGAGTGCTCTTGCGGAGCGCTTCGTCGGCCTCGTCGATGCGCTTCTTGATGCGGGCGCGCACTTCGGCGGCGTCGGCGGAGATCTTCTTCCACTCTTCGTTGCGCTTCACGCGCTCGACCGCCGTCGCGGGGTAGCCCTTGGCTGCCGCCACCGTGCGGGCGTGCTCCTCGTATTCTTTCCAGCGCGTGATGGCGTCGTCGTTCGCCTTCTGGCGCTCCTTCAGATCCGCGAGCACGAACAGGAGCTTGCTGCGCAGCTTGTCGTCGGTGCCGACGAGCTTGAGGGCCGTTTGATACGCCGCCTCCGCCTCGGCGACGTTGCCCTTGGCGAGCTGCGCTTCCCCCGTGCGGTAGTGGCCGAGCGCGGGGTTCTTGTCGATCTCCGCCTTGTACGCGGCGATCGCGCCGTCGAAGTCGCGCGCCAGGAGCAGGCTGTCGCCCTTTTGCACGGCTTCGGAGTACGGGCTCGCGCCGACGCGGACCGGCGCCGCGGGAGCCCGAGTGCCCGTCGCTGGAGCAGCCGGCGCAGCGGCCGGAGCCGCAGCCGGAGCAGGAGGAGGCGTGGGCGGCGCGGGTGCAGCCGCAGGCGTCTGGGCGAGGGCGGGCGTTGCCCCCAGCGCCATGACCAATGCGAGTCGAAACGGGAACGAGCTACGCATGGGCCCACGCTAGCACGCAGCGCCAAACGCCGAAACCTCCACGATTTCAGCCGGAAGCACGGATCCGGCTCCTCCCCCCAAAGCTGTCCACAGGGGTGTGGATGAATTGGGGTCTACGCAACGATCCGTGGGTCGCCGGCGGCCCTATGATGCCGGCGTGCAGGCCGCCCGTCATGCGCCCTACGCCCCCTACCCATGGGGCTCCCTCGAGCGGGTCCCGCGCGCTCTTCTGGCACGGCTCGCGGAGCTCCGGGAGCACCCGGTCGTTCTCGCACCCGAGGGGCTCGCGGGGGTGCTGTCGGCGCTCGTGGGCACGCCGGTCGAGTGCGAGCTTCGCGGCTACGCGCTCGGTGGCCCGAAGCGGCGGGCGGTGGAGGCAGCGCTCGGGTGCGGCAAGAGCGGCGCGGTGCTCGGTGCCGAGCCGGCTCTCGCAGTGGCGCTGCTCGAGCGCATCCTGGCGCGCCCGTTCTCGCTCGCCCGCGAGGGGCACGAGCTCGAGCCTGCAGTCACGGGCGCGTTCGCGGCGCTCGCCGTCGAGGTGGCGCGGCGGCTCACGCGAGAGCCCGTCGAGCTCTTGCCCGAGGCGCGCCACGACGCCTCGACGCTGCGCGCGGACGTGACGATCCGTTTCGACGGACGCGCGTACGCAGGCTACGCGCTCCTGTCGCTCGAGCCCGCGCCGACGGCACCACGCCCGCGCGTCGAGCTCGACACGCTGGGAGAGCTGCCCCTCGCGATTCCGCTCGTCGTCGCTCGATCGCTCGCGACGCCCGCCGAGCTTGCCCGCTTGGTCCCGGGTGCGGCGTTCTTGCCGGGTGAGAAAGCTTGGGTCACGAGCGACGGAATCGGCCGCGCCGTGCTCGCCGGTGCGTTGGGCGAATCGGGGGCTTGGGTCGAGATGCCTGCCGACGGGCGTCTCGTGCTAACTGAGGAGCTCGCCGAGCTCGCGCCGGATCGCGCGGACTCGGGGGACGCGATGGCGGAAGCGGACGACGTGAACGAGACGCTGGCGGACGCAGCCCTCGAGGCGCCCGTGGTGGTGCGCGTGGAGCTCGGCGCGGTGAGCATGGCCGCAAGCGACTGGGCGCGCTTGCGACCGGGCGACGTGATCGAAACGGGGCGGCGCATCGCCGAGCCGGTGCTGCTGCGCATTGCGGGGCGGGTCGTCGCACGCGGTGAGCTGTGCGATGTCGACGGCGAGGTCGGCGTGCGGATTCGCGAGCTCGTCGGCGCCAAGTCGGAACGTTGAGCGCGTGGCTCCCCCCGCTGACGCGCTGAACGAAGCGGAGCGCCAGGCGCTCGGCGAACGCCTGCGTGGCGTGCGCGCGGCACTCGAGGCTGCGTGCACCGATGCCTCGCTCGCGAAACCGCCGCTCTTGCTCGCGGTGTCCAAGGGGCACCCCGCTCGGGCGATCCGCGCCGCCTACGAGCAAGGGCAGCGGCATTTCGGCGAAAATTACGTGCAGGAGCTCGTCGAAAAGGCCGAAGCGCTCGCGGATCTCGACGGTCTCGTCTGGCACTTGATCGGCCATCTGCAGCGCAACAAGGCGAAGCACGTCGTGGAGCACGCGCAGGCGGTGCACTCGGTGGATTCGCCGCTCTTGCTCGCCGAGCTCGACCGCCGGATGACGGGGCGCGAGATCCCGATGGCGCGGCGCGCGTTCGGGAGCGACCCACGCTTGCCGATCTTCCTCGAGGTGAGCATCGCGGGCGAAGAGCAGAAGGGCGGCTGCGATCCGGCGGAGCTCGGTGCACTGATTGATGCGGCGGACAGCGCGAGCGCCCTCCGCCTCGTCGGGCTCATGTGCGTGCCGCCGCTCGACGGCGAGGCCGCCCGCTCGCGCGAGTACTTCGACAAGCTGCGCGCGCTGCGCGAGGAGCATGGCGGGGCCCCGCGCCTCCCGGAGCTCAGCATGGGCATGACCCACGACTACGAGCATGCGATCCGCGCCGGCTCGACCGTGGTTCGGATCGGCACGGCCATCTTCGGGCCGCGCCCGCCGCGGGAAAGGCCCGCCTAAATGGCCAAAAAGACGAGCCGGCGGGGGCCCGACGAGCCGACGCTGCTCGCTCACGCCGTGAGTCGCGGCGCCCTCGGCGGAACGCCCGCGCCCCTCGCCGAGCGCATGCGCCCCCGCACGATCGACGAAATCGTCGGGCAGGAGCAGCTGCTCGCGCGCGGTAAACCGTTGCGTGAGGTGATCGAGAGTGATCGCTTGCCGTCGCTCATCTTGTGGGGGCCGCCGGGGTCCGGAAAGACGACGCTCGCGAGCGTGGTCGCGCACCGCACTCGCACCGAGTTCGTGGCGTTCTCGGCGGTGCTCGGCGGCGTGCAGGAGCTGCGCGAGCTCATCGAGCAGGCGCGTGAACGGCGCTCGTACCAGGGCCGCGGCACGACGCTCTTCGTCGACGAGATCCACCGCTTCAACAAGAGCCAGCAGGACGCGTTCCTGCCGCACCTCGAGAACGGCACCATCGCGCTGATTGGCGCGACGACCGAGAATCCGTCGTTCGCGGTGAACGCGGCGCTGCTCTCGCGCTGCCGGGTTTTTCGGCTCGAAACGTTGAGCGAGGCGAGCCTCGTGCGCGTGCTCGAGCAGGCGCTCGCCGACACGGAGCGCGGGCTCGGCGCGCGCGGGCTCGTGGCGGACGCCGATGCTCTCGAGCTCATGGCGCGGGCGGCGCGCGGCGACGCTCGGCGCGCGCTCGGCATGCTCGACGTCGCGGCGTCGCTCGACCCCGAAGGCTCGAGCACGATCGACACGGCGCTCGTCGAACGCGCGGGCGAGGAGCGCACCCTCCTCTACGACAAGGCGGGCGAGGAGCATTACAACGTCGCGAGCGCGCTCATCAAATCGATGCGCGGCAGCGATCCCGACGCCGCGCTCTACTGGCTCTTCCGCATGCTCGAGGCCGGCGACGATCCGCTGTTTCTCTTGCGTCGCTTGATGATCTTCGCGAGCGAGGACGTGGGGAACGCCGATCCGCGCGCGCTCTCGGTCGCGGTCGATGCCGATGCGGCTTTTCGACGCATGGGCATGCCCGAAGGCGCCTTTCCCATCGCGCACGCGTGCCTCTATCTCGCCTGCTGTCCGAAATCCGCGGCCGTGAAAGCGGCCATGGGACGCGTGAAGGCGAGCATCGAGGAGCGCGGCGCCTTGCCGGTGCCGAAGAAGCTCCGGAACGCGGTCACGCGTCTCATGAAAGACGAGGGCTACGGCGCGGGCTATCAGTATCCGCCGGACCGAGAAGGCAGCTTCGTCGCGGGCGAGACGTACTTGCCCGACGAGCTCGCCGGCACACGCTTCTACGAGCCGACGGAGCAAGGGCTCGAGAAGCAGATCCGGGAGCGCCTCGAGCGGCTGCGCCGACCCAATGGATAATCTCACGCATGCGCTCGCGGGCATGCTGCTCGCCGACGTCACGCTCCTCGCCGTCACCCCGCGTGGCGAGACGATCGACCCGAAGCTCCGCCGGCGCGCGCGCTGGGCGAGCGCGATTGCGAACAACCTTCCCGACCTCGATTTCGTGTTGCGCGGGCTCACACCGGGGCGCGTCGGCTACCTCCTGCATCACCGCGGGCACAGCCACACGCTCGGCATCGGGCTTCTCCTCGGCATTTTCGCCTTTTTCGCGCTGCGCGCGCTGTGGCGGAAGCACCCGACCGGGGCGCCCGAGCGCGAACGACGGTTGCTCCTCGGCCTCTGCCTCGTGGGGCCGTGGTTGCACGTCGCGATGGATTTTTCGAACAACTACGGCGTGCATCCGTTCTGGCCGCTCTACGACGGGTGGCTCTACGGCGACGCCGTGTTCATCATCGAGCCGCTGTTCTGGGTCTTCACAATCCCGGCGCTCGCGCAGGCGAGCCAGCACCGCGCCACCAAGCTCTTCCTGTTCGGCGTGCTTTTGATCGGCATCGCGCTCGCGTGGGCGACGGCGTTCGCCAATTTCGCGACCGCCGTGTTCCTCACGCTGCTCGCGGGCGCATTCTTCGTGCTCAATGGACGTTGGTCGCCGAGGACGCGGACACTGGTGGCTGCTCTCGGCTCGCTCACAACGGCGCTCGTCTTCTTCACGGCGTCGGCTGTTGCGCGGCAGGCCGTCACGGAGGCGGCGCGGAGTGGTTTGCCTGGCGCCACACCCGTCGTCGTGCACGACGTGAGCCTTGCGCCGGCGCCGTCGAATCCCTTTTGCTGGAGCGCGATGGCGGTCGGCGAGCGGGGTGGCCGCTACGGGCTCTGGATCGCGACGGTGGCACTCTCACCCAGCATCGTCACGCCGCATGGCTGCGCGGTGGAGCCGACGGGTCGCACGCTGAAGCTCCACGTCGCGAGCCTCGATTCGACGAGCCGCGTGCGCTGGGATGGCGAGTGGACGGCGCCGCTCGCCGAGCTCCGCGAGCTCTACCGGACGAACTGCGACGCGCGGGCCTACCTGCGCTGGGGGCGGCTGCCGTTCTGGCTCGAGCAGCCGCACCATCAGCTGCTCTTGGGCGATATTCGCTACGATCGCAGCGCCGCGCTCGACTTCGCAGAAACCGTGGGAACCTCGCCCCCCGTGGCTTGTCCGAAGCGGGTGCCGCCCTGGATACCCCCGCGGGCGGACCTCATCCTGCCAAGGTGACCCCCGTGAGACAGCCCGTCCTTCTCGCTCTCGCCTTTAGCGCCTGCGCCACCCAGCATCCAGCTTTCGCGCCGCTCGCGAACGACACGCCTCAGGCGTGCGAGAGCCGCAAGCAGAGCGTCACCGGACTCATCGCGAGCTTGCCGGAGCGCGGCCTCGGGGCCGAGTTCCGGACGGAGCTGCCGAGCTCGACGCTCGGCTCGGCACCCGGCACCGGCCCCGTGCTCGAAGTGAACGACCAGACCTTGGCCTTCGACGGCGCGGCGATCGACCGAGAGACCTGGGCGACCCGCGCCAAAGCCCTCCCGACGCCGAGCACGCTGTACGTGGCCGCCGCGCCCAACGTGACCATCCAAACCATCCGCGCCGCGCTCGCGCCGCTGCCCGACGCCGTCGTGCCGAAGCTCCTCGTGCGCGTCGCGTCCCCGGGCACGCTGCCGAACGAGCCCGGAACGCCGCCGCGCGCGCAAGCCATCGCGGCGCGGCTCCTCACCGTGCACGAGCCGGCCGACCGCAAATCGCTCGCCGACGACAGCTACGCGGAGTTCACCAACTGCGCCGCGCTCACGGCAGCGGTGCGCTCCGTTCCCGCGGCGAGCTCGCGCGAGCGCTGGCCGGCGTTGCGCGCCGCGCTCACCCCCGCGCTCGAGCGTTGCGGCTGCGAGTCGTTCGACGCCGGCGCGCTCCGTGCGCTCGTCACGGCCGAGCAGCGCGCGGGCACCGCGACGCTCGGCGCGCTACCGCTCGCCTTCGTGCGCGACCAACGCTGCGAAGCGAGCATGGGCCTGCGCTCGGTGAAGCGCCTGCTCGAGCAGATCGAGCGCTTCGACGCCGACTACGCGGGCCGCTTCGCCGACGACGCGCTGCGCTTCGAGCAGGTCGTCACCAACGACCGCCTGCTCGTCCAATTTTGCGACGCGCTCCCCGGTGAAACCCTCGCGGCGCTCGAGCGCGCGAAGGGCACGCTCTACGTCCGCACGCCGGGCAGCGCGGAATGCCAGGCCTGGTCGCTCGCGCCGCTCGCCCCCGGCGCACCCCTTGGCACCCTGCGGCGCGTGAAGGGCGGCCCGCCGCTCGCGTTCCACTATGCGCAGGCGTCCGAAGAGATCAGCGTCTTCGGACCTGCGAGCGACGAGCCCAAGAGCCTGCCGACGGACACGAAGGATTGGGCGTGCCGCGTCAACTACAAGCTCGTCGGCATCGAGCGGAACTACATCCAGCTCGAGAGCGGGCGCTGGTACTTCGACGAGGCCGGCTGCCGCGCCGCCGATGAAACGGCTGCTCCCGGCGGCTGCGTCGCGACGCTCTCGGCGTCCGCTCCCTGAGCGCGGGGTTTCAGCCGTCGCGGACGGGGAGCGGGCCGAGGAAGTCCAGCTTCCCGAGCTCGACGCCGTTGTGACGAAGGATCGCGTAGGCGGTCACGACGTGAAAGTAGAAGTTTGGCAGCTGCATCTGGTGGAAATAGTCCGAGCCGAGCAGCTTTTTGCCCTGCAGCGGCGGAGGCGAGATGAGCTTCTCACCCGCACCGTTGAAATCCTCGCGCGTGAAGCCGTCGAGGTACTCGAGGGTCCAGCGAACGCGGGCCCTCACCTCGTCGAGAGTGGTCTCCGTGTCCGGCTGGCGCGGCGCTTCCTTCCCCGTGAGGCGCGCGACCGTGAACTTGGCCGTGTCGCAGGCCGTGCAGATTTGCCGCGCGAGCGCCCACTGATTCGGGGCAAGCCGCGCGGCGAGCAGCACGTTCGGATCGAACTTCTTCGTTTCGGCGAACGTCACGGCAGTGTCGAGCCAGCGCTCGGTGCACTGAATCATCTTCTTGAATTGGGGGATCGCGAGGTCGTAGAGGCTCATCGGGGTCCTGTTACCTAACGCCCGCTCCCGCGAATCGCCAGCCGTGACCTCTCCGGACAATCCGCACTACACTCGCGCGCATGGCACTTTTCACCGGAGGCGCGCAGGGCACGCTCGTGCGGCTCAAGTGCCCGAAATGTGGCGAGGTCCAGGTGCGCGCGCGCAAGCCCGAGGGTGCGCGCGCCAAGTACCGGTGCCGGAGCTGCTTCACGACGTTCACGCGCGAAGCCGGCACCCCGAAGAAGAAGCGCTGAGCCCACGCCGTGCATACGCCTGAGCTCATCATTCTGCTGGCCGGCGCGCTCGGAGCGGCGCTCGTCTTCGGTCTCTTGGCGCACCGGCTCAAGCTGCCGCCGATCGTCGGATACCTGCTCGCGGGCGTGATCGTCGGGCCCCACACGCCCGGCTTCGTCGCCAACGCGAGCATGGCGAGCGAGCTCGCCGAGGTCGGCGTCGTGCTGCTCCTCTTCGGCGTCGGGCTCGAGTTTCACGTCGAGCAGCTGCTCGCCGTGCGGCGCGTCGCGGTGCCCGCCGCGATCCTGCAGATGCTACTCGTGTCGGCGGCGGGTGCCGCAGCGGCGCACTGGTTCGGCTGGAGTACTGCCGCGGGCATCGTGTTCGGCATCGCGCTCTCGATCTCGAGCACGGTGGTGCTCCTGCGCTCCCTCGCCGATCGCGGCGAGCTTCACACGCTGACCGGGCATTTGGCCGTCGGTTGGCTGGTGGTCGAGGACCTTTTGACGGTGCTCGTGCTCGTGCTCTTGCCGGGGCTCGTGAAACCCGGCGGCGGCAGCGTGCTCGTCGGAACGCTGATCGCGCTCGCCAAAATGGGCACGCTCATCGCGTTCACGTTCTTCGCGGGCGGTCGCGCCATTCCGTGGCTGCTCAGGCGCGTGGTCGCGACCCAATCGCGGGAGCTCTTCACGCTCGCCGTGTTGGCGCTGGCCCTCGGCGTCGGGCTCGGGGCCGCAGAGCTCTTCGGCGCGTCGATGGCGCTCGGTGCGTTCCTCGCCGGCATCGTGGTCGGGCGCTCCGAGTTCGCGTCGCGCGCGGCGTCCGAGGCGCTGCCGATGCGTGAGGCGTTCGCGGTCTTGTTCTTCGTGTCGGTCGGCATGCTCTTCGAGCCGAGCTTCCTCTGGCGCGAGCCGCTGCTCGTTGCCATCGCGCTCGGGCTCACGACGCTCGTGAAGCCGCTCGTCTCGACCTTGCTGCTCATCGCCTTGAAGCGGCCAGCGCGCATGGCGCTCGGCGTGGGCCTCGGGCGCGGGCAGATCGGTGAGTTCTCGTTCATCTTGGCGGCAATGGGGACGGCGCTCGGCGTCTTGCCCGCCAAGGCTGGCAGCGCGCTCGTCGCGGCCTCCATCCTGTCGATCACGCTGAGCCCGCTACTCTGGCGCTTCGCCCCGCGCGCCAGCGGGTTCTTGCCCGAGCGCACGCCCGACGAAGGGCGCGCCGAGCCGGCTCCGTCGGGCGGCAGCGACCGCCACCGCGTGATCGTCGTGGGCTATGGGCCCGTGGGGCGCACCGTGTCGCGGCTATTCATGGAGAGCGGGCTCGAGCCGAGCATCGTCGAGCTCAATATCGAGACGGTGCGCAAGCTTCGCGCCGAGGGCGTGCGCGCCGTGTACGGCGACGCCAACAAGACTCAGACGCTCGAGGAAGCGGGCGCCAAGGACGCGATCGGCGTCGTGCTCACCGCGCCCGTCGAAGGCGGCGCGGATCTCGTCGTGCGGCGCGCGCGCGAGCTCAACGCCAGGCTCTTCGTCGTCGCGCGGTCGACGTACCTGTCCGAGGTGGCCGCACTGAAGAGCGCCGGCGCCGACGTCGTGTTCTCGGGCGAAGGCGAGATCGCGCTCGCGATGGCTGAATTCACGCTGCATCGCCTCGGCGCCACCCGCGACCAGATCGACCGCGAGCGCGAGCGCGTCCACGGCGAGCTCGGCACGGCGAACGCCGAGGTCTAAGCGCGCGCCGCCGCTAGGTGACGGGCGGCTCGAGGAGCTCGCAGAGCGACGGCAGGTTCCGATACTGCTCAGCGCAGTCGAGCCCGTACCCGACGAGGAACGCGTCGCCCACGGTGAACCCGACGTAGTCGACCGGCACCTCCACGCGACGGCGCGACGGCTTGTCGAGCAGCGCGCACACCTTCACACTCTTCGCGCCCCGCGCCCGAATCAGGCTCAAGATGTACGCGAGCGTGAGCCCCGTATCGATGATGTCCTCGACGATCAGGAGATCCTGACCCTCGACGGGGTGCGTCAGATCCTGGGTGATTTGCACCGCGCCCGTCGAAACCGTGCCGCTGCCGTAGCTCTGAACGCCCAAGAACTCGATGCGCACCGGCAGCGCGAGCGCTCGCGCCAGATCGGCTGCGAAGACGAAGCTGCCCTTCAGCACGGAGACGAGGATCGGCGGCGCAGCACCGGCGTAGTCCGCGGCGATTTGGCGCCCCAGCTCAGCGACGCGCGCCGCGATCGCTTCACGCGTGTAGATGGTGCGGAGGGCTCCGTTCGACGGCTCGGCCATCAGACTCACCACTATGGCCGGCCCGCCTCGCGCGTCAACGCGGAAGCAGGGCGACGCGCACGTCCATCCGACGGCCGTCCGTCGTCCACTCGAAGCTCCCCGCGCGATCCAGCCGCACCGCCCGCACGCCATGCGCGGCAAGCCGCTCGAGCGCCGGCACGTGCGGGTGCCCGAAACGGTTTCGTACCCCGCATGAAAGAGTCGCCCACGACGGCGCGACGGCCGTGAGCAACGCCTCGCTCGTCGAGGTGCGGCTGCCGTGGTGCCCCGCTTTGAGATAGTCCGCGCGAAGCTCCAGGTTCGGCCGTGCGACGAGGTCGCGCTCCTCGAGCGCCTCGGCGTCGCCCGTGAGCAGCGCCGCGCGCGCGCCGAACCGAGCGCGCACGACGAGGGAATTGTCGTTCGCGCCGCGCCCCGGCACGTAGCCCGGACACGGCGCCAAGAGCTCGAGCACCGCACCGCCATGCTGTCGCGCGTGCTCGCAAAGTTCCTTCGGTCGTCGGATCGGGATGCCTTTCGACCGCGCGAGCGCGAGGAATGCTGCGTAAACCGGCCCCGCGCCCTCCGCCTCGCCCTGCCCGCTGTCCCAGATCTCGCCGACCTCGACCGCGCGCAGCACGGCGCTGAGCCCGCCGAAGTGATCGGGGTGCGGGTGCGTGAGCACGATCACGTCGAGCCGCGTGCGGCGCTTGGCGCGGAGCGCCGGCACGACGACGGCAGCACCCGTATCGATGGGATTTCCCACCATCCCGCCGGCATCGAAGAGCCACGCGGCGCCGTCGGGAAGCTCCACGAGGTTCGCGTCACCCTGGCCCACGTCGAGCGCCGTCACGCGCAGCACGCCCGTGCTGCGTCCTGCCGCGCGGGCGCCCGCTTCGACGACGGCGAGCGCCAGCGTCGTCGCGACCATGGCCGCGACGCGCGCGCGCCGCTGCCACGCGGCGGCTCGACCCGCCGTCATCGAGGTCGACAGCGTGAGCGGCAACGGCAACGCCAGCGCGGCCGCACCGAGCGCGAGCACCGCGAAGTGCCACGGCGTGGGATCCGGCACGTGCAGCGCGAGAAATGTCGCCGCGGCGCTCTCCTTGGCGATCTGCTTAACGGTGAGCAGCGCCCCGGACGCCACGAGCGCCACGCCCCGCTCGAGCGCCGGAACCGGCGCGCAGAACACGTGGCTCAGGCAGAGCGGCAGCGCGATGGTCTCGCCGAACGGCGCGGCCAGGACGTTCGCGAGCACGCCGGCAAACGTGAGATCCGGCGACAGCAGAGCGAGGAGCGGCGCACAGGGGAGCATCGCCGATACCGTCGCGGCGACGCTTTGTCCGACGAAGCGCGCCACGCGTGGCAAGCGCCGGCACGGCCGCGCGAGCCCGGGTCCCACGCTGAGGAGCCCCACCGTTGCAGCCGCCGAAAGCAGGAACGACACGTCGAACGCCACGAGCCCGTCCGACACCGCACCGACGAGCAGCGACGCCGCGAGCGAGCGCGTCGCGGCGGGCCCGCGATTGAGAGCCCGCGCGAGAAAGCCGAACGACAGCATCCACGCAGCGCGCCACGCCGAGCCGCTGCCGCCCGCGAAGTCGGCGTACACGAGGGCGAGCGGGATCCCGAACAGGCTCGCCAAGCGCCGCACCTCGACCCGCACGGCAAGCGCTTCCCACCGCACGAGCAGCGCTCCGAGCGCGCCCACGAGCCCGAGCACCGCGAACACGAGGTGCGTCCCGCTCACGGCGAGCATGTGCGAGAGACCGCTCTTGCGGAACGCCGCGTCGTCCTCCGGCTCGAGATCGTTTTCACCGAGCACGAGCGCGCGCGCCATGCCCTCCGCGTCCCGCGCGAACGTCGCCGTGATGCGAGCACGCGCGTGGGCCCGCAGGCGATCGATGAGCGCCGCCGGCCCGTGCGAGCGCTCGACCACGTCGAGCGCGAGCGCAGCGCCGCTCAGCGTGACCCCGCGCCGCGCCGCTCCCGGCAGCGGATCGTGCGTCATGGCGTTCCGAAAAAGCTGGAGCGGCGCGAGCTGCCCCACGACCTCGAACCGGTCGCCGCGCGCGAGATCCGCCGGCCCACCGTGCAAGCGCGTTCGAACCCGCCCGGGAACGCGACGCCCCTCGCAATCGAGCCCCTCGAGCTCGGCGACGAACGCGAGCGCGTCGCCCGTGCGTACGGGCGACGCGACGACGACGCCGTGCCCGGCGCAGCGCGACGGCGGTCCGACGGCGTCGCGCACCCGTATGCGCTCGTCCTCGAACCGTTCGAGGCTCGCGCGTGCACGCCAGGCGGAGAGCCCAAACAGCACGACCGCAGCGAGCAGCAACGCCCACCGCAGCGCCCGCGCCGCGGCGAGCAGAGCGAGCACCCCGGCTGCGGCCGCAACGGCAGGAAGAGGCGCAATGGGCGCCACCTGACCACCCACGGCGGCGAGAGCGAGCGCCAACACCGGATCGACACGCACGGCGGGGCGCGGAGCACGTGGCATGCCGCTCGAGAGTCCCCCGTTCGGCCGCTCAGCGCGCGGCGCCGACGACTGGCCAACAGGCGGCCGCCGCTGAGGGAAGAAGGTAGTGACCGAGCTCGTACTAGTCCGCTATGGGGAATCACATGGCATTGCTCAGAGGGTTTGCGCATCTGCTCCTCGGGGTCTCATTCGCTTTCGGTCTCGCGAATTGCGACCCGGCGGATGACGACGATTCGGGCGGCGCGGGCAGCAGCGGCACCGGCGGCAGCAGCGGCGGCGCCGGCACGGGCGGTGGTGGCGGCACGGCTGGCTCGAGTGCCGCTTGCGGAGCGGATCCCAAGCCGAAGGCGGGCCAGCCAGCGGGCACCGTGACACTCACGACGGCCATGCCGCCGACCCTCGTGCCGACGCTGGGTGCGGCGGCGCGCGTCGTCGACGACGGCGTGCTTCCACGCTGGCTCGAGCTCCGCATCACCGACTACGCAAACGTCTGCGACTACATGAGCGCGGGCCTTTACAAAGACACGGGTAACGACCTCACCCTCATCATCCAACCGAAGAACGAGGACATCCAGCCGAACGTCTACGTCACGACGGGGGATGGCGAGCCTGCGTACGTCGCCGCCAGCCCCGCGCCGATGGGCGAGTACTGCCTGGAAGGCGACGTGCTCGCGGGCCTCGAGAACGGCACGGTGACGGTCTCCGAGCTCGACGCGACGCACGTCGTTGTCGAGCTGGACCTGAAACCGGGCTTGGTGACACTGAAAGGCACGGTCGACGCCCCACTGTGCCCGGGTCCCGACGAATGCGGCTGTGCACCGTAAGACCTACCCCGGTTCCACGGGCAGCCCGAGCGCCTCTCTCACCGGACCGAACGAGCGGCGATGAATCGGGCATGGCCCTTTTTCGCGCAGCACCGCGACGTGCTCGCGAACGGGATAGCCCTTGTGTCGGTCGAATCCGTAGTCCGGGTATTCGCGCGCGTACGCGACCATGCGTGCGTCGCGTGCCGTCTTGGCGAGGATCGAAGCGGCGGCGATCGAGAGGCTGCGCTCGTCGCCTTTGACGATGCGCGTTTGCTCGATGGAGAGCTCGCGCAGCTTGCGCGCGTCGATCAATAGGTGCTCCGGGACGAGGCCGAGGGCTTCGACCGCTCGCTGCATCGCGGCGATGCCGGCCCAGTAGATGTTGAGCCGGTCGATCTCGTCGGGCTCGACGAAGGCGACGGCCCAGGCGCGTGCGTCGCGCTTGATGAGCGCAGCAAGCTCGACGCGCCGTTCCGGGGAGACTTGCTTCGAGTCGTTGACGCCCTCGGCGCGCCACTCGGGCTCGAGCACGACCGCCGCGGCAGCGACGGGTCCGGCGAGTGGGCTCATGCCGGCTTCGTCGATGCCCGCCACGAGCACGACCTTTTGCGCCCAGAGCTTGCGCTCGAACTCGAGCATGCGGCGCAAGCGCTGACCTTCCGCACGGTTATCGCGCCGCCGGCGCTCGACGTGCTCGAGGATCGCCCGCGCGCCGGGCCGTGGATCCGTACGCAGCGTCGCTTCGAGCTCGGCGGGCAACGGGCGATCGCGCTCGACGTAGCGGGTCCGAATTTGCGTGAGCGTGAGTGCACGCATGGCTCGCGGAACGTCTTCCCACGCGGCCGTGCGTGCGGCCACTCGCGAGCCTGCTGCCGCGTTCAGGACGTTTTTGCCCTGGTTGACCCGGCGGTGCCGCTCGCTATGCCTGAACCGTGCGCTCGGCGACTTGGCTTCTCCTCGCCGCGCTGCCTCTCGTCAGTCGGGAGTGCGAGCGTGAGGCGGCACCCGGCAGCCGCGAGGTCTCGACGAGCACCACGCGGCTCACCACGCAGGCGCCAGCCCCCGATCCGATCCGCGTCGAGACACTCGAAGGAACGGCTCCGCCGGTGTTCGTGCTGCGGGGCGGATCCCTCGGCCCCGAGAAGCTCGTGTTCCTGCATGGGATGTGCGGTCACGGCATGGGCTACGCGCAGTCGTTCCAGCGCACCGCGGCCAAGTGGGGCACGCTCATCGCACCGCAAGCCGACGTTCTATGTGGGGACGGACCATGGGCACGCTGGTCGAAGGACATCGCCGCTCTCGATGAGCGCATTCGCGCTGCGTTCCGTGCGCTCGGACACGCCGAGCCGCTCGAGGACATAGTCGTGATCGGCTATTCGCAGGGCGCGACGCGGGCGGAGTCGTTGGCGCGCGAGTACCCGCGGGTCTACACGCGACTCGTGTTGATGGGTGGCCCCTACGCCGCCAACCCGCGCGGGCTGGAGGGGCTGCGCGGCGCCGTGGCGATGGCGGGCGCGCGCGATCGGCTCGACCTCATGCAGGCGAGCGCCAAATCTCTGGGCAAGGCCGGCGTCCCCGCGACGTTTCTCCTCATTCCGGAGGCGACCCACGGCTCGATGGGACCGCACCCGGAAGAGACGATGGATCAGATGCTCACGTGGCTGCGCGAGAACGAACGACCGCCGTCGAAGTAGGCGACCTCAGTTGTTGTTATTGTTCCGGCAGTCCGTGCACGACGCATCGGAGCCGAGGTTCTCGCAGCGGCAGCGCTGGCAAGGGTCGTCGCAGCTGCACCGACCGCCGACGGTGCAATTGCCGCCGCCTGGCGGGGAATCTAGCCCGTGGAGGCAACCGGCGAGCGACGCGAGCGGCGCGCTGCAGGCGGCGCGAACCTCCTCCGGAATGTCGTTCGGATTGCCCTCGCCGATGCGCTCGAGCTCGTCACAGTTGAGCTCGTCCAAATGGTCGAGAAGGCACGACGACGCACCGGCGATCTCCTGCGCGCACCCGAGCTCGTCGAACTCCGCATTGCACTCGCGGACGCATTGATCGGGCGGCAGGGCCGCGATGTCGTCCTTGTTGTCGAGCTCCTCCGAGCAGTTGTTGGCCGCAGCCATCGCGCAGAGTTGGTCGCAGAGGCCCGCGCCGGGACGCGGCTTGGGCGGGGTC
>DATMCL010000638.1:0-10875 GCA_035558375.1 Polyangiaceae bacterium
CCGCTTTCCAATTGGGCGCGATAATTTCTCGCGGATGCGCGAAAAAGTACTGCGAACACCGAGATCTAACGGATGCCGGAGCCCGTCCGGGCATGAATCCGTGTGGGGCAGCTACCTACGCTGCAAGCAAGTTAAACCCGGTGGTTCCACCCACCGGCCTATCGACGAACCCCAGAGTTAAGGTGAATGCCATGAACAGTTGGAGGCTGGTCTTCGCAGCAACGGTCCTTACCGGCTGCACGTCGTCCATCGACGCGCCCGGAGGGAGCGGACCGAATGGCATGGGCTCGGGCGCAACGGGCTCCGGTGCAACGGGCTCCGGCGCAACGGGCTCCGGCGCAACGGGCTCCGGCGGCAAGGGCTCCGGCGCGGGTCCCTCGACGGGCGGCTCGACCGGCGCCACTTCCGGCATGAGCTCTGGCGGGACCGGCCCCATGGTCGCGCCCGGCGACACGAACTGCAGTCCCGGCGTGCCGATCACGTCGCAGATCCCGCGTCTCACCAACGTCCAATACGATCGCACGATCAAGGACCTCTTGGGCCTGAGCACGCTGTCTGCGGCGTCGAACTCGGTC
This sequence comes from Polyangiaceae bacterium, assembly GCA_035558375.1. Lineage (GTDB taxonomy): Bacteria > Myxococcota_A > Polyangia > Polyangiales > Polyangiaceae > PMG-095. The sequence goes on from DATMCL010000638.1 coordinate 576, forward strand.
CCGTCGAACTTGCTCGCGGCCGATCAGTCCGGTGGCCTCACCGATGTCGGCTGGGCCGCCTACAAGACGGTCGCCGAGGACATCTCCGCGCAGGTCATGGCCGATGCCACGATGAAGCCGAACTTCATCACCTGCGACCCCGCCGCTGCCAACTGCCTCCACGACACCGCGGTGGCCTTCGGTCGCAAGGCGTTCCGTCGTCCCCTCACCCCCGAAGAGGTCGCGGCATTCGACGCCGTGATCGCCCAGGGCAAGGACATCACCCCGACGGGTGCGCCGGCCGAGGTTGCTGAAGCCCTGCTCTACATGTTCCTGATCTCGCCCTCCTTCCTCCAGCGCGAGGAGCTGCAGGACACGACGGACAGCACGGGTCACAACACGCTCTCGAGCTACGAAGTGGCCTCGCGCTTGTCGTACATGCTGTGGGGCTCGATGCCCGACCCGACGCTCGCGAAGGCGGCGGACGATCAGGCCCTCGGCACGCCCGAGCAGATCCTCGCTCAGGCCACGCGCATGATCGGGGACACCCGGACGCGCGACATGACGATGGATTTCCATCGCTCGTACATGTTGATGGGGCTCAACACCCGTTGGGACAACACCAACAAGGACACGACCAAGTACCCGGCGTTCAACCGAGGCATCGTCCCGCAGTTGCAGGAAGAGACCGAGATGTTCTTCGACGACGTCGCGTTCGCGAAGAAGGGCACGTTCAACGATCTCCTCACGAGCACGACGGCGTTCGTCAGCTCGGCGACGGCGTCCTTCTACGGCCTCGATCCCTCGAAGTTCGGCGCCGGTCTCACGGCCACGACGATCGCCGATCGCCCCGGCTTCCTGACGCGGCTCGGGTTCCTCAACGCGTACTCCGGCGGCCAGACCACGTCGCCGATCTTGCGCGGCGCCTTCGTCACGAAGCAGGTCATCGGCATCACGATCGGCGCGCCGCCGCCCGGCGCGGAGCAAACGCCGCTGCCGCCCGCGTCGGCGACGCTCGATACCACCCGCAAGCGGTTCGAGCAGCTCACGGCCGGCGACCAGTGCAAGGGCTGCCACACGCCGTTCGTCAACCCGCCCGGGTTCGCGCTCGAGGCGTTCAACACGGTCGGAACCTGGCAGACCAAGGATCCCGACTCGGGGACGGCCCTCGACACGACGTCCGACGTCGCGCTCGACGACACCGGCGAAAAGACGGTCCACGTCACCGGGCCCGCGGATCTGATGGCGGCGATCGCCACGGCACCGCTCGCCAAGCAGCAATACACCTCGAAGTGGGTCTCCTACGCCTACCAGCGTGAAGGTGACCCCAGCGATCAATGCACCGTGAACCAGCTCGCCGCCAAGATGACCGCGAGCGGCTACACCATCCAGAACCTCATTGCCGATCTCACGCAGACTCTCTCCTTCCGAGTCAGGGCGGCCGCACAATGACAAGCCGAGGAAGTGACATGAACCGCAACGGTAACCTCGCCATGAACCGCAGAATCTTTTTGAGAGGCGTCGGGGGCTTCACCCTGGCAGCGCCCTTCCTGGGCTCACTCAACGAAGCCAAGGGCCAGGCCGCGGCCGATCCCCGGCGTCTGGTGATCTTCTACACGCACAACGGGTGCCTCACGGACAAGTGGTTCCCCACGGTTCAGAACGGCCCGCTCACGGCGGCCGACCTCACGGGAACCCTGAAGCCGCTCGCGCCGTACGCCGGCAAGCTGCTCCTGCCGCGCGGCTTCCGCTCGATGAACGCGTACGCTCAAGGTCAGACCATCGACCCGCACGATCAAGCGTGCGGCTCGAAGCTCACCTGCGCGCCCATCAGCACGGCATCGACGCGCTACGCAACGGCGGAGTCGCTCGATCACACGGTCGCCAAGCAGATCAACCCGAACAAGAACACGCCCCTCGTGCTCTCGGTCGGCGCGTCGAGCACCAAGGTGAAGGAAGTCATCTCCTTCCAGGGCTCGGAAATGCCGTTCCCGTCCAACGTGAATCCGCAGACGGTGTTCAACGCGCTCACGCTCGGCACGGGCACCACCCCGACGCCGACCAGCCCGGATCCGATGATGCCGGCCGCGGTGGACTACCACGTCAAGCGCGGCCAGAGCGCGATCGACCTCGTTCGTGGCGACTTGAGCCGGCTCCAAAAGCTCAAGATGAGCACGGCCGACAAGGGTCGCCTCCAGAACTGGCTCGACCTGCTGCGTGACACCGAGGTCGGCGTCGGCGGCATGACGGGCGACCCGATGGGCGGCCCGACTGGCATGCCGGCGGCGTGCAACGCCGACACGGCCACGAAGCTCGGCATCACGGCCGACGCGCTCAAGGCGGCGAGCCCCACCGGCAAGATCACCGGCGGCACGACGAGCTTCGGCGCGCCACCCCCTCCCGGCAACAACGAGGGCGACAACAACCTCAAGATCTCGTTCACCCAGGGCGGCGACATGATGATGAATCTCATCGCCCTGAACATGATCTGCGATGCCAATCGCGTGTTCGTGTTCTTGTACCCGGGTTACGTCGTCTACAACTGGGACGGCATGGCGTTCCAGAACGATCACCACGGCCTGTCGCACCGCACGGGTGACAACAGCGTCGGTGGTAACTGCGGCGTCGATGGCGTGCTCGACAAGATCCAATCCATCGACAACTGGCTCGCCGGTAAGTTCGCGAAGCTGGTCGGTCTCCTCGACGGCATCCAGGAGGGCACCGGCACGCTCCTCGACAACACGGCGACCATGTGGCTGTCCGAGCTGTCGGACGGCGCCGCGCACAACATCAACAACCTGCCGATCCTCATCGCCGGCGGCGCTGGTGGCTATCTCAAGCAGGGTGCCGCGGTGAACGTCGAGAATCCCTCGAAGAACATCGACAACGGCAAGAGCACCAGCACCTGCCAGAACGGCGGCTCGATCGGCAACACCGGGTCCACCGGCGGCAACGTGCCGATCAACAAGCTCTACGTCACGCTGATGAACGCCGTCGGTTGCACCGACGGCGGGAACAAGGTGACGAAGTTCGGCGTGATGGACGGCACCAACGCGAACCCGGGCATCTCGAACCCGGGCGAGGTGGCGACCCTCACGTCTACCGGCTGATCGGTCACTCGCTCGAAGCGGCGCGAAGCCCCCGCAAGGGGGCTTCGTGCTTTTGTGGGGTACGCTCGGTCCCGAGATGACACCGGACCCGGACGACCTGCCCGCGCCGTCGTCGTTCCTGTCGAGCCGCTGGTCGCGAGACAACCTCGTGACGATGCGCCCGGGCCAGCTCTACGACGGCCGGGTGCTCGAGCGCATCGAACCGGACACCCTCGAGTACCTCGTCCAGGAGCTCGAGAAGACGCTCGGTGCCGTCCAGGTCGGCGCGGGCCGCATGGGCGTTCTCACCTGGGACATCGCGTGCGAGGGCGCCCGAGGGCCGTTCGTGCTGCAGGTTCCGCGAGCGCTCGACGAGCCGGGAAGTCGGGGGCGCGCCCTCCGCGACGTACCGCGCCAGAACGTCGAGAACATGCGCCATTTTCGCGAGCGCGGCCTCGGGCGCTTCGTCGCCGAGCCGCGCGACCTCGTGACACTGAGCGGCGGCATCGAGGCGGCTCTCTTCGAGCCCATTCCCGCGCATCGGCCCGTAGGGTTTGGGCGCGGCGCGATCCAAATCGAGCTCGCGGAGGGGAGCTCGACTTGGCTGGTGGCGCTCGGCCCCCAGGCCACGGCGGAGGTGCTGGCCGAGCTCGTCGCGGCGCTCGCGTATCACTACGAGCCGGACACGGAGGGAGGGACCGCGGTCGCGGACGTCGCCATCAACGACGCCGATTTCGCCGTCCGGCGGCGCGGCGACGGCAGCTTCGACCTCCGGCTGCTCGCGTTGCGGCGGCGCGAACCGGGGATCGGCTCGAGTCTGCTTCTCCTCTACTTGATCCAGATGCTCGCCTACGAAGACTGGACCGTCGACCAAGGGCTCGTTGGGCTGCCGACGCTCATGTCGAATCCGTCCGTCGCGTTCACGGGTCTCGTGCGCGGTCTCCGCTATCGGGCGCGCGACCTCGGCGAGCCGGAGGAGCGCGGCGAGTCGATTGCGCTCGGGTGGATTCGGGACTTTGCGCGCTCGCGCGAGGGGCGCGCTTATCGGCCCTGGGTCGAGCGCTTTCTCGCTGGAAAGCTGCCGCTCGCGTTCGGCGAGGATCCGCGCGAGCACTGGTGGCGGGTGATGCCGCTCTCGACCAAGCTCGGCCTGTTGGAGCTGCGGGGCCGAGGGGATCCGGCATCGGCCGATGCGAGCTCGGCGCGCGCCCTGCGAAGCTTTCTCGACGGGCTCGCGCGGCAGATCGGAGCGAGCGCGCCGGACGATCCGACCCTCGTGCGCATCAACGACATCGCGGGCAGCGGCCTCGAGCACTTGCTTCGCGAGGCGCAGGTGCCCGCGGAGGCGTGCCTCGATCTCGCCGAGCGCATCTTCGCAAGCTGGCCGTACCGGAATCTCGACCACCTGCTCGGCAAGGTGCCCGAAGCACGCGGGCTACGCCGCCTGAAGAGCCGCATCGCGTTCGGGCAGAGCGTCCCCGAGGCCGATCAGGGAACGCTGCGAAGCCTCGCTCCGGCGGCAGCCTCGGTGACGCGGCGCTTCGCGAACCGCGAGCTCTTCGCGCCGATTGCTCTGTCGGACGCGCTCCATGCGAGCGCGCTCGCGACGTTCCCCACCTTCGAAGCGTACATGGACGCCGCTCTGCACGATCCGCGCTGGGGCTATTACGCGCGCAACGTGGTGATCGGCCGGGACGGCCATTTCGCGACGCATCCCGAGGAGTTCTCGCCGCACTACGGCCGCTGGATCGCGACCTGGGCGTTCAGGGCGTGGCGCGAGCTCTGCGTGCACGGTGAGCTCGGCGAGGCGGAGCCGTTCCCGCTCGTCGAGTTCGGTGCGGGCAACGGGCGGCTCGCCTGCGACGTGCTCGACGCGATCGCCGAGCGCGCGTCGGACGAAAAGCGCGCCGACCAACCGGCGTGGGCGTCGTTCGCGGCGTGTGTGAAATACCGGATCTACGAGACCTCGGAGTCGCTGCGCGCGAAGCAGACGGAGCTCGTCGGCACGCGAGCGTCCGTCGAGCTCGGGGACGCGCGGCGCCCTGCCGAGACCCTGAAGCGCGATTTTCCCGGAGGGCTCACGGGCTTCGTCGTGACGAACGAGGTTCCCGACGCCTTCGGCGTGCACAAGGTCACGCTCACTGCGGAGGGTGTCGCCGCGGCAGCGTTGGTCGTCCCGCGCGTCGAGCGAGCCCTGGTGGAGGCGCTGCCGCCCGCGCTGGGACGCCGGCTCGAGGCAGCCAACGAGGCCACGCGCACGACGTTCGGGCTAAAGGCGCATCCGCACGACCTCTATCTCGATCAAGCGAGCTTCTTCGAGACCCTCGAGGCCGTCGCTGAGCTGCCCGCCGAGCAGGGCGAAGCGCTGCTCGTGTCGTCGCTCTGGTTCGAGGAGGCGTACGTTCCCGTCGCTCGGATCCCGGCGCTCGCCGAGCAGCTCGCCGAGAACGCCGCGGACTACGCCGTGGCGCTCGCCGCGGACGACAGCGGCGTGGTCCTCTACGTGAACGTCCATGCGACGCGCTTCATGCGCGAGCTCGGGGCGTCGCTCGCCGCCGGCCTGATCGTCACGATGGACTACGGTGACACCACCTTCGGTCTCGTGCAGGGCGCGCGCCGCGGCGATTTTCCCTTTCGCGTGTATCGCGACGCGCTCGACTATCGGCCGCGACCGAACGATCCCTACGCCGCGCCGGGCACGCAGGACATGACGGCCGACGTGAACTTCACCGAGCTCGCGCGCGCCGGCCGCGACGCAGGCCTCGAGCTCGTTCACTACGGACCCGAGCGCGACGTGAGCGGCGACGAGCTCGCCGAAGTCGTGCGCGCCGCGGCCGATCAAGCGCCGTTCGCACGCTTCGCCGGAAACCCGGTCTTCAAGCTGCTCGTGCTCGGGAAGCGAACGAACGGCGCATTCACTGGGCCACTGTCGTCTCCGCTGCCTCTCACGCGACGAGAGCAAGAGCTCCCGAAAGCACGGCGCCACAAGGTTGCCGGCATCGAACGCACGCTCGGAAAGCGCTAGCGTCTCGCTTAGGAGAAACACGAAGATGCTCGCTCGCTATCGCATCGTTCGCGGCAAACGCGATCCCAACGACCCGTTGCCCGAAGGCGAGCGGATCGACACGCGCAAGCACACCAAGCACTTCTTGCGTCCAGAAACGCGAAGCGTCGAAGCCCTGATCGAGGACCCGAGCGCTGCGAGCTTCCGTCGCTTCTCGCAGGACTACGAGCAGGTCCTCGCCAAGCGCTTCGCCGCCGATCGGCGCCCTTTCGACGAGCTCGCCGAGCGAGCGAAGCACGGCAACGTGTTCCTCGGGTGCAACTGCCCGACCCAGTGGAACCCCGACGTCCGGCGCTGCCACACGACGCTCGCCCTGCGGTTCATGAAATCCAAGTACCGCGGGCTCAAAGTCGAGCTGCCATAGAACCAGGACCTCACGCGCTCCGGCACGTTCAATCGAGGGCCGCACACCATGTCTCGACCGAAACGCACACCCCGAGCGCGCACCGTGCTGCGCCGCCAGCGCGTCGCCGACGAGCGTCTCGTCCGGGCTCGGACGAAGCTGCTCGAGCTGGAACCGGGCGGGACAACGGCGCGGCCCATCGAGGTGCCGACGCCGGCCGTCATCGAGCCAAAGGCACGCAGCGTTCGTTGTCCGCGCTGTGACGAGCCGTTCGAGCTCGTCGACCATCAGGCGCACACCGACGAGCACGGGCGACTGCGCGAAGCGAAGCTCGAATGTAAGTTTTGCGGGATGCGGCGCTCGCTCTGGTTTCGGATCAGCGCGCCGTCGTAACGCCGACCCGCGCGCCGGCGCGGAGGCTCAGGGACAGGACGTGACGTCCGCGCCGAGATCGAGATCCTTCAAGATGGGGCTATAGCCCTTGGCTTTCCAGGCGCTACACGCCGCGGAGAAGCTCTGCGACTCGTACTCGCACATGAAGACGGGCTTGTCGCCTGTGGGATAGGCGTTCACGTCGCCGCACCAGTTGCCGTCGGAGTAGCAGCTCTCCGTGAGGGCCCAGTCGTAGAGCGGCTCGATGTCGCTCGTGATGGATGAGGCGTTTTTCTGGCCGATTCCGAGGCCGCGAGCGTGCGCGGCGTCGGCGAGCCACTTCGCGTAGGCGACGCCGTCCGCGCGCGTGAGCGGAAAACCCGACTCCCCGCCGAGCTCGAACACGTCCATGTTGTCCGGCTCGATGGCGTCGAAGCCCTTCGAACGGCAGAGGTCGAAGCGAGCGAGCATGAGCGAGCGCGTTTGCTCGCTACGAATGTCGAGGTATTTCTCGCCAGGCCAGCCGTCGTAGTCATTTCCGACGACGGCGTCGGGAAATTGGTCCGCATCGGGGCGAAAATCCTCCCAGCTACCCACGCTCACGTAGCAGATGACCTTGATGCCCTGGGCATGAAGGTCTGCGACGGTGCTCGCCGAGCTTTCCCAGTCAATGTCGTAAACGTCGACGTCGAGGATATCGCTCACCTCCTCGGAGAGCTGCCACTGCCACGTGAGCCCCGGGCGCGGCTGCCAGTACTCGGGCCCAGCGCCACCCTCGGGGCCCTGTCCGCCGACTCCGGCTTCGTTCGTCACGCCGCCCGAGCCCGCCGCGGGCGTACCCGCCGTACCGCTCGCTGCGCTTGCTCCGCCTGCGCCGGCGCCCGCGCGCGCACCCGCGCCGCTCGCACCCCCCGCGCCGCCTCCGCCACGCCCGCTCGCCGCGCCGGCCGCGCCGCCCATCGTGACTGCGGAGCCGGCCGTGCCGGCCTTCCCTCCTGAGCTCAGAGCGCCGCTCGCGCCGCCCGTCGCCGCACCGCCTGCGCCGCTAGCGGAGGATGCGCGTCCGGCGCCGCCTCCACCGCTCGTGGGGCTGCCACCGTCATCCGTCGCACACCGCGGCAGCGCGAGAAGCGACCCCGCGACGAGCATACCCGAGAGGCGCCGCATCCATTGAGCATATCGCTGGATGGCGGGCCTGACGAGCACTATGCCTCGGGCCGTGGCTCCCCCTGCCCCGCGCCGCACGGTGGTTCATGCCGACGCGCTCGCGTGGCTCGCCCAGCATCCCGCCGAGCCCGCGACGAGCGTCATCACGTCGCTTCCGGACGTCTCCGAGCTCGCCGAGCACGACTTCGACGAATGGCGCACTTGGTTCCAAAGCGCGACGAAGGCCGTGCTCGACTGGGTCCCCGATGACGGCGTCGCGATCTTCTTTCAGAGCGACATCCTCCACCGCGGCGTGTGGATAGACAAAGGCTTCCTCGTGCTCTCGGTCGCCGAGGGGAGCAGCCATCATCTCGTCTGGCACAAGATCGTGTGCCGTACGCCGCCGGGCTCGGCGAGCCCTGGCCGAGCGGGGTACTCGCACCTCGTGTGTCTCGCGCGCGAAGCGCGACCGGCGTTTCGACACGCGCTCCCCGATGTGCTCGCCGACGCCGGCTTCGAAGCTTCGCAGAAAGCGATGGGCGTCGAGGCCTGCGCGCTCGCGGTTCGTTTCGTTCTGGCGGAGACCAACGCGCGCACCATCGTCGACCCGTTTTGCGGGCACGGGACGGCCTTGGCGGTCGCCAACGCGCTTGGCCTGGACGCCGTCGGCGTCGACCGAAGCGCGCGCTGCTGTCGAGCAGCGCGGCGCCTCGCGGTCACCCTCCGGCCCGGCGACGAGAGTGTCGGCTCGTAGCGTCGCCGACGCTACATGCCCGGGATCTGCATCAGCTCGACGATGTCGATGAAGCCGTCGGGCATCGTGAAATGGGGATGCTCCTTGAGCGACGCCGCCAAGGCTTCCTTCGACTCCGCCTGCAGTACCGAGTAGCCGCCGAGATCGGTGAACACGGGCTCCGTGCTCTTCGGGCTCACGCGCAAGCTCTTGCCGAGTGGCGCACCCATGTCGACGATCATGCCGGCGGCGCGTTTGCCCCAGGCGTTCCAGGCGTCCATCCCGGCCTTCTGTTGCTCGGGCGTCGACTTCATCATCTGCTCGAACCCAGACTTCGTGGCGCGATAGAGGACGAGAAACTTCTTCATGGTGAACCTCCGTGAAGGGACGCGCGGCGTCCGACCCGCGGGAACCGTACCCCCGCTTTTTGGGCGCGGGTAGCGACGTTCGGATGACGTGGCATTGTGCGACACCGTGGGACGGCGTGAGCAGCGCTCTCACCAATCCGACTCAGGGAGCGGTCGGATTCAGAATGTTCCCGCGGAGATGCCACTCATGGCTGAGAGCGCGTGATCTGCGCGCGCTCCAAGCAATGCCCGGCAAGATCTTTCAAGTCCGCTTGAGGTGGGACGGCGCAGCCGCTGCCCGAGCAAGCACCCGTCACGGCGGGCGCACGGCCGTGGCTCATTCCGGGAACGAGCGCGCGGGCGGAAGCCGGCGGAACCCGGTGCGGCCAGTCGAGGTGGCGACCGAGCGCGCGCCCGAGCAAACGGCAGAGCGCGCGACCGAGGCCGGCGAGCCCGAGCAGCTCGGGCGGGCACGCTGTCGCATGATCAGTGCCGTCCTGTGTCGGGGCGAGGGCGGCGAGGCGGACTGAGCCCGCCGAGCGCCGACTCCGTCTAGCTCTCGTCGCAACGTTCCGCCCAGGTTCGCGGTCTGCGGGTGACCAACCCGGCGCCGTGCGCAACAAAAGCCGTGTCGTTACGCAACTGGAGCGCGTGACCGCCGATCGAGTTTGCATCGCGCCCGGGATCGATGTTTCTGGGCCTCTCGAAGGTCAGATCATGCGTTGCTTCGAAGGGTTGGCGGGACTTCTCGCGGGGACCGGACTTATCGCCGCGGGCGCAGCGGCGGCGGCGGGATGCGGGCCCGATTTTTCTGGATGTGAAGCTAGCCGGACGTGCCCCTCGGCGGGGATGGCGGGGACGGCGGGCGCGAGTGCGAGCGACGACGCGGGGAGCGGTGGCGACCGCGCGGGGTCGTCTAGCAAAGGGGGCTCGACAGGAGGCGGCGCGAGTGGGCGCGGTGGAGCGGGAGGCGTGGTTTTGTCCAGGGGCGGCAGCACGGCGACGGCTGGCAGCGCCGCGATGGGCGGCAGCTCGGCGGGCGAAGCCGGAGTCGGAAGCGCGACGAGCGGCACCGGCGGAAAGGCAACGCAAGACGGCGGGCAAGGCGGACAGAACGATGGGGGAGCGGCCGAAGACGGCGGCGCGGGGACCTCCGGTCCAGTCTGCGGCAACGGCAAGGTCGAAGGGAAAGAAGGCTGCGACGACGGTGCGCGCAACGGAGTGACC
>DATMCL010000639.1:0-3745 GCA_035558375.1 Polyangiaceae bacterium
ACGCTCCTGGGCGTCGTCGCGTCATCGTCATCGCTGCTCCCACAGCCGACCAAAGCGCAAGCGAGGACCACCTTCCACCAAGAATATCGCATCGACGAAGCATAGCAGACGCCACGGAAAATCGTCGAATCGGATTGAGCCGACTAGAACGCGTCTTCCCCCGTCAGCGCCTTCCCGAGCACCAGCGTATGGATCTGATGCGTCCCCTCGTAGGTGTAGACGCTCTCGAGGTTCAGCAGATGCCGGACGACCGGATACTCGAGCAGGATGCCGTTCGCGCCGAGCAGGTTGCGGGATCGGCGCGCCACGTCGAGCGCGGCGGCGACGTTGTTGCGCTTGCAGAGCGAGACTTGCGCCGGTGACGGTTTCTGGCCCCGCTGCTTTCTGCGTGAGAAGTGGAAAGCGAGCAGCTCGGCGCTGACGATGGCGGAGGCCATATCGGCGAGCTCGGCTTGGACGAGCTGCTTCTTGGCGATCGGGACGCCGAATTGGCGGCGCTCCTTCGTGTAGCCGAGCACGCAGTCGAAGCAGGCCTTCGCCGCGCCGACCGCTCCCCAGGAGATGCCGAGGCGCGCCTCGTTCAGGCATCGGAGCGGGGCGCCGAGACCCGGCTTGTGCTCTAGCGCCGCTTCCGCGGGGACACGGCAGCCTTCGAGGTGGATGGCCCCGGTTTCGCTCGAGCGGAGGCTCATCTTGCCGTGGATGCGCGAGGTCGAGAAGCCCGGCGCGTCGCGCTCCACGATGAACCCGCGGATCGACTCGGCGCCGCCGTCGTCCACCTTGGCCCAAACGATCGCGAGCTGCGCGAGCGGGGCGTTCGTGATCCACATCTTGGTGCCGTCGAGCACGAACTGGTCGCCGACACGCCGGGCACGCGTGAGCATCGAGCCGGGGTCGGAGCCGCTGTCCGGCTCCGTGAGGCCGAAGCAGCCGATGAGCTTGCCGCGAGCCATGTCGGGCAAATAGCGCTGCTTCTGGGCTTCGCTGCCGAACGCGTGGATGGCGAACATGGCGAGCGATCCCTGCACGCTCGCGAAGCTCCGGAGTCCGCTGTCGCCGTACTCGAGCTCCTCCAACATGAGCCCGTACGCGACCGGGCCCATGCCCGCGCACCCGTAGCCACTGAGGCCCGCGCCGAGCACGCCGAGCTCGCCGAGCTCGCCCACGAGGTCGAGCGGAAATTCTTCTTTCGCGTAGAGCTCGGCGGCGCGCGGCAGGTAGCGCTCCCGCACGAACCGCCGCACGCTGGCGCGCACGAGGCGCTCGTCGTCGGTGAGCTCCGGCTCGATCGCGGCCAGGTCTTCGAGCGACGAGCCCTGGGTCGCGTCGGCCATGGCGACTACGCTACCCGATCCGCGTGTCTCGGGTCCGTGGCGAGGATGATCCGGTTGATCCCGTCCTGATTGAAGCCTTTGTACCCGAGGTTTCGCTCGAGGATCTCGAAGTGCGAGCCGAGCGCACCCTCGCGCTCGAGGCGCTCGGCTTGGGCGGCGCTCATGAGCCCGCGATGCACGGCCCGCTCGAGCCGTTCCCGCGCCACCGGCCAGAGCTCACCCTGCGTGAACGCCTGCAAGAGGTGAGGGAAGTCGCTGAAGCGCGGCATCACGCGCACGCCGCGCTCCTCGAGCTGCCGGGTGATGGTGGCGATGTCGAACTGACACTCGAGGTGGTGCATGCCCGCAGCGAGGAACGCCTCGCCATGGAGCTCGCACCAGAGTCCAACGGTGCCTGCGCCGTCCCGCGCGGGAAGCCCGCCGTGAGCGAAGTCGCCCGTCACTTCTTCCGGACTCAAGTCGACGTCGGCGAAGACGCAGATCCCCGTCGTCGGGTGCTCGAGCACCTGCGCGCCCCAGCCCGCGTCCCGACCGGCGTAGAACCGCTCGCGGCACACGAGCCCGAGGGCCTCCAACACGGCAACGAGCGCCGGAAAATGCGCGCGGCTCGAACGGTAAGTGTGATGGTCGTGATTGAACCAGCCGACGCCGAGCGCGTCCTGTCGTGCCTTTTGCAGGCGCGCGGCCGTGTTGCGGCGCTCGTAGAAGCGTCGTTCGGCGTCGAAGAACAGCTCGCACGCGAGCGCGTCGCCGAGCTCGGCCCGTGCGGCGCGAGCGAGCGCGAGCGCCGCCTCGAACCCCCGTTCCGGCGTCGAGAGCGGCCGCGGACGCAAGCGAAACGCTTCGAGGTGTCGCAGCATGGCGGCGAGTCCGGGCCCCGGCTCCGGGAGCGCGCGACCCGCCACGCGCTGGCGCTCCGCGCGCCGCTCCGCGAGCCAGAGCTCCGCCTGAGGCTCGTCCCCGATGCGGACGCGGCGCACGAGCGAGCCGGGCTCACCCTCGATCTCGCCGTGCTCCAATCCAGAAGCGACGAGGTAGTCGATCACTGACTCGACGCGCACCGTGGCGCTGAGCTTTCCACCTGCCGTGAGCTCGAACAGCGGGAGCATGGCGCGGTGGTGCTCCCAAAGCTCGGTTCCCGACGGGGCGAGACCGGCCTCGACCCGCTCGAACCCGTGCGTTTCGAGCTCGCGCCGGAGCTCCGCGCTCCCGGGAATTCCGAGCACGTCGATGCAGTCGGCAAGCCGGACACCGATGCCGAAGAGCTTCTCGGCGAGCGCGCGTGCGGCGGCCGAGCGACGCAGAAGCTCGCCGACGACGCGGCCGGCCAATGCGCTCGCCTCCGACTCCGGTCGAAAGGCGACGGATGGCTGGGCCATGGTCCTCACGCTAAGAATGACGCAGGGTGTGTGGCTTCGCCACGCGCCGGCGGGCCGTTTTGGTTTCGCACCCACACGGACGCCGCGGCACGCACCTCCACGCACGGGGTTGCGAACGGCGCCCGCGAACCCCAGATTATGTGACTAGAGTGTCCGGAGAGCGGACACGCCCAGGCGGCCCATGCATCGTGTACTCGTTCTCGGCGCCGGAAAGATCGGGCGCACCATTGCGGCATTGCTCGCCGCGACGGAAGACTACGAGGTCACGCTCGCCGACCGCGACGAAGCGGCGCTCAAGCCCGTTCGCCAGCGCGTGCACGCCCGAACGCTCACGCTGGACGCGTCCGACGCCGGCGCGCTCGAAAGCGCGATGACCGGCCAGGACAGCGTGGTTTCCGCGCTCGCCTACGTCAGTAATCCCCTCGTCGCCGAGCTCGCGCAGAAGCTCGGCCCGAGCTACTTCGACCTCACGGAGGATCGCGAGACCACGCGCCGCGTCCGCGAGGTCGCGCTCACCGCGAGGAGCGGGCAGATCTTCGTGCCGCAATGCGGGCTCGCCCCCGGCTACATCTCGATCGTCGCGCACGAGCTCACGCGCGGCTTCGATCGCCTCGACAGCGTGTACATGCGCGTCGGCGCCCTGCCGCGCTTTCCCACGAATTTCCTGAAGTACAACCTGACCTGGTCGACCGACGGCCTCATCAACGAGTACTGCAACCCGTGTGAAGCGATTCACGACGGCGTCCTGCGCGAGGTCTTGCCGCTCGAGGGGCTCGAGCATTTCGCGCTCGACGGCGTGCGCTACGAGGCGTTCAACACCTCGGGCGGCCTCGGCAGCTTGTGCGAGACCCTGGCCGGCAAGGTCCGCGAGCTCAATTACAAGACGATCCGCTACCAGGGCCACCGCGACTACATGGCGTTCTTTCTCGGTGAGCTCCGCCTGGGGGAGCAGCGCGACCTCGCCAAGCAGATCCTCGAGCGGGCCGTGCCCGTGACGTTCCAGGACACCGTCGTGATGTTCAGCACGGTCTC
>DATMCL010000640.1:0-2073 GCA_035558375.1 Polyangiaceae bacterium
TCCCCCAAGTTTCATGGCCCCGCCGCCGACGCCGCCTCCGACGTTCGAGAGCCCGCCAGTCGCCGCCTCGCCGACCTCACCAGCGGCATTCTCGGCTGCCGGACCCACGTCCTTGATTCCGGCGATGGTATTGCACGCCACCGCGATCACGCTGGCCACGGCGAACACCACCCGCGCGCCGCGCTCGACCACCAGAGCTCCCATCGCTCCCATCTAGGCCTTTGTCGCCTCGCGCTGTCAATGCCGAGCCGTCACCCTGCGGTATCAAGAACGGGATCTCCGGCGGTGGCGAGCCGCCGGAGACCGTGAAGCTAACAACTACGTCTGCCGCTCAGAACAGCGGCGGCGAAGCCAACCGCGTGAGCTCGAGCGCCATGTCCGGGAACCAGTCGCCCGCGGCCGGATCGACGATGCCGCCCCATTCCGGATCTGCGGTTCCGCCGTCGAGCCCGCGGTTGCAGGAACCATCGGACGCGCCGGGCGTCTTGATCCAGAGGTACGCGGCGGCGAGCGCGTTGCCTGTATTCGCCGTGGGCCGCGCACCGAGCCCGCGCTGCGGCGCGTTGCACCATGTCTGTGCGTCGGGATACCCGGCGTTCGGATCGGGGGTCCACGCGCCAGCGCCGTTGCGACCCGTGTCGAGCACGAATTTCACTCGGGGAGACGCTCCGTCCATGAGCCCTTCGAGGGCCGCGGTCACCTCCGCCGCGAACTCGGGCGAGTAGTTCGCCGTGGTGTAGTTCGTCGCGGGGTCGTACTGGTCCCGGCACCAGTCGAAGTGCGGCGCTCCCGTGTCAGCATCGCGCATCCAGTCGGGACCGACGCCTGGCGTGCCCGCAGCAAGGCACATCGACACCCAGCTGCCGTATTGAACGAGCTCGGGAGTCGGCTGGTAGTTCGAGACGTTGAGGAAGAAGCCCTGCACCTGCTGCACGCCGTCCTTGAAGCCGGCCCGATAGATCCGGTGCGCGGACTCGCCTACGGCAAGCCAGAAGCTGTGCGAGCCGTCGATGTAGACGGACGCGCCAGGCGCCTTCTCGAGGATGCTCTGCACGGCGTACTGGAGGAGCTCGTAGCGTTCGTCGGCCGTCGCGCCCGGAGCCGGCACCTGGTTGCCGTCGCTGTCGGTGACGGTCGGCTTGCACCACTCTTCGGCGCCGTAGATCGTGGTGTTGTAGGGGATGAGTCCCAGCCCGTCCGGCTCGAGGATGACGACGGCCTTTCCGGAGCCGATGCCCTTCGCGAAGCCGTCGACCCAGGCCTTGTAGGCCGCTCCGTCCACGGCGCCGCCCGCGGAGTACTGCGAGCAGTCGCGGTACGGCAGGTTGTACGCGACGAGCGTCGGCACGCGATGCACGCGCGCCGCGTCGGACATGGTGTCCTTGACCCACGACTTCACCTCGGATGGCGTGCCCTTCGTGAACCACGACGCCTGCGGTGTCGCCTCGAGCGCCGTGAGACGGGCGGCGTCGGCGTACTTCTTCGTCTTGAGGAGCTGCTTGATTTGAGTCAGGGCGCCCGGCTCCGGGGACTTGACGAAGAACTTGGTGCTCGGCTCGAGCTCGCGTGACGCGGCGTTGCCGCACTTGAGCGCGCCGCCCGCTTCAGTGAGACCTGGCTCGGCGCCCGAGAGCGGCGAACCGCCGGTGTCGGCTGCGCAGCCGCCGAGGCCGCTCACGAGCGCGCCGCAGGCGAAACGAAGGAGCCACGTCGAATCAATGGTCATCTTTTTCATGGTCGATTCCTCTCCTTGCAGCGATCCGGACCGCGCCGAGAAGCTCGTGCGGCTCGCTGCCCGCCGAGCCCTTTTGCACGCCGCATGCCGCGCCGCGTCGCACGCATTTCGCGGGAATTCTGCGGATTGAAGCGACTACGCGGAGCCGCCGGACGTCCGCGGGACGTCCGTGAAGCGCATGCCCGTGCCCACCACGAAGCGCACGAGCGTGCTCACCACCACATCGTGGCTTCGATCTTGAAGACGTTCTCGTCCGGGCGCGTGACGCCAGTCGCACGGGTGTCCGGAAGCTGCTTGCCGGTCGTCGTGCCGAAGCCGTCGTACGGCACCGGCGAAGG
>DATMCL010000641.1:0-27895 GCA_035558375.1 Polyangiaceae bacterium
GGCGGCTTGCCCCGCGGCGGCGGCGGACGGCGCCGCTCGACGGATTTCCCCGGCACGCGACCAGTGCGTGGCCAAGGCCTCGACTTGCCAGGGCACGAGCCGCTCGAAGGCCAGCGCCAGCGCCCGGTGACGTTCCGCGAGTCGCGGCGCGTCGAGCGCCGCGAGCACGACGCTGCGGATGCGATCGTGGCTCGGCTGGATCCGCCCGGGTCCCTGCACGAGGAAGCGGTCGAGGGTGAGCTCCTCCACCCCATCGTCGAGGGCGGCGGGCTCGAGACCGGTGGCGAGGGCCACGAGATCGAGCGCGAGGGGAACCTCCGCCGTGCACGCGAGCTCGAGCACCAGGCGCGTGCCGGGCGCGAGCGCGTCGAGCCGCGCCCCGAGCGCGTCGTTGAGCCGAAGCTCGCCGGTTCCCGAGCGGTGGCCGACCTTGGCCGCGTGACGCAGCATCTCGTAGAGCAGGATCGGATGCCCGTGGGCTTCGCACGCGAGAGCCTGGGACTCCGCGGGCGGACCGTCGAGCCCGAGGCGTTCGCCGAATTCGAGGGCCAGCGCCGCCGAATCCGCGTCGAGTAGCGGGCCGAGCTCGAGGCGCTCGCCCCGGATCGACGGCACCCCGTGACCGAGCGAGCCGGGCGTGAAGGTCGCGAGCATGAGCAGGCGCGGGGCGTCGGGCTCGCGAAGCAGATCGGAGACGAGCGCTGCGCCGTCCTTGTCGATCCATTGGAGATCGTCGAGGACTGCCACCACCGGTCGTCGATCGCACAAGCGCACGAGGAGCTCGCGCAGCGCGGCGATACCGCGCCCGCGCGCCGTCTGCGAGTCGTGAACGGGGCGCGAGCGGTCGGCGTTCGCGAGCCCCTCGAGGCTCGACAGCGCCGGGAACTGCCGCATCAGCTCCGCGACGTAGCGCGGCGAGAGCGCGGCGAGCTTCTCGTTAGGAAGGCCGCGCAGGTAGTGCACGAGCGATTCGACGATGCCGTCGACGCCTTTGTAGTGAATGAGCTCCCGCTCGTAGCAGCGTCCGCTCAGCACGACCGTACGCGGGTCGCGGCGTTTGACCTCCTCGAGGAAGGTGTGCACGAGGGCCGTCTTGCCGATGCCGGACTCCCCGGAGATCACGAGCGTGCACGGCTCGCCGCGCAGCACCCGCTCCTGGCACGCGTGGAGGCGCGCGAGCTCCGCGCTGCGACCGACGAACGGCGCCGAGCGGGGCCGCGGCAACGAGCGCGGCGCGGGTGCCGTCGAGAGCGGCGTGGGGAGCAGCAGCCGGCGCCAGGGTTCGTCCTGCACGCGGGCCACCGGATCGCGCCGGAGCAGCGCTTCGCACAGAGCCACCAGATCCTCGGGTAGCTCGGGCGCGAGGCTCCGCGGCGAAGGCGCGTCGCGCTCGCGTTTGTCCATGAGAATGCCGAGCGGAACCCCGTCGAACGGAAGCTGCCCCGTCAGCGCCTCGAACAAGAGCGCGCCCACGGCGTACCAATCCGCGGCGGAGCTGATCGGCTCGAACGTCGCTTGCTCGGGCGCCATGTACGCGGCGGTGCCGACGATGTTCCGCGTGGAGCTGCTGCGCGCGTCGGCTTCCGTCACGAGGCCGAAGTCGAGCAGCCGCAGCACGCCGTGCTCGTCGATGAGCGTGTTCGACGGCTTGATGTCGCGGTGGATCATGCGGTGAGCGTGGAGCGCTTCCACGGCTTCGATCAGCTGTGAGAGGGCGCGCCGGAGCCGGTCGACCTCGAAATGCCAGTCACCGGGCGCCCGTCGTCGTTGCGTGCTTTCCCCGACGGCCGTCGTTCGATCGCTGCCGGAAACGCGCTCGAAGGATGCTTCGGGCTCGGGCACGTAGCCCGGACTCACGAAGCGCAGAAAATCGTGGCCGGCGATCAGGTCCATCGAGAAGAAGAGGCGATCCGACTCCTCGTAGAGCTCGTGCAGACGGATCAGGTTTGGGTGCCTCACCTCGCGAAGAACGCGGAACTCGCGCTTGAAATAGGCACGCGACTCGACGTTCCAGTCGCGAAGCACCTTGAGCGCCATCGTCCGACCGGTTGCTCGGTCGAAGACCTCGTGGACGACGCCCATGCCGCCCTGGCCGAGGGGGCGAACGACCTGGAAGCGTCCGCCGTAGAAGGACTCGGAGCGTTCTTGGCTCATGAGGGTCCCGGAGTGCGTCGAATATTAACCCAAAAGCAAAACGAGCGGGAACGACCGGGGTTTCTCAAATCTGGCTGCTCTGAACTATTGACTACTGGCGCCGCTTGGGGCGGGCCTAATGTGCGCCCATGGGCGTAACGCGGAGAGAGCTCGGGATGCTCGCTGCCGGCGGCGTGCTCGGTGCGGCGTGCGGGGCGTCCAAAGAAGCCGTCGTGCCCCCTGACCCGCGGGCGGGCAAGCGCGGGCTGCCGGCGACCTGTCCCGCTGTGACTCACCGCGTGGAGCTCCTCTCGAGCTTCGACGGCATGCACCAAGAGATGGCGGACGTGTATCACCCCGCGAGCGAGCAGCAGCTCAGCGAACTCTTGAAGTGTATTCCTGCGGGGCGCTCGGTGACGCTGCGCGGCGGCGGACAATCCCTCGATTGCCAATCGCTGAACGGCGACATCGTCGTCCGACTCGACGACGCTGCATTCACCCACATCCACGAGCCGTCACCGAAGCCGGACGACGAGGGCTACTACATCACGACGGGCGCGGGAGCGACGTGGTGGGACGTGCTCGCGAAGGTGGCGCCGCTCGGCCTCGTCCCGCCTTCGCTGGCCACGGCCAACGCCGCCACCGTCGGTGGAACGCTTTCGGCCGACTGCGTGTCGCGGACGTCGTGCGTGCACGGCAAGGAGGGCAACCAGATCCGGAGCTTCAAGCTCGTGCGCGCCGACGGAAAAATCATGACGCTCTGTCGTCACGATCCGGATCCCGAAAACAAAGCGCTCTTTCGGGCCGTGATCGGCGGCTTCGGCTACCTCGGCGCGGTGACGGAGGTCACCTTCGACCTCGTTCCGGCGCGCTCCGAGCCCGGCATCTGCAAGGCTCCGCCGACCGTGTTCACCCGCTCGACGCGGCATGGCGCCAATGCGGACTGGGATTCGCTCCTCACTTGCCTGCGCACGAGAGCCCTCGGCACTCGGCAGCGCTTCGACGAAGCGCGCGCGCGAAGCCGCGGCCAAGGCGAGAACCAGTTCGCAGCGGCGCCCGAATGGTCCGGGCTCTCGATCGCCTCGTTCTTGAGCGCCTCGGGCATGAGCGCGAACCTGCTCGAGCAGCGCTTCACCGACCCGCAGCCGCTCCGGCGCGCGCCGGGCGGCGTGTACGACAAGGACTCGACGTTGCCCGGGAACGCGGCGCTGATGCAGAGCGACATTCCGACCTGGATCGAGGTTGCCTTGCAGACGGGCTTTCCCGCGGGGGAGTTCGTGGACGAGCTCTTCGGCTGGGCTTTTTTCCTCGGCAACCACACGCGGCAAGCGAAGCGGCTCGCCGCGAAGCGGGGCGACCACGCGAACTTCTTCCAGCAATCGTTCGCCCTGCCCGCCGGCTGCGACGACGCGAAAACCGACACGCGTTACATCCGGCGCTTCATCGAGATCTTGGAGGCGCGCCTGCACGCCATCGACAAGCGCCCGGCGACGATCGACTTTTTGTACATCCCCGCGGACGATTTCTTGATGTCCGCGAGCCGCAACTTTCCGAGCTTCGTCGTCACGGTGAGCTTCGGCGACACGAACCAGCCGAAGGTGCCGGAACAGATGGACGACTTCTTCCGCACGCTGAGCCACGACTGCCTGACGCTCGGCGGGAAGGTGCACCTCGTGAAGAACGTGATCGCCGAGCGCGCTGATTTGCGCGCGATGCACGGGGACGCCGCGCAAGAGTTCAAGCTCTTGAAGGCGAAGTACGACCCGAATCAGCTCTTCAAGAACGCCTTCTTCAGCAACGTGTTCGACGCATGAGCTCTGGGTGGCACGCGATTTCGGTCACGCTCGGCTTGCTCTTGGCCGCAGCCGAGCTGCGCGCAGAGACGTGCCCGCCTGCGGGACCGGGCGCTCCTCCGGCGGTCCACTGCACTCCGCCGCCACCCGTCACCACCGATCTCCGTGATCCGCCGCTATTGGGCGAGAAAGACGGGCTGTTCTACTTTCGCGACCCGCACGACATCGTGCGGCTCTATCCGCACTCCGAGGTCAACCTCGACGGGCACGGCTTCTTCCACGAGACGACTCGGCCCGCCTCCAGTCAGGTTCTCGCGGATCTCGGTCCGCATTTCCTGGTGCGGCACGCCATCTTCAATTTGTCGGGCGAGCTCTTCAAAACGTTCTCGTTCGATGCCGGCTTGGACTTGGTCGCGAATCCGGCCGTCGACGGCGCGCGCGCCGACGGGCGCGAAACGCGCGTCGCACTGACCGACGCCTGGGGCTCGGTCGACGCCGGACGCGGCTTCTGGCTGCGCGCTGGCGTGTTCGCGGCACCGTACTCGCTCGAGAACACGACGCACGTCGCCGATCTCGGCCTGCTCGAGCGCACGACCGCGACGCGCTTCATCGTCCCCGGCAATCGGCTGCTCGGCGTCTCGCTCGGCGGCTCGACGCTCAACGATCGGTTCCGCATGGACGCCGGCGCCTTCGGGATGGAGACGCTCACCCCCGGGGTTTTCGAGCGCATTTTCGACGGCATCCTGCGCTTCACCTGGCGTCCGGGCGCCAGGGCCGGCAAACCCGAGGACCAGCTCGTCGCGCTCGGTGTCAGTGGCCGCATGGGTAGCCGCAACCGGCGCGACAACGCGAACGATCTGCCTGCGCTCACGACGTCGCAAGGGCTCGCACTGTGGAAGCCGTTTTGGCTCGACCCCGACGGTACCGTGGTTCACGCGATCGGTTCGGGCACGCAATACGTCTTCGGTGGAGAGCTCCGCGTGCCGAGTCGCGGTTTCGCGCTCACTGGGGAATTTAACTACCTCTACCGAAACACGATGGAGATCCCGGAGAGCGCGCCCAACGCCACGCTCCGCAAGGGAAACATGCGTGGCACGACGAGCTACCTCGAGCTCTCGTTCTGGCCGCTGCAGCTCTTTGGACTGATCGACGGCTACCCGCCGGTACGTGGCAAGTACCCGAAGAAGGATCACCTCGAGGTTGCGAGCGTGACCGTGTCGCCCGAGCGCTACGGGCTCGAGCTGACGCTGCTCGCGTCACACGTCCTCATGCACTACGACGCGGCGAGTCGCTTCGGCGTGCCGGATCCTTACGCCCCGCCCGGCCACATCGCCACCTGGCAGCTGTCGGCGGGTGCCGCCTATTGGCAGACGGAGCGCTTCAAGCTGGCGTTCAACTTCAACTGGTACATCGTGCCGCAGGGCCGCGTGGATACGAACGGCGCCGACGTGCCCGGTAACGCCTCCCCGCCGGGCGATCACGATCCGACCGCCAACTGGGTCGGCGAGGCCGCGTTTCGCTTTGCCGCTCGGTTCTAGCGGCCGGGCCCCGTCGTCAGCGGATGTAGCAGCTCTCGTAGAAAGCGAAGGTGCGTGACGCGAGACAGGAAAAGCGTGCTTCCGTGAAGGCCGCGGTGAGACAGTCGCGCAGCAGCGAGAGGTGCCCGCTTTGCCTCCAGCCGCTGGGTCCGGGATCGACGAAGAGCACGCATCCTTCCTCGTCGAACGCGTAGTTGAGCTTGCCGCAGCCGTCGAACGAGACGTAGGCCGAGCACGCCGCGAGCTCGGGTGACGCGTCGAACACTCCGTGTCCAGAGTAGTAGTCGCTCCGGTCGATCCCCGCGCAATCGGCGGCGCGACGCGTCGCGCACTCGGGCCCGCCGAGCGGAATCGCCTCGGGTCCCGCGCCCGCCGCGTCCACGAACCCTCCTTCGCCTTCCGTGATGGTCATGCCTGCCGTCCCCGCTCCCGAGGCCCCCGCCCGAGCTCCCCCGAGCGCGCTCGGCGCACCGCCGCTCCCGCCGCCTCTCTCGGTCGCGGCGCTGCGTGACGATTCCCCCCCGCAGCCGGCGCCCAGAACGACGCCCGCCCATCCGGTTGCGATGAGCACCGAGCTTGCGACTCGCACGCGCGCCACCATCGGTGAAGTGTAACACGGAGTGGCGCGCCCCCCCTGGAGCGCGCCCACGTGGCGCGAGCGACGAGGCTCCGGGCTCAGCGCTCGATGATCACCTCGAGGTACTCTCCCGGCACGACGAAGGACGAGGGCCGGCGATTGAACTTCGACGCGAGTTCCGTGATGTCGGCGGCAAGACGCGCTTGGCCGTCGAGGTCGAGAGCGCGGAACGCCTTGTACGTCGGACCATAGAAGCGCCGGAACACGTCGATGAAGTGGTCCGGCGACTCGTAGCGGAAGAGGAAGTCGCGGCGCAGCGCGCGCAACGAGCGCACGCCCGGGAAGAGGTCGCGCAGGCGTGCCTCCACGCCCCAGAACGCGGGTGACGGGACGCCGGGCGGCGGCGGCACGTGCTTGCCCACCGTCTTCAGGAGCTGGCCGACGAAGCCCTCGGGCGTCCAGCTCGCGAGGCCGATCCTGCCCCCTGGACGCACGACGCGGACGAGCTCGCGCGCTGCCTGCTCTTGGTTGGGCGCAAACATGACGCCGAAGGTGGAAAGGGCCGCGTCGAACTGGCCCTGCTCGAACGGTAGGCGCTCGGCGTCGCCTTCGACCAACCGCACCGTGAGGCGCTCGTTCCGCGCGCGATCCGCCGTCTGATGCAGGAGCGAAGGCACGTAGTCGAGCCCGGTGACTCTGCAGAAGCGCCGTGCGGCGGCGAGCGTGGCGTTGCCGCTGCCGCACGCCACGTCGAGCACCTCCGTGCCCGCGTCGAGATCGAGCGCCTCGCACAGGGTTTCGCCCACGATCTGCAGCGTGGCGCCGACCACGCCGAAGTCGCCCGAAGCCCACATGGCTTGTTGGCGCGACTTGACGGCCTCGTAATCGACGGTCGTGCGCTGGGTTTGAGCGGTGGTGGGACTGGTGGATTGAGCCATGAGCAATTTCTCCCTGAGAACGGCAACGCGAGCTCGCGTTAGCCCTGAGCAATCTACGTAGGTCCGCCAGCACCCCTCGCCATGACCACACGTCCAGCTTGCTTGATTGACCGTCGGTTACGCGGCGGGATTGACATCCCGGTCAATTACGGTACTGATCAGTACTCGAAATGGGGACCGAGAGAACGCCGCGCAAACGCCGCTCCAAAGCCCCTGCGAAAGCTCGGGTCGGGCGACTCAAGAAAGGCTCACGCGTCGAGCGCGGTCGGCCCCGGGACGAGGCGGCGACGGAGGCCATCCTCCAACAGACCATCCTCTTGCTCGCCAAGAAGGGCTATCGCGGCTTCCGTCTCGAGGACGTCGCGGCCGAGGCTGCCGTCAGCAAATCCACCGTTTACCGGCGTTGGGCTTCGAAGCAACGCCTCGTGTGCGATGCCGTGCGGGCTGCGCTCTCGCGCGCGAATCCTCTCTCGCCCGACACGGGCGACGTCCGGCGCGACGTGGTTACCGTGCTCCAGGGCACGACGACGGTCTTGAACGGCCCGCTCGGCTCGGCGGTGCGCGCGCTCGTCTCGGAAGTCATGTTCGATCGCGAGCTTTCGACGGTGCTGAAACAACTCGAGATGGAGCGCCGGGGGATCCTGCGCGGGACGATCGAGCGCGCGCTGGCCGCGGGCGCCTTGGTCGGCGAGACCGAGTTGCTCATCGACGTCTTGGCGGGCGCCGCGTGGTACCAGCTGCTCGTCAGGCAGGGGAAGCCGGCGCTCACGCTCGGCAACGACGTGACTGGACTTTTGTGGAGGAGCGCATGAGCGTCAAACACGTGCTTTCGCCGCCCTCGGTGCGCTCGCGGCCGGATGTGGGCGACGCGCTCTCCGACGTGCTCCGCACGGTGCGGCTACGCGGCGCCGTCTTGTTCACCGTCGACGCGTCAGCCCCCTGGGTCGCCCGCACCCCGCCGGCTCAAGAGATCGGGGAGCGCATCCTGCCGGGTGCCGAGCGCTTCCTCGAGTTTCATTTCATCAAGTCGGGCAGCTGCTGGGGCGGCATCGCCGGCGAAGATTTGATTCGGCTCGAGACCGGCGACGTGATCGTGTTCCCGCGGGGCGACTCGCACGTCGTTTCGAGCGGCCCCTTCGAGCACGATATGCGCGACGCGGGCGACGATGAACGGACCGAAGTCGTGAGCGGCTTCCTCGGTTGCGACGCGCATCCGCTGCTCTCGGCGTTGCCCCGCGTGATTCACGTGCCCCGCCGCGCGGCCGAGCACGGCATGCTCGAGCAGCTCATCGACCTTGCCCTGAAGGAGTCGACCGCCGCCCGCCAGGGCGCCGCCTGCGTCGTATCCCACCTGAGCGAGGTCCTATTCGTCGAGATCGTCCGCCGTTATGCGGCCACGCTCCCGCCGCAGAGCAGCGGCTGGTTCGCCGGGCTCCGCGACGAAAGCGTGGGTCGCGCCCTCGGCAAGCTTCACGACCGGCCGGAGCACGGCTGGAGCCTCTCGCTCCTCGCGCGCGAGGCCGGCATGTCGCGCTCGGCGCTCGCCGTGCGCTTCAGCCAGCTCGTCGGCGTGCCGCCCATGCACTACCTCACCGAGTGGCGCATGCAGCTCGCCTCGACGCTGCTCTCGACGACCCAGCTCCGCGTCACCGACGTCGCCGAGCGCGTCGGCTACATGTCGGAGGCGGCGCTCAGCCGGGCGTTCAAGCGCTGGGCCGGCGTCGCCCCGGCGGAGTTTCGGCGGGGCCGGCGCAGCGTGCCGCCGGTCGCCGCGGAGTAACGCGCGTCAGGCGTGCGCCTCGAGCAACGGCTCGAGCGAGGTGGCCGACAGCGTGTGCCAGTAGAGGACATCGAGCGGGCGTTCACGCGGCACCGAGCTTCGGACGAGCGAGAGCGCCGCAGCGAAGGCCTTCGCCGTGTACGTCTCGTCGAGGACGAGGCGGAGGTCGCGCCGTGCGAGCTCCGCGAGCAGCTCGTACTCGTCCGGCGCGTGTCCGTAGCCCTCACCGAGCTGCTCGCGATCCACGACCAAGCGCCCCTCGAGCTCGCTCGGGTCGGCAAGGCTGCCCATCGCTTCGAGCGTTTTTTTGGCCAGTCGCAGCACATGGGCGCGCGCGAGCGGTGTCTTCGACACGAGCACGGCGAGCAGGCGGCTCTTCATTCCGAAGTGCACGAGCCCCGCGAGCAGCCCCGCTGCCGTGCCGCCCGAGCCGAGCGGCACCACGATCACGTCGGGCTCAGGGAGCTGCCCGGCGCGCACCTGTCGCGCGAGCTCGAGCACGGCCATCGCGTAGCCGCGCGCACCGAGCGGCGTCGATGCGCCAGGCGCGAGCACGTAGTCGCCCGTCTCTTGAGCGCTGAGGAACACGAACGGCACGCCGAGCATCGAATTAGCCCGGTAGATCTGGACCCCTTGAGCGACGATCGCGCGGTTCATCTCCTCGACGTGCGCCGTCATCGGCTGGGGCGTGAGGATCGCCGCCGTCTCCATGCCGCGCGCTCTCGCGAGCAACGCCGTCGCGAGCACGTGGTGGCTGCCGGTCGTCCCGAACGTGAGGATGCGTCGCGCGCCCAGGCGCTCGATCTCGTCGAGCACGAAGAGCAGCTTTCGGATCTTGTTGCCGCCGTACACGGGATGCGTGAGGCCGTCGTGCTTGAGCCACAGGCGTCCCCGAGGCGTGTGAAGCGCGCTGCACTCGACCACGGGCGTGGGCAGCGTCGGGGCGGGAAATGGCGAAAAATCAGCCACGGGCGCGCGCGGGTCGGGGCAAGGCTCGCGGCAGCGACGCGGCTTCACCGTTCGGAAGCGCGGCAAGCTTCGGGATCGCACGCTTCGCGAGCGCGAAATACTTCGGATCGAGCTCGACGCCGATCGACTCGTAGCCGACGGCGACCGCCGCAGCGATCGTCGAGCCGCCACCCATGAACGGGTCGAGCACCTTGCCCTTCCCCAAGGGTAGCGCGGCATGGACGACCTGTCGCATGAACGCCTGCGGTTTGAGGGAAGGATGGGGCGCGAGCGCTCGTTCGGTGGACCGCGTGGGGGCGGAGCGGATGACGTCCGTGAACGGGCGATCGTCGGGGGTGCGGCGCAGGCCGCCCGTCCCGTGGCGGCGCAGGCTGTCCTGAACCCGCCCGTCGCACGGCTTGCGGAAGACGCCCCACGGCTCCCACGCCGAGCGCGGCATCACGCTCACGCCCGGAAACTCGCGCTCGGCATTCTTCGGGCGATCGCCGCCGCGGAGCGTCTGCACGAGCCGCACGAGCTCGCCGCGCTTCTCGAAGCCGGCGACCAAGAGCCGCTCCGCGACCAGGTGCGAGAGCAGCGGCTGCGTCGCGATGAAGACATGTCCACCCGGTGCGAGCACCCGGAGCGCGGCGTGCGCAAAGCGCTCGAGGAAAGCGCCGAGCCGCTCGAGATCCGCGTCCGTGAGCACGGTGAAGCGCGGCAGCGGGCTCCGCACCTGGCCGTCGAGCGCCGGCGGAATGCGCCAGACGCCGCCGCGACCGGCACGGAGCTTCTTCTGCTCTTCGGGCTCGTACTCGCGCAGGCCGTACGGCGGATCCGTCACGATCGCCTCGATCGAGCCCGCGCGGCGCTCCGCCATGAATGCGATCCCATCGCCCGCGAACAGCGAATAGCGCGCCACATGTAGGGGAGACCATGGGCCTCGGGTATCGTCAAGCCGTGCAGGAAGAACCGCTCGCGGGTGGGTACATGTCTCGGGTCGTGCGCGCCGGCGACACCGTGCGCCGCAGCGCGGGGCCGTGGACCGCGACGACGCAGCGCTTGCTCGCGCACGTTCGCGCGTGCGGCGTTGGCTGGGTGCCGGAGCCGCGCGGGCTCGACGAGCAGGGCCGCGAGGTGCTCTCCTTCATCGAGGGCGAGGTGCCGCACGCGATGCCTGCCTGGGTGTGGTCCCCGGCCGTGCTGACCGACATAGCGCGAGCGCTTCGCGAATGGCACGACGCGACGGCGAGCTTCGATTGCACGGGCGCCGTCTGGCAGAGCGAGCCGCGCGAGCCCGCCGAGGTCGTGTGTCACTGGGACTTCGCGCCGTACAATTGTGTGTTCCGCGACGGGCGCTTCGCCGGCGCATTCGATTTCGATCTCTCTGCGCCGGGCCCGCGCCTCTGGGATCTCGCGTACACCGCGTATCGCTTCGTGCCCTTGATGCCCCCGCAGGACGATCCCGAAGCTGGTCCGGGGGAGCGTTCGCCCTTCGCTTGGCACGACGGGCTCGCGCGTGCCGACGCATTCTTGGCGGCGTACGCGAACGGTGGCACGCCCGCGTATTCCCGGGAGGTCCTCGTGCGGGCGGCCGCGGACCGACTCGCCACGATTGCGGCGTGGACGGATGCGTTTGCAGAGAAAACCGGACAAAGAGCGCTTGCCGCGCACGGCGCCATGTACCGAAACCACGCCGGGTGGCTCCTACGTAACGTGGGGTAGACTCGAGGTCCTTCGGGTGGGCGCCGCTCACCCTCACCATGCAACCCAACACCGGTCTTCCGGTCCCCCAGCCCCGCCGACAAGACGAACGCTTCGAGGAGCGTGAGCCTGGCCCCGTCGTCCCAGAGGGCGCTCGGCCGCGCCGCGGCCTGGGCGCGATCGGTGCGATCCTGCTCACGCTGCTCGCCAAGGGTAAGGGCCTCCTCGTCTTCCTGCCGAAGCTCCTCCTCACGAGCTTCTCCATGCTCGCGATGGTCTGGTTCGAGGCCCAGCGCTCGGGGATCTGGTTCGCCGTCGGCTTCGTGCTCTCGATCCTCATTCACGAGCTCGGCCACGGCTACGCGATGAAGCGCGCCGGCGTCCAAGCCGGCTGGCCCATCTTCATCCCGTTTTTCGGCGCGATGATCGCGATGAAGGGTCAGCCGCGCGATCGCGACACCGAGGCCCGCATCGCCTACGGCGGCCCGCTCGCGGGGACGATCGCCGCCATCGTCGCCGTCGGGCTCGCCTTCGCGCTCGGCTCGCGCGTCGCGATGGCCGTCGCGTACACGGGATTCTTCCTGAATCTCTTCAATCTGACGCCGTTCTCACCGCTCGACGGCGGGCGCATTGCCCAGGCGTTCTCGCGCCGCGCCTGGATCGTCGGCGCGGTGCTCATGGTCGGCCTGTTCTTCGTCACGCGCGCGCCGCAGCTGATGCTGATCCTGTTGCTCGCGCTGCCGCGTTTGTTTGGGCGCGGCGATCCCGACACGCGCGAGGTGCTCGCCCCGAAGCTCCAGCGAGCTTGGGCTCTTCGCTACTTTGGCCTCGCGGGGCTCCTCGCGAGCGGCATCTACTTCACCTCGCTCATCCTCCATCCCCACATCCACGAGGAGGACGAGGCGGAAGGCGTGAGCGCCCGCGCCGAATCCCCTCCGGGCCCGACTCCTCACGTAGTGCTCACGGTGGGCGAGTAAGTCACGCTAGAATCGGCCTCTTGAGCAGCTCGAGCGAGGCGTTCCCCGACGACGTGACTGCGGCCGTGCGGCGAGCTGGCACGAGCACCGTCGGTAGTCTGTTTCTCGCGCAGGCGCGGCGCAACCCGAGCGCGGTCGCGATCGACGACGGGGCGCAGAGCTTCACGTATGGTGCGCTCGCCGAGCGCGTGCTGCGCCTTTCGCACGTGCTCGAGGAGCACGGCATCGGCCCGTCGGATCGCGTGACGGTCCTCTCCGAGAACCGCGGAGAGTACCTCGAGATCTTCCTGGCGGCGGCCTGCGTTGGCGCCACGGTGGCCTGTCTCAGCACGCGCATCACGCTTCCCGAGCTCTCGCACTGCGTGGCGCTCGCGGCACCGCGCGTCGGCTTCACCTCGCCGCGCCAGCGCGAGACCTTCGAGAAGTCGGGCTTCGTGGGTCCCACGCTCGTGTTCGGGGACGCCTACGAGGCGGCGCTTGCCACGGCGACGCCCATCGCCGGCGCAGAGCGCGACGTCGACCCCGAGCTCCCGCTCCTCATCCTCTACACGAGCGGAACGACGGGGCTGCCCAAGGGGGCCCTCGTGAGCCACCGCGCCGAGATTGTGCGCAATCTCGTCGTGCGTGCGGAGTTCGGCGTGACGGGCGACGAAGCGTTCGTGGCCTGGTCGCCGCTCAACCACATGGGGGCCGTCGACAACTCCCTCGGCGCGCTCATGTCGGGCGGCAAGGTCATCGTCGTCGACGGCTTCGACCGCACGCGACTCGCCGAAATCGTCAGGAGCGAGGCGCTCGGCTGGCTCCTGCTCATGCCGGGCATGGTGGGCGCCTTCGCGACCGAGCTCGAGCGGCTCGGTGTGAAGCCGCGGGGCGTGAAGCTCTGCGGCGTGATGGCCGATCTCGTGCCAAAGGTTCAGATCGCCAAGATCACGGAGCTGCTCGGCGCGCCCTACGCCAACACCTTCGGCGCGACGGAGACCGGCTGCCCGCCTTGCTCGGCGAACCTCTTGCCGATCGGGCGCTCGCCCACGCGGCTTTCCAAGGAGCAGAGCCGCTTCTGCGAGATCAAATTGGTCGACGCGGAGGGCTTCGAGGTGCCGGACGGGACCCCGGGGGAGCTCTGCATGCGCGGTCCGACTTTGTTCAGCGGCTACTTCCGCGCGCCAGAAGCGACCGCTCACGACTTTCGCGGCGGCTGGTTCCACATGGGCGACGTGTTCGTGCGCAATCCCGACCGCACGCTCGACTTCGTCGACCGCGTCAAATACCTGATCAAATCGGGCGGCGAGAACATCTACCCCGCGGAGATCGAGCGCGTGCTCCTCGCGGAGCCGCGCGTGGCAGACGCGGCCGTGGTGCGCCAGAAGGACGAGCGCTGGGGCGAGGTGCCCGTCGCGTTCGTCGCCGCGCGCGACCCGAGCCTCACGGCGGAGGTACTCTTCGAGCGCTGCCGGGCCGAGCTCGCGCGTTACAAGCAGCCGAAGGAGATCCACTTCATCGCCTTCGAGGACTTTCCCCGCAGCGCTTCGGGCAAGATCCAGCGCCACGAGCTCGAGAAACGCAGCAAGCCATGAGCTCCCTCCCCGAAAAGCAGACGACCAGCATCGCGACCTCCACGCCCGACGACGTGTTCATTCGCGACAAGAGCCTATGCAAGGAGCTGATCGGAAAAATCTCGTTCACCGAGATGATCTACTTCCAGGTCCTCGGCACGTTGCCGACGCCTGCGCAGACGGCCATCGTCGACGCGTGCCTCGTGACGCTGATGGAGCACGGGCTCACGCCGAGCGCCCTCGCCACGCGCCTCATCTATTCGAGCGCCGAAGAGGCGATGCAGGCGGCGGTGGCAGCCGGTCTCCTCGCCGTCGGAAGCCGTTTCGTCGGCACGACGGAAGGCGCGGGAGAGCTCCTCGCGCGCATCGTCGCCGCCGGTGACGACGGAGCGGCGGAAGCGCGGCGGATTGCGGTCGCCTTCAAGAGCGAGAAGAAGTCGCTCCCCGGCTTCGGCCACCCCTTCCACAAGCCCGACGATCCTAGGAGCCCGGTGCTCCTCGCTCTCGCGCGCCAGCACGGCATCGCGGGCGCCCACGTCCGCGCCGTCGAGCTCCTTTCCCGCGAGATCGACGCGGTCTTCGGCAAGCACATTACGCTCAACGCCACGGGTGCGATTGCAGCCGTCCTCGCCGACGCCGGCGTACCTCGCGAAATCCTGCGCGGCTTCGCCCTGATCGCCCGTGCCGCCGGCCTCGTCGGCCACGTCCACGAGGAGCAGAAAAAACCCGCCATGCGCGCCATCTGGGAAGCCGGCGACGCCGCCGTTCCCTACGACGGAAAATCGGGCCGCTGACTCACGTTTCCGTTCGCGCGTAATTATTGCGGGCCGCGGGCGCAGACTCACGGAGCGCAGCCTTACGGTTCCGTCAGCGCGTAGTTAGTGCGCGCCGCGGGGCGCAGACTTACGGTTCCGTCAGCTCGTAATTAGCGTGGGCCGCGGGGCGCAAGCCCCGCAGAGACGACCTGATGGTCTTGGCAGAACTGATCGACCAAGCCCGGCGCAGCGACAACACAGCAAAAATACCGGCGAGACCGGCGCGTTGTCCCTCACCTGTCGAGAGAGACGCCGAGACCCCCAATGCGCTAGACTCTCTGCCCCAAAAAAAGGAAAATCTTCCCAATGAAGCTCTACATGCATCCGGTTTCCATGACCAGCCGCCCGGTTCGCCTGTACATCGCCGAGAAGAAGATCCCCTGCGAAGAGCAGCTGGTCGATCTGATGGTCGGCGAGCATCTGCAGGAGCCGTATGCCGGCATCAACCCGAACAAGCTCGTGCCCGTGCTCGAGGACGACGGCCTGCGCCTCACGGAGAGCTCGGCCATCCTCAAGTACCTCGCCGAGAAGAACAACTTTCCCGAGTACCCGAAGGACCTCAAGCAGCGCGCCAAGGTCAACGAGCTCATGGATTGGTTCAACACGAACTTCTACCGTGACTACGGCTACGGTATGGCCTACCCGCAGATCTTCGCGCACCACAAGCGTCCGACGGACGAGGTGCAGACCGCGACGATCGCCTGGGGCACGGAGCGTTCGCGCGGCTGGCTCGGCGTGCTCGACAAGCACTGGCTCGGCTCGAACAACTACGTCTGCGGCAAGGACATCACGATCGCCGACTACTTCGGCGTGTGTCTCGTCACGCTCGGCGAGATCCTGCGCGTCGATTTCAAGCCGTTCCCGAACGTGCAGCGCTGGATCGGCAACATGAAGAAGCTCGAGAGCTGGGCGCGCATCAACGAACAGCTCTACGGCTTCGCCAACGCCGTCAAAGACGCGCCGTTCGTCACGGTTTGAGTCAAACGCTCGAAAAAATGCCGGCGCTCTCGGCCCCCTGGCGGGCTGGGGCCGCCGGCATTACGTTTTTCGTCTCGAGGATCCCGCGATGATCAAAGGCCTGCACCACAACGCGTACCGCTGCCGTGATTCCGAGGAGACGCGGCGCTTCTACGAGGGGTTCTTGGGGCTACCGCTCTCCTGCACCCTGCGCATCGGCGAAACCAAGACCGGCCGCAAGACGGAGACGCTCCACACCTTCTACCGCCTCGACGACGGCTCGTTCCTCGCGTTCTTCGAGGCGCCCGACATGCCGTTCGATTTCAAGGTGCAGCACGACTACGACCTGCACATCGCGCTCGAGGTCGAATACGACAAGCTCGCCCCCATGCTCGAGAAGGGCAAGGCTGCCGGCATCCCGACGCGCGGCATCTCGAACCACGACTTCATCCACTCGATCTACTTCCAAGATCCGAACGGCTACATCATCGAGCTGACGGCGAAGATGCCGCACCACGCGGACGGGGTGGACCCGGTGAAGAACGAAGCGCGGGCCAAGCTCGACCGGTGGCAGGCCGACAAAGCCGGGTAAGCGCAGCGGGCAAAGACGCAGACGCAAGGGCGAAGACGCGCCCAAGCTTCGAAGCCGTCCGGTGACGTCAGACGAATCGGATGTTGTCGAGGTGCCAGGGTCCGGAGCCGGACACGACGTTCATGATGAGCTTGAGCTTCATGTCGTCGTACTCGCCGTTCACGACCGGAACGACGCTCGCGGGTAGCGTCAGCTCGATCTGGACGAACGCGTTGGCGGTGAGCGGCGTCAGCTCCACCGTTCCAGTGGTCGCGTTCGAAATTCCGGCCGAGGGGACGTCGATGGCCAGCTGAAATTGGCCGTGCCAGCTCGCGTTCGGCTGCGTCGGGTTGGGCTTTCGCAAGTCGATGCGGAACTTCCCGAGCGGAGCGTTGAGCGGACCGGTCTGAAACGGCACGCTGATGATCTGATGCCAGCCGGGCGCGGTCGTTACGCGCAACGACTTCGTCAGGTGCGTCTTGAATTGGGTATTGCTGCTGAGCGTGACTTGGGGCGACGACCACTTGGTGAGGTCCTCGAAGCTCAGAATCGGATCGAGCGACGAGAGGGGCGGCACCGGTAGCAAGAAGCGGACGTTGTCGATGTACCAGGGGCCCGCGCCGGAAGCCGAGCTGAACGCGATCTTGATGGAGACGTCGGTCGCCGTTCCATCGAGCGCGGTGCGCACGGCGGTCGGCAGCGCAAACTCGAATTGGCTGAACTGATCGACGGGGTGGCCCGTAAAGTTCAGATTGCCGAGGTTCACGTTGTTCACGCCCGCCGACGGGATCGAAATGACGATGCTCAGGTTTCCGGCCGTCTGGCCCGAAGGAACGCGCACGTCGATCATCATTCGCGTGCAGCCTTGCGGGGCGAGGGTAGCGGGCAAGCTCGCGCTGACGACCTCCTTCAGCCCGGCGGAACCGGTGATCTTCAGCGCCTTGACGCCGTTCGTCACCGGGCTCGTGACGGAGGTGAGCGTCGCTTGGGGCGAAGACCAGCCGGCCGTCGTTTCGAAGGAGAGATCCACGAGCGCAGGCGGAGGACCGCCAGGCGGCACGGTGCCTGGCAGCTGGTCGTAGTGAAGCTCGAAGGGCTTGTGGCAGATGCCGCAGTCGGGCTGTACCTCGACCTCCTTGCCGTGGAATGCGCCTTCGTGGTTCTGGATGGTCGAGACGCTGATCTTGGCGTTCGGCGCGGCGAGCGTGCCCTTCCACGCGCTCTCCACGATCGCCGTGGTGGTGCCGAGAAAGCCGGCGAAGAAGCGGGGGAAGCCGCCGCTGCCCGACGTGAGCACGCTGCCCCGATGCGTGAACGTCGTCTTGACCCAGCATACGACCGGGCCCGACGTGGTGTTGAGCCAGACCTTCGACCCTGGCTCGAGAAAGAATTCGTTGAAGTAGTACACGCCCGCGCTCAGAAAGACCTGCGCGTTCTGCTTGGGATGTATCTTGTCGTAGTACCCGGGCGCGGCGGTCTGCTGCTGCCCCGGCTCGAGCTCGATCGTGCCGTCGAACACCGCCGGCCACGGCACGTTCAGCGTGAGATCCGGCAGGATCACGACATCGTGCTCGGTGATGCCGCCTTCGACCACGGTGTCGACGTGATTCTCGACGACGTCCGCGGTGCTCAGGAAGCCGTGAACCTTGGCCCGGTCGCGCAGGATGACCTTGGCCTTGCTGAGCAGATTGGCGACCTGAGCCTCCACACCGATGTTGGTCTCGACCGTGCCGAAGTTCGCGACGTTTCCCCAGCCGCTGCAGTTCTGGCCCTTGACGAGGACGCGATCGTTCAGCTTCAGCTTGGTCTTCGCGTACACGACGATATCGTGCAGGCCGCGCGACTGGGGGATCGCGTCGCCCGGGTCGAGCTCAGGGGGATTGGTCGACTTGTCGATGGCACAGTTGAGCGCTTCGAGCGTGCGCTGTGCCAAGTAGCTCGAGAAGCGTGGATACCTTGCATAGGTCAGCGTCAGGACACGCCGGCGCCGGTTGACGACCACCGTCACGGGGCCGCTCGTGCAGGTGTAGGTCGTCGTGCCCTCGCAGGGGTTGTTGGCGAGGATCTGCGCGGAAACCGAATCCGCGGTGAGAACGAAGTCGAGGTAGTCGGGCGGAAGTGACGCGTAGCTCGGGAGTCCGGGCAAAGCGAGCGCACTGGCGAACCCGGCGATGAGGGCTTTGGTGGCCGCGTAGGCAGCGTCGATGGCGCTATTCGCAACGGCGAGGACCTTGGGCCCGAGAACGGTCGGGAGCAACGCGAGCTGGGACTGGTCGATGAACACGCCGATGACGCGACCGATGCCGTTGACGGTCACCTTCACCAAATGGTCGCTGCTCTCGGCGGTGATTGGTGGCGCCTTTTCGCGCCCGCGCTCGAAGTCCGAGACCGCGCGCTCGAGCGTGTTCAGAGCGCTGAGCAAGGATTGGGGGGACGGAAGCGGCGTGGTCATCGTGCTCAGCTCTCGTTCGGTAGCGCTTGGTCGAATTGCAGGCCGCTCTGTGCCTCGCCCGCGCCGATCTTGCGGCGGCGCTGAACCCAGAGATGCGTCGAGCCGTCGGTCCAGCGCGAGCGGTAGACCACCCGCTCGATCTGCAGGCCCGAGCGCGGGATCTCTTCTTCTGCGATGAAGTAGGGCGTCGTCGAGAAGTTCGGCAGCAGGATTTTGCTGAGGGGCGTGACGGGCCCTGGCGTCTCGCCGTCGAGCGTCTTCTCAGCCTTGCCGCGCTGCAGCACGACCGAGGGATTCGACGGATCCTCCAGCACCGGCAGGAGCGGCACCCAGTTCGCCGGGAGCTCGTTCTCGATTTGGTAGCGCAAGGGGAAGTCACTGCCTGTCGTCGGCGGAGCCACGATGCGCGCCGCATTCACGTCGGCATCGCGCTGCCGGCCGGTTCTGGGCTCGCCGATCGCGCTCGTCGTCACCTCTTCGATGCCGAAGGCCATGTTGGCCGTCTCGTCACGCCCGAACCTCACGTCCTCGAGCACGCTGCCGAGCTGCATGGTGACGCCGGGCGTGGGCGGGACGATGAAATAGTCGGCGAGCCCGTCATTGCCGGGGCCCAGATCGGAGTTGCTGAACATCGTCCAGCGGTTCGTGCCCGCCTTGGTCTCGTCCCGATCGGCTCGGAGGACCGCCGTCACCGTGCCGAACACGTCGTGGACGAGCAGGTAGTCGAGCTGCGCAAGCGAGCCCACCGGCTGCTCGAAAGGCAGCACGAACCAGTCGTTGCTGTGGATGAACATGAAGTCGGCGATCAGGAGCTTCAAGAGGTCATCGGTGCCTGTGGCCAAAATGTCGGGTATCGCGAGCGTGTTTTCCTCGAACGCCCAGAAGCGCGAGGCCGCCATACCCGGAAAGCGCACGCGTGCGGGGATGGTCGACGCGGCGCGTGGGATCGGTGCTTCCTCGGTAGCGCTGGCATTCTTGTCCACCATGTCGAACGAGAACCAGTCGAACTCGCCGTCGCTGTCCGGGTGAGCGCGCAGCGTCACGTTGCCGGCGCCCGCGGGATCCTCGCCGACGACGTGCAGTGCGTACTCGAGATGACGGATGTTCCACGCAGCCGGATCAGCGTTCCCCACGTCGCCGAAGACGGCAGTCACGCGCGAAAGGAGCTTGGCGAGAGCGTTCTTGATCTTCTCGATCAGCGCCGCAGTGGTCGTGATGGGTATGCTGCCCCCGCCGGCGACGCTCTTCGCGAGGTTCAGGAGCTCGACCCCGTTGAGGGTCCGGCCGGCACACACGCCGAGGAAGCGCTTGGTCGCCGCGTCGAACGGATTGAGCTTGTCTACGTCGGGCTCGGGCGCCTTCGCGATCTTGAATTCGGCGCGCTCTCCGAATTTCTCGAGTAGCTCCTGTGTGGTGGATTCACTGCCGACTTCCTGGCGCAGGTAGTCCGCAAAGTCGTGGAACAACTCGATCTGCGTCGCGAAGTCGGGGTTGAACGGCTCCCTCAGCGTCTGCGTTTCGAGCGGAGCGCCCTGGGTGAGCGCCTGCTCCGCGTCCGTCTTTCCGAGCTTCCAGCGGGGGAACTTGGTGGTACGACCGGCGTACTCGACGAGCGCGAGCGAGCCCGCGTCTTCGCCGGCAAACTCGCCTATCTGCCACTGTCGCGCCAGAAGCCAGAGCGGATCACGGACTTCGGCGGTCAGCGTGCCCGTGAGATCGTTCGCGCGCGGCCGGGGCTCGAGCCTCGTGTAGTAGCTGATCTCGATCATTGTTCGAGTGCCTGCTCGTCCGGGGGTGGTTGCGCGATCGAGCTGAAGACGGTCGAAACCGTGTTGTCTGGATTCTCGTTCGTCGTGAAGATCGCGGCGGGAATCAGCTGCCCGATGCCCAAGAGGTCGCGGTCGACCGCCCGCATCTGCGCCAGATCGAAGGTTTGCTCGACGGATTGCAACAAATCTTCCCAGGCCCAGGCGTCGCCCGTTCGCGCTGGCGCGGCGACCAGGATCGATTGGGGAGCTTTGCCGCGAGGTCCCTCGTAGTTGAAGGCAATCCCGGTGTCCTCGACCTGATTCGGGATGATCTCCGTCCAGCCATCGATGAAGAGGCCGCTCCAGGTGACGTCGAAGACACTGAGCCCGCTCGTGTAGTTCAAGACGAGCAGCGCCGATCGT
This sequence comes from Polyangiaceae bacterium, assembly GCA_035558375.1. Taxonomy (GTDB): domain Bacteria; phylum Myxococcota_A; class Polyangia; order Polyangiales; family Polyangiaceae; genus PMG-095. Next base: position 20,908 of record DATMCL010000641.1, read on the forward strand.
CCCTCTTCGGGCGGGGTCTCGAACGGCAACCCGAGCCAGGGATCCCCCGGCCGATACGGGAGCTGGATCACGTCCACCCGCGGCCGCGGCATGCCCGCGGTTCGCGCGTAGAGGCCGAGCTTGCGCAAGTACCGCATCTTGTCGCGGGTGCGCATGATCTGTTGCAGGTACCGATCGGGCGCTTCCTCGTCACCCGCGAGGAGCTCGCCTCGCGCAGCCAACGAGCGACTGAGCTCCTGAGCGCGCGGCAGATTGAGCGGAGGGATGGCAAGCACATCCTCGCCGAGCACGGCCTTCAAGATCACGAAGGCCTTCTCGATGATCTGTTTGCCCGGCAGCGTTTCGAGCTGCGCGCTCGTGAGCGTGGGGAGGCCCGAGTACTTCGCCTGCAGGGTCTTGCGCCAGGCGCGCACGAGGTCTTCGAGCTCATCGTCAGGCGTCGTCGGATCGGGAAATGCCGACAGCGGCGCGAATTGCGCGGCCTGAAGCAGCGCTGCGCGAAAACCCGAGTGCACGGCGAGCGCGTCGCCGAGCACGGTGATGGTGCCGCTGAGCTCGAGCCGGACGAGGTCCGCCCGCTCGTAGAATGCCTTTGCGGCAACGTCGGGGATGACGGGCGAGTCGAGCACGTCATCCGTGTCCGCGGGTGTCAGCAGATCCTCGGGCTTGAGCGGCCGCGAGTTGCTAAGGACCCGCGCGACCGTGTTCAGAATCTCCATCAAATCGAGGAAGCCGCGCGCGCCCGTTACGTCGTACGTGAGCTCGAAGCGCGACGGGGTCTCGTTGGGCTCGCGATCGGGATCGTTCAAGGCGACCGCGATGATGCGTTGGTCGAGTGACGAGCCGCTGTTCTTCTTCGCGATCACTTGCGCCAGGGCCAGGAGATCGAGCGGGTGCAACCCGAGCTCGTCGAGCGAAACCGTGACCTTGTCGACGGGGGTGCCGCCCGAGGGAGTGCTCTGGATGATGTCGCCGTCCGCGTCGAGGTAGGTGAGCTCGGCCTTCACGTCCCGGGGATCGCCGATGATTTGCCCGATCCACGCGTTCAGCACGGGCTCGGCGGAGGCGCGCGGCGTCACTGCGGGCCAGCCTTCGTCGTCGGGCAGCTCGAGGGTCACGTCGCTCGGGAACGCGAGCACGACGCGGTGCGAGACACCGACGCCGCCACGCGTGCTGCGCGAGATGACGGTGTCCGGCGGCTGCCCGCCTTCCACGATGTTGTTGATGGTGGGCATCGCGGCGTCGATGTTGCCGCGCACTAGCTGATACACCCCTTCGGCCGTGAGCAGATCGGCCGTGGCGTCGAACATTTCCGCGAGCGCGTCGAGCGCATCGTTAATCGCGTTGTATTGAGTGGTGTCTGGAGCCGGAAAAATCCCCGTGCCCCAGGGAATCGAGCCGCGTTCGTTCAGAAGGCGCGCCCCGTCGACGACGTTGCGCGCCGCGATGGCTCCCGCGGGCTCGTCGCCGTCCTGCCCGCTCTGGTTCGCGACCAGCGGAAATAGCGCGCGCAGGGCGAAACGGATCGGATCCAGGTCCGAGGCGTCGTCGCTTTCGTGAAGGCTGCGCTCGAACTCGTAGCCGAGCAGCGCGCCGAGCGGTTGGCCGTTGCGCACGCCCTCGAACAGCTTCCGCCCGAGCCGCACACGGCGCGACGAGAGGTCGACGGCGTAGGTGCCTGCGCTCTGCGTCCCGTTCTCGACCTTTGCGCTCATGTGACCGCTGCGCAAAATGGCGGCCGCGGACGCTTGCGTCATCGAAGGCGCGTGCACGAAGCCCCCCGACTCCGCCTGGGTGGGCACGTCGCCCAGCCCCGGAACGTTCACGACGGGGCGATCGCCCGGCCTGACGTCCTCTAGCCAGCCGTAGGCGCCAAAGTAGTTCTGTGTGGAGTTCGTTGACGAGCGCATGTGCTCGATGCGTCGTTTGGCGAACGCCGTGACCCAGGCGTCGAGCCGATGCGAGCTCAGATCCAGCGTCTCGGTGAACAGCCGCTCGAGCTCGGCCGTCGGCAGGTTCGCGAGAACCCCGAGGGCGGCGCAGTGTGTGTCGCCGCCGGGCAGGGTGTTGAGATCGGGATTGGCGTCGATAACCTGCTGAAGCGTCGGCGGCGGCCCACCCATCATGCTCGGGATCAAGAAGTACTCGTAATCCGGCAGCGTGATGTTCCTGTCGTAGCCGAGGAACCAGGCCATCAGCGTTGAGTGCCGCAGCACCGAATACAGGAGATTTTCGTTCCCGGGCGCGCCCTCCACGGTCCCCGCGTTCACGGTGGCGATATCGGCGGCGGCGTTCAGGATGCCCTGGATGAAATTGCTCGCAAGCCCGGTGTCCTCGCTCAACGGCAGTGGTGCGACGATCTCGCCCGTGTAGGTGGACGCCTCGTCGTCGAACAGCGTGTAGCCGAGGCGCGGGCGCCAGGTCGACCGGCCGATCGTGGCGAACGAGTCCGCGCTCTGCAGCTCGAGCCCGAGAAAGTACGAGGTTAGATCCCAGCCGAAGAAGGTGAAATGCAGGCCCTGCACGTCCTTGCCGATGCCCCAGCGCACGCGAAACTGCTTCGAGCTCGGGTAGGTCGCGAGCACTTCGGCCAGATCTACGTCGGGGTTATCGCGCCCTGATTGGATGCGCGGGACGCCGGCGGACGCGTCGTGCCAGAGGCCGAACAGGTTTTTGAGCGGCTCGAGCACGGCGGCTTCGACGATCTTCGCGTTCGTTACTTCCTCGGTATCGGTGATGCCGAAGCTCCGCGGTTCCCAGGTGCCGAGCGCCGCGACCGGCAACACCCCGTATGGGATCGAGCCGACGCGGATCGCAGGTACGACGCCGCGCGCGAGCACGTGATTGCAAAAGTACTCGCGCCCCAATTCGACGTCTTCCTTCGAGAAGGTGGGCGTCGAGTCCGTCGGCGCGAGCATGAAACGCATGAAGTAGCCGAACGTCGCCGGCCAGAGCGCCCGGTTCATCGCCTGCGCGTTCGCAATCTGAACGCCTTCGCGACCTTGGACATGCGTGACGAGGTCCTGGGGAACCTTGAGGAGCTTTTGAAACTTTTCGGCATCCGTGCCGGTGTAGAGGCTCGGCGAGAGGAGCGTGTACACGTAGCTGACCTCGCCCGCGTGGTCTTCGGGCGGATAGGTCGTCGGCTGGCCCTCGATGTTGTTGGTCGCTGTTCCTTGTCGCAGAAACTCGAACCCCGTCGTGTAGCGATGCCCGTAGAACAGCTGGGAGATCATGGCCGCCCCGTTGCTGCTGCCCATCGATGACTTCACACCCACGACGACCACGCGATCGAAGCCGGTGGTCGCGTCATCGCCTTCGAGTGGTACGAGCACGCCCATGCCCACCTTCAGCGCGTTTTCGAAGGGGACGTCGTTGACCGTGTCGAAGTTCACGTTCCACTGGATGCGCGGATCGATCTTGTGGCCGGGCGGGAAGTCGACGAGGTCACCCTCGCGTAGCTTCGGATCCGGCGTGACCTGAAGCGGCTCCACGACGCGGCCGCCGTAGTAGGGCCCGCGCCGCGTTCCGTTCTTGTAGACGTAGACGGCGAAGCGGTCCGGCATCATGGCGACGCCCGGCTTCGTCCAGCTCGAGGAACGCCGGTCCAAAGTCGGCCAATGCGGGCCTCCCGTCCCCTCCATGTTCTTCGGATCGTCGGGGCGCGCCAGCGGCACCAGGTAGGCGGCGCGCGGCGCGCCGACGCGCGCAACGATGTCCCGCCAGAGCTCGGTCTCAGGCTTCTCATCGATGAAGCCTTGCCAGTAGTTCACACCGGCCTCGTCCTCGCTGGGTGTGACCCTGGACTCGTGCGTGTAGAGGGAGATCTCGTCGGGCGAAAGCCTCACCTTGAGGTAGCCGCCGTCGAAGCGAGTCTCGACGCGCACCGGGAACAGCACGATCGGGTACTTCGATTCGAAGTGCGCGATGTCCGCATCGGCCGCAGCCGAATCGGTCGACGTCGAGTCGGGCAAGAAGTCGTCGAGCGCTTGCTGCAGCAGCCCGAACGTCTCGACCTCGTAGTCCTTCGCGTCGTTGAAGGCGCTCTCCGCCGACGCAAAAGCCATCTGGAACTCGCCGAGCGACTCTCCCGTGCGCTGAGCCTCCTCGAGCTCGCTCCGCGCCTTCTCGTAGAGGTAGAGCGCCGCGTCGAGCGCGAGGCGCGCGTCTTGGTAGGTGGTGCGATAGCTCGCGACTTCGGTGGGGTCCCCAGCAGCCATGGTTTGGTGTCAGCTCTCCTCCGGCAACAGCGTCTTGGCGGCGAAGCCGATGCGGAACGGTTCGATGAACGTGGACTCTGCGACGGCGGCCGCCGAGTCGCCGACCGCCGCCGCTTGGGAATAGGCGGCGCTGCCGTCGTGCGGTGCGTTGAGCTCGACGAACTTGGGATCGCCCGGTTGCTCCTGCAGGACGAAGTACCAGTCGCTCGTCGAGGTATCGTCTCTAATCTCATCGACCGTGGCGTCGAAGCCGTAGAACGCGATGTCCGGGTTCAAAAGCGCGGTGAACACCGGGTGGCGCTGCTCGCCCACGAGGCGGTTCAGCGTGGCGTCACGGCGCTGCAGGTAGACGATGACGTTCGGATACTTGCGGATGAGCTGGGCGCGCACCACGAGCACCAACATCGCCGAGGTGTCGTCGCCCGCCGTGCGCGGGCTGTGCAAGCCGAGCCCCTTGTTCTTCTCCCAGAGACGCAGCGGGAACACGTCGCGGAACTGTTCGGGCGGCGTTGGCGAGTCGTCGAACACGCAGCCGGCAATGTCCCAAAACTGCCGGAAGTAGGTGCCGCGCTGGTCCGTCGGGAATTCGTTCCAGAGCAGCTCGCGCGTCATCTCGTGATTGAGTCCCACCATGTAAGACTCGATGAAGCGTTGATTCGTGACCGCCAGGCCGATCGAGTCGTGCTCCATGGCGTTCAATCCGGGCAGGATCCAATCGAACGAGATGTCCGACAGCGGCAGGTACATCGGGCGCTCGTAAGACGGTGCCGCGAACAGCGGCTGCAGCGGATCTGCCGGTGTCCACGGGAAATGGGGCATGAGGCGCCCGAGCACGCGCTGCCCCACGGTGACCTTCGGATCGAGCTGCGCGACGAGCTCCGGCTGACACTCCGCGGGGTCGAAGGCCGGCCGGCAGGTGAGCGGCGCAGGCAACGTGAGAAACTCGAGCAGCCTGATCAGGGCAGCACGCACGGCTTCGGCATCCGGGCCATCCGGAGTTCCCGGCAGAGCGGGCGGGAACGGCGTCGGCAAGGGGAAGCTGAAGATGGGCGGCACCGTCATCGTCGGTTGGGGCGGCGCGCTCACGATGTCGCTGATCGTGAGCGTGCCGTCGTACCACTTGCAGCGGCGCCGGACGTCGTCGGCGTTGATCGCGATGCGGATCAAGTTGATGGCGTAACGCAGAGCCTTGAGCGCCATCCACCAGCAGTCGCCCGCCTGAGTGACCATCAGCTTGCGGACGACCCACAAGATCACGAGTCCCCAGAACAGCGTGGTGCTACTGCCGAGACCCTGAAAGTCGTTGATGAAAGCGCAAGGGATCTTGCCGCGCGTGTCGTCCGGCTTGTGTAGGCCGTCCGGAACGGGCGGCTCTGCGGCGGGCACCTTGCAGAGCTTGAACTGCTCGAAGAGGCTCGGGACGAAGCTGTCGAGCGTCGGTCTCCCCTGCAAGCGTCCGATCGGGCCGCGCGGCCGCGAGAATCGGCGCCACTGTGACGACAGGAACCCCGGGGGCACGGAGCTCGCCCCGATCTTCCCGCAGATGCTGCTGCCGTCACACGTGACGAACCCATGCATGCGCTGGGTCAGCTGATAGAGGCGCTCCACACTCTGCGACTCGAAGTGGCGCGTGAACACGCGCCCGAGCGTTCCGAACGCGAGCTGGAGCACCCGCAGGAGGTCGTTGGCGGTGCGGATCTCCTCCACCTGATTCCAGCCGCTCGCCAAGAGCGCCTGCTGCTCGCGCTGAATGACCTTCGTGCCGAGCGCGGCCGCGACGCGCGTTCGAGGATCGGTGTTGAGCTCGTAGAACCAGGCGGGGTTCGAGCTTGCCGGTGACGTGAGCCGGTCCTTCGCCGCGTACCACTGACCGTAGAGTGGCGGGATCAGCCGCGGATCATCGTCCTCGTCGTGGTCCTCTTCGTGGTCGACCGCATGCGCCGACTCGTTCAAGAGGTCGGTGAGGTCGGCGATGAACTCGTCCCGCATCGCCGCCGGCCAAACCGGCGGGTCGGCGTCGAACGCTGCGACCGACATCAGCGCGCCTTCGACTGGAAGCGAAGCGTTCGAAGCGTCGACGAGCCCGAACCCAGGGTCGGTGACATCCATGTCGCGTCGCCCGAGCGACTCCGGCAACGGGATGGGCCGAATCATTCGCGCCGCATGCTCGAAGCTGCCGATCGACCCCGTGCGAAAGCGCCACGAGTAGTAGGCCGGGAACTTGAGGTCGGTCTTCGCCGTGTCCCAGGTCGCGAGCGCCTTCGTCGGATCGTCTTCTTCGAGCTCGCCGACGCCGACGCGCCGCCCGCGTTCGAACGTGGGCACGAGACAAGCCCTGTACTCGACGTTGGGCTCGAGCAGGCGCGGGGACAAGAGGCGCGTCGTGAACAACCCCGGCTCGCCGGTGAGTCTCTTCAAGAGCTCATCCGGAACCAATTCGTTGATGCTGCTGCCCTCGATCTGCGCGTGACCCCAAGCCCAGGCCGTATCGGCCGAGTGCAGGTCTGCCGTCGCCACCGTGAGCACACCGAGCTTCTGCTCGGGCGTCGGCGGCGAGAACGAACAATCTTCGCTCTTGAGCACGAGGAGGCTGAGCCACGGACGCACTTGCGGAAGAGAATTGCCGCCGCCGTCGTCGGACGCTTCCGGCGAATAGCGCCACAAAAGATCCGCTTGATCGAATTCGATGAGCGGGTAGGAACCGAACTCGGCGTCGAGATCTTCGGGCTTTGGCCAGACGCGTACGATCGAGGTCTGATCGAGCCCGA